>DASXUM010000086.1:0-53069 GCA_036504835.1 Candidatus Nanopelagicaceae bacterium
GCTACTGGCATGGGCTCGCGCACTAGGAGAATTCGGCGCGACCATGATGTTCGCAGGCTCCTTGCCGGGCCTAACCCAGACATGGCCGATGCAGGTGTACTTTGCGACAGATCAGGATATGAGCACCGCCTATGCACTTAGCGCGGTCATGGCCATCGTTGCAGTAGGGGTTGTCTTCTCACTCCGTAAACAATTGCGAAGGGCTTTCACAAATTGAACACTCATACAAATAAATCAGTGACGGTCCGCCTTTATGCCGCCGCACGTGCCGCAGCCGGTGAACGCGAATATGTAGTCGAACCGGGTCGACTCGATGAGATCCTCAATGCAATTGCCCAGAACAATCCGCGTTTGATGCAAGTCTTCGAACAATGTTCGTTCTTGATTGACGGAGTCGTTTCCCACGACAAGGGTCTGCAGATCAATGCCCGCAGCACCGTTGATGTACTTCCACCTTTTGCAGGCGGTTAGCCGCCGATCGCGGACATCGGCCTAGTGGGTTGAACGAAGTCAGGATTGTTGATTCCATGGCCCGAAAGTTTTGCTAGCACGGTTTTTTGGAGGCGATCTGAAATCTCCGCCCGGATTTGCTCCATCGACAAAGTTTGATTGCGAAGGATTTTCCGCAGGTCCATTTCATCTCTCGAGAAAAGGCATGATCGAAGTTGTCCGTCAGAGGTCAGGCGCACCCGGTCGCAAGAACCGCAGAAAGGCTTGGTGACACTGGCGATGATCCCGACGGTGGCTGGCCCGCCGTCTACGAAGAACTCTTCTGCAGGAGCAGAGCCGCGGGTAGGTACCGCGCTCAGAGTGAAGTGAGGGGATAGGGATTCAAAAATCGCTTCAGCGGTGACCATAGTGCTGCGATTCCAGATCCCGCCTGCATCCAGGGGCATCTGCTCGATGAAGCGCAAAGCAAAACCCTCTTCGATGGCCCACTTCAAAAGTGCGGGGGCCTCGTCGTCGTTGATACCAGGCATCAGAACGCTGTTGATCTTTATGGGCTTCAAACCCGCAATGCGTGCGGCATTCAACCCTTCGATCACATCGTCGAATCTGTCGCGGTGGGTCATGGCAGTGAATCGCTCGCGATCGAGGGTATCCAAGCTGACGTTGACTCGAGACAGGCCCGCGTGGACAAGGGGAGCAGCGAGTTTGGCCAGTCGGAGACCATTGGTGGTGATGGAAAGTTCAGGGGCGTTGGGGAGCGCTTTGATTCGGGCGACGATGTCGACGATGTCGGGGCGAAGCAACGGCTCGCCGCCGGTGAGTCGTACTTGATCAATCCCGTGTTCGGTGGCAACCCCTATGACAGTCATCAATTCGTCGGTCGTCAACAATTCATCACTTGGCAGCCACTTATCAAAGTCGAGAGGCATGCAGTAGTTGCAGCGAAGAGAGCAACGATCGGTTAGCGAGACGCGCAAATCACGGTGTACTCGATTGAAGGTGTCGATCAACTCGTTCATGCGCAATTCACCCATTCGTCGGTCCCGTCAGCAAAGACTTGGTGCTTCCAGATCGGAATTCTTGCTTTTACTTCATCAACCAACTGCATGCAGGCGGCAAACGCCTCCGCGCGGTGAACAGATGAGACCGCAACTATGAAGGCTGCCTCGCCAATTGGAATGTCACCGTATCTGTGCGCCACTGAGACATGTTTAATCTTGTGCCTCTCTGAAACCTCTTGTACGACTTCTCTGAGGGTAGCTTCCGTCGTTGGGTGTATCTCATACGAGAGGCTGGCAATCTCTTTGCCATGATCAAAAGCTCGTACGTTTCCCACGAAAGTGGCGATTGCTCCGCATAAATCTGATTCAACTCGAGCAACGCAATCTTCTGACGAAATTGGACCAGCCATCAGAAGCACGGTAACAGATCTGGAATTGGGACTCTCGATGTTCTTCATGCGGAACCATGATCTTCGCCAGCGAGTTGGCTAATTGCATGAAGGGCTAAACGCTCGATGATGACGAGGCCGTCTCGGACCCCGCCGGGGGATCCAGGCAAGTTGATGATGAGGGATTGTTCTGCGGTTCCGGCAAGCCCGCGGCTCAGATCTGCGGTTGGAACTTTCTCACGCGAGTAGGCGCGGATTGCTTCGCTGATGCCGGGAAGAGCCTTCTGGATAAGGGGAGCCGTCGCTTCAGGTGTGACATCGGTGGGTGAAATACCGGTGCCGCCGGTTGTCACAATTAGGTCGATTTTGGAGTCAATGGCCTTGGCGATTTCGGCGGAAATGAGAGTGGCTGTATCCGGTACAACTACGGGAGCAGCAACCGTGAAACCCAAAGCCCTCAATCCCTCTGCAAGAATCTCTCCACTCTTGTCTTCGTATATCCCACGGGATGCGCGATTGCTCGCGGTGATAATGGCGGCGTTGAGAACCGTCACGTTCTTTTCCATGCGCCGTTGCGCCCGCCGTCTTTGGAATCGACTCGAACATTCGCGATGGTTGCGCCCGGGTCGAGGGATTTGACCATATCGATAATTGTTAGTGCGGCAATAGAGATAGAGGTAAGTGCTTCCATCTCTACACCGGTTCGATCGGCCGTGCGTACGGCGGAGGTGATCGTCACGCCATCGTCGACAATCTGCAATTCAACACTGACACTGTGAAGTGCAATGGGGTGGGCGAGAGGTATCAGATCAGGGGTACGTTTTGCGCCCATGATGCCGGCCAGGCGAGCCGTCGAAAGAACATCGCCTTTTGGCACGTTTCCATCGCGCAGCATCGCAACAACGGTTGGTGAGAGTAATACTTTTCCCGAGGCCGTTGCCGATCGAGTTGAGATTTCGCGGTCACTGACATCGACCATGTGAGCCTGGCCCTCATCATTGAGATGCGTGAATATATTCTCTCCGCTCATAAAGGCTAATCGTAGCCGTGATGGCTAAGGCAGAGGGAGCCACCGGACTTCTCCGCCCGAGGGTGTGATTCCTGCCTTGACGATGGCGAAACCAGTAGATGCTGCCAAGCCCCGTAGCATCGCGGAGCCGAGATGTTCGCCCATCTGAAAAGACCCATCTACAAGGTTTCCAAGGACCAGTCGGGTGAAATCCTTGGGCGCTGTGAGTTCGTTGTGCGTTGCGACAAATGGCAAATCAGCAAGCGGGCGTCCCAGAAGTGCGTCGATGAGTGGGGCTCCCAGACTCATAAGGCCAACAATTGCAGACTGCGGATTTCCCGGTAGACCAAGAATGGGTATCAAATTTCCACCATATGGAATCTGCGCCAAGAGCATGGGATGTCCGGGGCGAGATTTCACACGATCCACTGCCATTGTCGCTTGCAGCGCCTCTAGAGCATTGTGAATGTGATCTCGCGGCCCATCGGCGGTGCCGCCTGTGGTGATTAGTAGATCGCAATCGAGTGATTTCGAGGTGGCATCTATTACCGTCGAAAGCTCGTCTGTCACGAAGTGTGTGCTGATTATTTCGGCACCCAACCGATCTATCCAACCTGGCAATTGGGGTCCCAAAGAATCCCGCACTCTTCCGCTGTGAGGAAGGCCGCTGAGCAATAACTCGTCACCCAAAAGCAGGAGAGCAATTTTCGGTTTGCGAACGACAGTGACCTCGTCGTAACCGCACGCGGCAAGTAGACCAAGCAGAGCGGGTGTCAATTTTGTTCCGCGATGGGCGAGCAGATCACCAGCATGACATTCCTCACCAGCAGGTCGGATATCGGCTCCCGGTGTGGCGTTTGCATGCACGTGATCGTCGCGGACTTCTGCAACTTCCCAACGCACGATTCCGAGTGTGCCCTGTGGAATTACTGCACCCGTGGCAATGCGTACAGCGGTCCCGCGCTTTAAATCATTCTCATACGGTGCACCAGCTTTGACGTCACCGACGATCTTCCATGGACCTTCACCCGCGACTGCCCACCCATCCATGGATGATGTCGTATAGGTAGGCAGATCGCAGAAAGCGAAACAGTCTTTAGCAAGTATCCGATCAATTGCCTGTGGCAAAGGCATTTCTTCGTGGGGGAGTTGTCTTCCAACAGATGCAGCTATATTCCTTGCGTCGTCCCAATTGACCTCGTGAACATCAATCATGTATCTGTGGGCCAACGACCAGCAAGTTCGGCGATCCCTTTTGCCGCCTCTTTTGGATCGGCGCCACCCGCGATGGCGATTCCGAGCAGGAAGGTGGTGATGGGTGCGGCTTTTCGCTCCACACCGTGAGCTGCATCCCGCGCCAAATCAAGTATCAATTGTTCGTCGACGGTAACGTCGATACCGAGTTCTTTCTGCACGGCGTCTATCCATTTTTCCATGTCGTACACCTTTCCCTGGTCCTTGGACTCGTTGCTCAGGTCCTTCGCGTGCTCGAGATCTGATGGAGTATCAACATCGAGAAGAATACGCTGTAGGTCGGGGCCAAGTGAGAGTTCTTTGACCGTTAAGTTTTCCAAGAGCCGACGGACAGATTGGCCAGGCACGCTTCCCAACATCGCCAGAGCCTTGGTCAGAGCTCCAGTTCGATAGAGGGCGCAGAGTGGTTGTCGGACTCCCTGTGAATCCAACGGAATTACCGCGTCCTCATTGAATGGAATACTCTCAAGAAGCACTTCCACAATCTGACTAGCAAAGGGCATATCCGTCGCGATTATCACTACGAACTCGCTGCGCACCTTGGCAAGTCCCGCGTCTATTGCGGCAACGGGCCCCCCTCCCACCGGATCCTCTCGCGTGAAGGTGACCGTGCGAGCAGTCTCCTCAAAGTGCGGACCAACTATGACGATCTCCATGTCGGGTGAAAGCGTTGCAAGCAAAGTCTGAATTAAGGAGAGCTGACCGATTTTTGCTTGGGATTTATCCGAACCAAACCGAGTACTGGAACCGCCGGTCAAGATGATGGCGCTAGGACGATTCAACATGTCTGCCTATTGACCGGTTATGGACGAAAGAATCTTCATGATTCCACTGGGACGGTTGGTGCGCTTCTCTTCTTTATCTGCGAAACCTGAGAGTCTGATTGCGCTATTTATTGCGATCCATCGAAGCGGTTCGGGTTCCCACCGTGGGTTCTTCCATTGAACAAAAGGCAATGTTGTTCGCTCCGTCTCTTTAGCGAGAATGAGATCAGCCATCGCTCCTGCAGTCAGGTAAGAGAGCGCCACTCCATCGCCGGCATATCCACCCATCTCACCGTAATTCTCGGTCGTTCGAACATATGGGGCCCAATCCCGGGTAACACCGACGGCTCCGCCCCATGAATGTGTGAACTCATATTTGTTTAGGACAGGGAACCATTCTCGCGCCATATTGCGTAGTCGTTCATGATCGCGTCGATTGTGCTCGCTTGCCTCGTTTCGGCGCGAACCCCACGTGTATGGCGCCCCGCGCCCACCTATTGCGAGTCGATTCTCTGAAGTTCTTTGCGCGTAAGTCACAAGGTGCGAGGCTTCCGCGAAGGTCTCGCGATGTCGAATTCCAATTTCTTCAAAGACTTCGGCGGGGAGGGGCTCGGTTGCAATCATGAGTGAGTAGATAGGCACTTGGTCTGGCGTGCCTTCGTGATAGGCCTCGACCGCTCTTACGACGAAAGTACTTTCGATTCTTTCACCAGCCACTGATACCGAATGGTCCTGTTCAATGGTTGCCTCGGTATTTTCGAAAATACTCACCCCTCGTTGTTCGAGGGAGCGCGCCAAGTCAACGACGAGGGCGGCGGGGTTAATAGCGGCGCAATGGGGCGTGTAAGTAGATCCGAGCGCGTCACTCATTCCGATTCGAGAACGCGTTTCCCGCGCGCTGAGCAGGGTGTAGTCCTCTTCAATGTGTGATGCAAGCCTTTTCAATTGACCCTCATTGCGTGCAACAACCAGAGTTCCACCTTTGGTGAAACCTGAGTTTGAGCCAATCTTCTCTGAGAACGTGCCTATATCGTCGATTGTCTTGCGAAGGTGGATGTGCAATTCGTGTATCGCTTGCGGAGACGAGTGCTTGAGCAATTTGTGATCCTCAATGGGGTACAGCGCGGAGACCCACCCGCCATTGCGTCCGCTGGCCCCTGATCCAACTTGGTTCTTTTCCAGAACGGCGATTCGCAGCGTCGGTTCCCACTCCTTCAAATGATGCGCCGTCCAGAGCCCGCTGAAGCCTCCTCCAATGATCACCACATCCCAAGGGCGATCTAGCACCCCTGGCTTGAATTCGGGATGATCAACGAGAGACCACCAGAGGTTCATAGGCGATTCTTTGGCCAGCGTGAGATGTATTCGGGCACACCAATTCCGGCGCGGAGGTTCGCCGCTGGAATTGGTGCGCCATAAGTGCTGTTGATGGGAAGTATTCCCGCCCAAGCAGGTGAGTCCAGATCTGTTTCAGGATCATCGGGTTCTCCCGCCGAGACCTTGATGCTGATTTCGGTGAGGGGAAAGGCGACAATCATTGTCGCGTTGAGTTCCTTCTCCGTTGATTCACGGAGATCACCTCTGCGATCGGGGAAGAGATGGTCAGTAAGTGCAATGAGAGCGGCGCGCTTTTCCTTATTCTGGAGTAAGCGAGCCTTTCCGAAGGCCATAAGGGATTGGTAGTGCATAGAAGACTCGAATGCCGAACGTGCCAGAACCAATCCATCTATGAGCGTCACGGTTACGCAAGCGGGTGCGCCCTCTGCTAGCGCCTTGAAGAGGCGAGAGGCTGGTGATCCATGCATGAGTAATTCGTCGCCGTATGGCGCGCAAGACACCGGGAGTGCAAAAGGTTGATCATCAATGCAGACTGCAACGTGAGCAATGATGGCTCGCGCCAGGATCCTTCGCGCTACCGCAGGATCAGATACCTGCTTGTGGGGTGCACGATGGACCTTGGTGCGAGCCGTTGTCATTACAGAATGATAGATGCAGCCTCGGTCAAGACAGTTCGAAGGATCGACTCGATTTCATCGAAGTGAGACTGATCGCAGATAAGAGGTGGAGCAATCTGGATCACCGGGTCTCCACGGTCATCTGCACGGCAGTACAGCCCATTGTCGAAGAGCGCTTTGGAAAGGAACCCACGCAATAGTTTTTCGCTCTCATCTGCAGAGAACGTTTCGCGGGTTGCCTTGTCCTTGACCATCTCGATGCCGTAGAAGTACCCCGCACCACGAATATCGCCGACGATCGGCAGATCGTAGAGTTTCTCCAGCGTGGCCTTGAGTGCATCCTCATTCGCACGGACATTCTCATTGATGCCCTCACGTTCGAAGATGTCCAAGTTCGCAAGCGCAACTGCCGCACCCGCGGGATGGCCACCGAATGTGAAGCCGTGCAGGAACGTGTTGGTTCCCTTGCGGAATGGCTCGTAGAGCCTTTCGTTGGCGATCATGGCGGCCATTGGGAAGTAACCCGATGTCATGCCCTTACCGCAGGTGATGATGTCGGGAATGACACCGTAGCGAGTTGAGGCAAAGTAATCGCCGATGCGACCAAAGCCCGTAATCGTCTCGTCTGCAACCATGATTACGTCGTACTGGTCGCAAATTTCACGCACCCGCTGTAGATAGCCAGGGGGAGGCGGGAAGCATCCACCGGAATTTTGTACGGGTTCGATGAAGACAGCGGCCACCGTGTCGGCACCTTCGAAGAGAATTGCCTCTTCAATGCGGTTGGCAGCCCACTGACCGAACTCTTCAAATGAATCGCGGTGGTTTAACGGCGCGCGATAGAAATTCGTGTTGGGCACTTTGTGGTGGCCGGCGATGAGCGGTTCAAAATACTGTTTGGCAGCAGGGATTCCGGTGATGGAAAGTGCACCCTGGGTTGTGCCGTGATAGGCCACGTGCCGGCTGATGATCTTGTGCTTCATCGGCTTGCCCGTCAGTTTGAAATACTGCTTAATTAATTTCGCCGCAGTTTCAACTGCCTCACCGCCGGAGGCACTGAAGAAGACGTGGTTCAGCCCCTCAGGGGTGAAATCAGTTAGGCGCTCTGCCAATTCGATGGCGCGGGGGTGCGCATATGACCAGAGAGGGAAGTAGCCAATTTCCTTTATCTGATTCGCGTATGCATCAGCCAACTCTTCGCGGCCGTGACCAACCTGTGTCGCGAACAAAGATGAGATTCCATCGAAGTATCGTTTTCCGCGGTCGTCAAAGATGTAGGGGCCTTCGCCTTTTACGATTACCGGGATAGACCCACCAGCATCGTAAGCGCCCATGCGAGAGAAGTGCATCCACAGATGCTCTTTGGCTCGGTTGGACCAATTGGAATCTAGGTCAGATTCGTAGAATTGAACGTTGTCGAATGTACTTGTTGTTGCCATTTTATGTTCCCCAGTTATAAAGCTGCTTGCGCAACTTTAGGTAGATGAAGCTCTCCGTGCTGCGTACTTGCGGAATCGCTCGTATGCGCTGCAATAGTTCGAGGAGATGTTCGTCGTCATTGCAAATAACTTCTGCCATCACATCAAAGCCACCAGATGTGACCAGGATGTAATCCACTTCTTTGTAGTGGGAGAGTTGATCTGCAACCTCGACTAGATCTCCTTCAACCTTGATGCCGATCATGGCCATGCGGTAGGAACCGACCGTCAGAGGATCTGTGACCGCGACCACCTGCATGACGCCCGACTCAATGAGTTTGGCGATGCGCTGGCGTACCGCGGCTTCAGACAACCCGACAGCCACCCCGATCGCGGCGTATGGCTTACGCCCGTCGATCTGGAGTTGCTCGATGATCGCCCGCGAAATGTCGTCCAGAACGGGGCGGTGCTTGATGGCCATGGCTAACTCTCTCGCACCTTTGAGGCAAAAGCAAAGGAATCCGCAGATTTTGTGCCGTTTCACGACGATATCCGCACATTTTGGGACAAAAACGAGGCTAATCCGTGGTGGGGGCTGTTCAGCGGGCGATTCTGGGCGTACCCTCACCTCACACTCGCTAGGGCTGATTTGGAGATGATGCATGGAAAAATTACTGAATTTCGTCAATGGTCACGAGGTAGCAAGCACCTCGGGGGAGACAACCGACGTTGTTAATCCGGCTACCGGCGAGGTGTACGCCCAAGCGCCCAAGTCCAACGCCAGCGATATAGACACTGCCATGAAGGCAGCCGCGGCAGCTTTTGAGGTATGGGGCCAGTCAACCCCCAGCGAACGCCAGCGGGCCTTGCTCAAGATTGCTGATGCTTTGGAGACCCGAGCCGACGAGATTGTCGCGATCGAGAGTCGCGACACCGGAAAACCTTTGGCTGTCACGAAATCTGAAGAGATTCCTCCCATGATCGACCAGATCAGGTTCTTCGCGGGAGCCGCACGCAACCTCGAAGGAAAATCCGCGGGCGAGTACATGCATGGAATGACCTCTTTTATTCGTCGCGAGCCAATCGGCGTATGCGGACAGATCACTCCCTGGAATTATCCGATGATGATGGCGGTATGGAAATGGGCACCTGCAATTGCAGCGGGCAATGCGGTAGTGCTGAAGCCCAGCCCCACCACCCCGGCGAGCACCTTGTTTATGGCAAAACTTATGTCGGAATTTCTTCCGGAAGGCGTTTTCAATGTGGTCTGCGGCGAGAATGAGACAGGACAAGCCCTCGTCGAGCACCCCACTCCTGCAATGGTTTCGATCACCGGATCTGTACGTGCCGGAATGAATGTGGCAGAAGCTGCATCCAAACAAGTAAAGCGCGTTCATCTCGAACTTGGTGGCAAAGCACCGGTTGTTGTCTTTGATGATGCAAACCTTCAGACGGCAGCCGAGACAATTGCCGTGGCAGGTTTCTTTAATGCCGGTCAGGATTGCACTGCGGCCACACGAGTTCTGGTTCAAGAGAACGTCTACGATGAAATGGTTGCTCTCTTGGCCGACCAGGCCGCCAATCAAATTGCCATTGGCATGCCCGACGAGGACGTACTTGTGGGTCCGGTGAATAACAAAAATCAAATGGCCAGCGTCAGCGGATTCTTGAATCGGGCTCCTTCCCATGCTCGTGTCATGACGGGTGGAAGTCGCATTGATCGCCCAGGTTTCTTCTTCCCTCCCACGGTGGTTGCAGACCTTCGCCAAGATGACGAAATGATCCAGCGTGAGATTTTTGGTCCGGTCATCACTATCCAGAAATTCAAAACCGAAGCCGAGGCAATCGCTATGGCCAACGGGGTTGAGTACGGCTTGGCATCAAGCGTGTGGACAAGAGATCACGGGCGCGCCATGAGATTGGCGAAGGCCTTTGACTTCGGATGCGTGTGGATCAATACCCACATCCCGATCGTGGCTGAAATGCCACATGGTGGATTCAAGAAATCAGGGTACGGAAAGGACCTTTCCGGCTATGGCTTCGAGGATTACACGCGGATCAAACACGTGATGACGAATATCAACGCATAGCGTGCGGTAAATGCGGGGAGGGCATAAACTCCCCGCATTGAATTCCCCATTTACATAAAACGAAATGAAGGCCAGATAACTTTTCAATGATGACCACCACACGAAAGAGGAACCAAGATGCCTAAGAATGACCCGATCTCTCCAAAGACACTCGAACTCATTCGGGCGCAAATGTCTCGACGTGGTTTCATTGCAGGCGCAGGCGGATTAGGCGCAGCAGGACTCCTCGCTGCATGTGGAACATCGGCACCCAAGGCATCGTCCTCACCGACAGCAGTTGCAGACACTGGGGGAACAGTGCGTTGGGCAAACTGGACCTTATATTTGGATTACGATTCAAAAACCAAGAAGTACCCAACACTGGAGGCATTCCAGAAGCAGTCTGGCATCAAGGTCAATTACATGGAAGACGTCAACGACAACGACGAGTTCTATGGCAAGGTGCAGGGTCAGTTAAAACTTGGCCAAGACATTGGTTATGACATTGTCACACTCACCGACTGGATGGCCACGCGATGGATCCGCTTGGGTTACACGCAGAAAATCGACACCGCAGGTATACCTAACAAAGTAAACATTCTCGACAAATTGAACAATGTCGGCTTCGATCCGGGACGCAACCACTCTCTCACCTGGCAGTCCGGCTTTGCAGGTTTTGGCTGGAACAAGCAGAAGCTTCCCGGTGGCATCCATAGCCTCGACCAACTATTCGCCCCAGCGAATAAGGGCAAGATTGAAGTTCTGTCCGAGATGCGCGACACCATGGGAATCATCCTGCAATATCAGGGTGTTGACATCGAATCCAACTTCACTGAAGCCCAATTTATGAACGGCATCGATTTCTTGCAGAAGAAAATCTCCGACGGCTTCATCAGAAAGGTTGCAGGCAACAGCTATAAGGAAGATCTCATCAGCGGAGACGCTGTGGCTGTCATTGGATGGTCCGGCGACTTGTTCCAGTTGAACACCGAGAACAATGGCAAATTTGATTTCGCTCTGCCAGATAGCGGTGGAACCCTCTGGAGTGACAACATGATGATCCCATCTACGTCACACAACAGACTCAATGCGGAGAAGGTCATGAATTACTACTACGAGCCAGCAGTGGCTGCGCAAGTAGCGGCCTACGTAAATTACATCTGCCCAGTGAAGGGCGCACAGGCAGAGATGGAGAAGATCGACCCAAATCTTGCGAAGAGCCCGTACATCTTCCCGACTGCGAGTGACTTGTCCAAGGCAAAGGTGTTCCGCACGCTCACACCGGCTGAAGAGACCACGTTCACGACAGCCTTCCAAAAGGCAACCGGCAACTAGTGGCCGACGCGTCTTCCTCATCCCACGGGGACTTAAAACTCACCCGCGTCACCAAGGCATTTGGTGATTTCACTGCAGTTGACGACCTAACGCTGACGATCCCGCAAGGATCCTTTTTTGCCCTTCTTGGACCATCCGGCTGCGGCAAGACGACAACCCTTCGGATGATTGCCGGTTTGGAAGAGCCGACGGCGGGATCCATTCACATTGGGTCGACCGATATCACGACCAAGAAACCGTATCAGCGTCCCGTAAATACGGTTTTTCAAAACTACGCCCTCTTCCCGCACCTGAGCATCTACGAGAACGTGGCCTTTGGTCTGCGTCGGCGAGGCGTGAAGGACGTGAAGGAGCAAGTTGAGAAAGTACTGAAACTCGTAGAACTTCCTCATTTGGCCGACCGCAAACCGACACAGTTATCCGGTGGTCAGCAGCAGCGAATTGCGCTCGCCCGTGCCATCGTGAACCGCCCTGCTTTGCTTCTGCTCGATGAACCCCTCGGTGCTCTCGATCTAAAATTGCGTCGACAGATGCAGATCGAATTGAAATGGATTCAGACCGAAGTCGGTCTCACATTCGTGCATGTCACTCATGATCAGGAAGAAGCCATGACCATGGCAGACACCATTGCCGTCATGAATGAAGGACGTATCGAGCAAATGGGTTCGCCCGCCGAACTCTACGAGTCACCGCGTACGGCATTCGTGGCCAACTTCCTGGGCCAGTCGAATTTGATTCGCGGCGAAGTCTCATCGAGTGATGCTGATCAATCTGTCGTTGAAGTTCACGGCCAGAAGATTGCAGTTCTCAAGTCGCGCAATCGCGCCGCAGGAAAATCGATCCTCGTCGGCATACGTCCGGAGAAGATTCGCATTTCGTTGCCAGATGATCCTTGCACCGGCAACGTGCTCACTGGTGGAATCGTCTCTGACGTCTCCTTTGTCGGCGTGAGCACGCAGTACGTTGTTGAAATGCCCTGGAAGCAGGACCTCATGGTCTTCGAACAGAACGATGGAGGGACTCCTACGTTGCGCCCGGGAGATCCAGTTTCACTGTCCTGGAACGCACCCTTCACATTCGGACTCGATGGATCCGAAGACGTGAATGCGGGTTCTGAAGTGGATGATCCTGCGTAATGGCCTTTCTTCAAAGCGCAGTCACCCGAGCAAGCTATTTCACGGGAAGAAAAGGCCGCCTGCCCTACCTTCTGCTTCTTCCTGGCATGCTCTGGCTATTCACCTTCTTCGTGCTGCCCATCATCAATTTGGCCGGCACGTCAACGCAGACTCCAGTTGTCGGCGGCGACACCGGGCAGTATGTCCAGACATTCAGATTTGCCAACTACATAGATGCCTTTAATCAGGCGCGACCTCAGTTTGCGCGGTCATTCATCTATGCGACCCTAGCTACTTTGCTGGCTTTGGCGATCTCATATCCATTGGCATACGCCATCGCATTTCGCTCAGGGCGCTTCAAGAACATTCTCCTCGTCCTCGTCGTGGCTCCGTTCTTCACATCTTTCTTGCTTCGTACCGTGGCCTGGAAACAGATCTTGGGCGAGGAGGGCTTCGTCGTTCCGGCGCTTCGCTCGATGCATATCATCGGCCAGCAGACCACGCTAACGGCGAGTGCACTGGCGGTGGTGACCGGTATGACTTACAACTTCCTGCCGTTCATGACCTTGCCACTTTACGCATCGCTCGAGCGCATCGATCCGCGCACGTTGGAAGCCTCCAATGATCTTTATGCCAACGGCATTACCACTTTCCGAAAAGTGACCTTTCCCTTGTCGATGCCAGGAGTAGTTGCCGGAACGCTGCTCACCTTTATTCCGGCGGCTGGTGATTACGTGAACGCCGCGATCCTCGGCAATCCGAACACCACGATGATTGGAAACGTAATCGATTCGCGCTTCTTCAGAATCGTCGACTATCCAACTGCTGCATCACTGTCGTTTATGCTGATGGCAGCAATCTTGATACTTGTCACTATCTATATTCGCCGATCCGGAACGGATGAACTCGTATGAGTACTTCGACGGTCCCGATTCCTACGCTCCCGCTCTCCAAGCGCATATCGCGATGGTTCGGCCGAAACCTCATTCGCATTTATGCCGTAATTGGCTTCACCTACCTCTTTATCCCGGTCTTCTACACGATTGCTTTTTCTTTTAACAATGCGGGTAAG
The DNA here is from genome assembly GCA_036504835.1 of Candidatus Nanopelagicaceae bacterium. Classification (GTDB taxonomy): domain Bacteria; phylum Actinomycetota; class Actinomycetes; order Nanopelagicales; family Nanopelagicaceae; genus QYPT01. Next base: position 13,832 of record DASXUM010000086.1, read on the forward strand.
AGCAACCTTGTCTGGCGCGGATTCACATTGAGCAATTGGCAAAATCCTTGCGGGGCTCCCGACGTCTGCAATGCCCTCGGTAATTCGCTGAAAATCGGACTCCTCGCAACGACCGTTGCGACAATCCTTGGAACTCTCATCGCATTTGCTATTGGCCGGCATAAGTTCAGAGGACGTGCCACGACCAACCTCCTGATCTTCTTGCCAATGGCGACTCCAGAGGTTGTACTGGGATCATCGCTTCTCGCCATGTTTCTGGCTTTTCGCATCAACCCGGGTTTCTGGCCCACGGTAGCGGCACACGTGATGTTCTGTATTTCCTTTGTTGTAGTAACCGTGAAGGCACGTATTGCCAGTCTTGATCCGCGTCTAGAACAGGCGGCGATGGACCTCTATGCCAACGAGAGAGAGACTTTCAGGCGGGTAACGTTGCCTCTTGTTATGCCTGGCATTGCCGGTGCTGCGCTGCTTGCGTTCAGTCTCTCGTTCGACGATTTCATCATCACCAACTTCAACTCCGGAACGATGAACACGTTCCCGAAATTCGTCTACACGTCGGCCGCACGCGGCATTCCTGCGCAGGCCAACGTTATCGGCTCATCCATGTTCTTGATTGCCCTCGTTATTGTGGTGGCGGGCCAACTAGTCAATCGGAAAAAGGCACGCTAAAGTGCTTCTGTAGCCATAACGAACTACAGATTGAAAATCGATCTGCGTTATGGGGTAGGACTCCGGAGGACCCGGGCCAACTATGGATTAGCGTTAAGGGGTGAGTCCGGCGATAAGCCGGAGCTGCGATGGTTGCCATCGACCCCTTTGTTCTGCGCCATTTAGCCGATCTTCAACCGATGCTGTACTGGTTGGATGAGGATCCGCTCGAGCCCGAATCGCATTCAGCACTGATTGAAAACATCACGGCTGACTTGTGCATTGTCGGCGCGGGCTACACCGGCCTTTGGACTGCCTTGCTCGCCAAGGAACGCGATCCGCAGCGCGAGGTGGTCATCATCGAACAACGCGAGACGGGGTCAGGTGCTTCAGGACGCAATGGTGGATTCTGCAACTCCTCCTTGACCCACGGCTTCTCCAATGGATACCAACGTTTCCGCAAAGAGATGGGGACTATCGAGCGCCTAGGACGCGAGAATTTGGATGCCATCGAAGAAACCGTCAAGAGATACAACATCGAATGTGATTGGGAGCGAACCGGCGAACTGCGCGTCGCGGTAAAACAATGGCAACTCGAAGGAATGCAGGAAGAAGCAGATCTGCGCAACAAGTACGGCGACAATGTTGAATTCCTGACCCAAGAGCAGATACAGGAGCGGGTGAAATCCCCGACCTATCAAGGCGCTCTTTTCGACCATGACGGCACCGCCCTTGTTGATCCCGCGCGCTTGGTGTGGGGTCTCGAGAAGGTCTGTATCTCTTTGGGAGTGAAGATCTATGAGAATTCAAAAGTGGAGTGGCTGGAGGAGAAGGGCGACCATGTCCTCGTTCATACTCCTTACGGAGCGGTCACTGCAAAGAAGGTTGCGCTTGCAACAAACGTCTTCAAGTCGCTGGTAAGAAGTGCGCGCAAGTACGTCATTCCGGTGTATGACTTTCAGCTTGTCACCGAACCACTCACTCCAGAGCAACGTGAGAGCATCGGGTGGAAGGATCGCGAAGGAATCTCAGATGCGGGCAACCAATTTCATTACTACAGGTTGAACAAAGAGGGTGGAATTCTCTGGGGAGGCTATGAGGCGATCTACAACTTCCGCGGAAAGGTGCGCCAAGAGTATGAGTTTGATGCAGAGACGTACGCGACTCTGGCATCGAATTTCTTGAAGACCTTCCCGCAATTGGAAGGCATCAAATTCACTCATGGATGGGGTGGGGCTATCGACACCTGCACCCGCTTCTCTCCTTTCTGGGGCAAAGCTCACGGTGGCAAAGTTGCCTATGTCATGGGCTATACCGGTCTGGGTGTTGCCGCGACACGTTTTGGCGCGGCGACGATGTTGGATCTCCTCGACGGACTGAAAACCGAACGGACCAGACTGAAGATGGTCCGTCGCAAACCTCTGCCTTTCCCACCCGAGCCGTTCCGATACCTATTTATATGGATAACTCAGCGCTCTATCAATTCGGCTGACCAACACGAGGGGCGCAGGAATCTCTGGCTTAGGATTCTGGATCGGGTCGGACTGGGCTTTGATTCCTAAGAGCCGAGGGTGCGTTACCCTTTTGGCGTGACCAACATCGGAAATATGTACGGACCAAATTTCACCTTTCTTGGTGTTCCTGCGTGCGATCTGGATCGACCAGAGACTTATGCTGATGCAGATGTCGTAATTCTGGGGGCACCGATCGATAGCGGCACATCGCATCGGTCAGGAACGAAGTTTGGACCACAGGCCATTCGTGGCGGCGACTACCTGCCGCACGACGGCGAGAGGCCGCATCTGGCTCTGCGCGTCGACGCACTTACCGAGCTTAATGTCTGTGATGCCGGTGATCTGTTGATGCCTGGGGGAGACCTGGTTGCATCCCTTGAGGTTTTGGCAAAGGCAACAGAGAAGCTTTCCCGAGAAGGAAAAATCCCCGTCGTACTAGGTGGCGACCATTCAATTGCATCTGCGGATGTGATGGGTATCGCCCGCCACCGCGGAATGGGCAAGATTTCCATGATTCATTTTGACGCGCATGCCGATACGGGTGACACGCAATTTGGCGCGCTCGTCGGACACGGAACACCGATGCGTCGCCTCATTGATTCGGGCGCTGTTCGCGGAGATCGTTTCCTCCAGGTGGGATTGCGCGGATATTGGCCCGAACCTGAAACGCTAGATTGGATGCGAGATCAAGGGATGCGCTCATACGAGATGTCTGAGATCGGCGCACGCGGTATGAAAGCAGTGATGGATGAGTCCTTCGCGAGACTGACTGACCAGTGTGATGGAGTCTTTCTTTCGGTTGACATCGATGTTGTGGATCCTGGCATGGCGCCCGGTACCGGTACTCCCGAACCTGGCGGCATGACGAGTCGCGAACTGCTTGATGCAGTTCGACGTGTCTGCCTTGAACTCCCGATTGTCGGTATGGATATTGTTGAAGTGTCCCCGCCGTACGACAGCGCCGATATCACTGCGATACTTGCCAATCGAGTCGTTCTCGAGGCGTTGAGCGCTATTGCCAAACGGAAAAAAGGCGAGACATTTTCACCGATGCGCAATCTTCTCGACCGGTAGATAACGTCTGAATTACTGCCACCAGAATATTTCGCCAAGCACGATAAAGGCCAGCAATGAGGGAAAAACAACCACGGGAACCCAGAGCCACGGCGCTCTGCCGTGCCTGATCCAAGCGGTGATACCGAGAACAAAGGCCAGAAGAGAGATTGTCAATCCACCGAGAAACGACATCGCGACAAGGAATCCAACCCAGTTGTCGGAGACGGCGTTGGAACCACCAACGAGGTAGGCAATGCCAAAGAGTGCGCCAGAGAAAATCACGACTGCCGAAACCGTTGTCGCCAGGGCGATCGCCCACTGAGTTTCACGATTTTTCGTCATAGAGCTCACCTCGATTTCCTGGATTTCAGTCTCCTCCCGCCGCGCTGGCAGGGCAAGGTCTATGAAAGGATGGCGATATTAAGGCCCGTGCGCCGATGAGAGGGTGTGGCAATGGCATCGGAAGTGATCTGGTCTCAATGGGATGACTTGGAGATGCCCGCTGGCATTACTTCGCTTTCTCCGCGCACCGCGCCCCTGGACGCAGAGGTTCTCACCGGCATTACCTTCTTCGTTCCTCCATATATGGGAGGGCGTAAGGCGCTCGCGCCGATACTCAGAATGCCTGACTTGAAGGTAGTGCAATTGCCGTATGCCGGTTATGAGAACGCGATCGAGTTCATGCGTCCTGGCCTGATCATGTGCAACGCAGCTGGAGTGCATGATGATTCAACTGCCGAACTCGCCGTCGGATTGACCATCGCCTCTCTTCGTGGCTTTCCAGATTTCATCCGCAATCAGATGCAGGGCGAATGGGTTCGCTCTCGTCGCAAGTCGCTCTCCGACAGCAGGATCGGCATAGTCGGATTCGGCTCTATCGGTAAGAGAATTGCAGAGAACCTCAGCGGTTTTGCCGTCGAGATTGTTCCCTTCACTCGCTCCGGCGCGGATGGTTCTAGAAAAATGAGCGACCTGGATGCACTCCTCCCAACACTTGATGTCGTCATCCTTTCCATGCCGCTCAACGAAGAAAGTCGTCATCTCTTTGATGCCAAACGTTTAGCCCTCATGAAGGATGGTGCATTGTTGGTCAATGTTGCTCGCGGTCCAGTAGTGGAAACCGACGCTCTGGTGGCCGAATTGAATTCGGGGCGCATTCTGGCGGCCCTTGATGTCACAGATCCAGAACCTCTTCCGAAAGATCATCCTCTGTGGAAAGCACCAGGTCTTCTGATTTCCCCGCATATTGGGGGCGAGTCGACCGCGTTTGAACCGCGCTTTAGAAAGTTGCTGGAAGAGCAGTTGCGGCGCTTTTCCCGTGGGGACACACTTAAAAATATTGTGTACGAAGGGAAATGACTTTGCGGGTTTGCTATTTAGCGCAGAAGAATTCGATTGGAATGTTATCGGGATCTCGCGCTGTCACTACCCACCCGTAAACAGCGTTCTCGAACGGTCCATGTTCAAAACCAAGTTCATCTAGTTTCTTGATCCATCCATGTATTTCATCTTCGCTCTCGCAGGCCAGACCAATGTGATCCAGACCAACGTTGAGGTGGGAAAATTTCTGCGCACGCGGCGCATCCTCGAATTGCACCACGCCGATTATTAGGCCATTTGGCCAATCCATTCGTAGGCGCCTCCACCCGGGACCTTCGCGGCGAATCTCTGTCGCCTCACCTAAGAGTGCTTTGTACCAAGCTGCAGATTTCTCAACATCATTTACAGTGAGGGTTAGGTGGTGGATCGGGTTCTTCATGCGCTGATCTTATTACTCTCAATCCTTTCCATGATTTCTCCGTGAATTCTTCTCTCGAAACTCCACGTCGCAAAAGGAATAAACGCCACTGAGAAAGCCACGGAAGTCGTTCGCCATGGCCAACGCAATGTCCGGGCGACTAGAGGGACGATAAGAATGTAAGCCGTGAAAACCGAGCCGTGACTTGCACCGACAATTGCTACAAGGACATCTGCCTTTCCGGTAATCCAGTGGTACACCGCGACTACGAGAATTGTCGGCAGAAGCGCACCTTCGGCGTAGGCCAAGACCTGGAAAAGTCTCAGAACTCCGGTCGAGAGTTTTCGTGAGAGACCGTTCACGATCAGTGTTGCCCTGTTACGAAGAGCCTGGTGAGCACCGTCAGGCAGACCAGACCGCCGACCGCTCGGTAGAGACCTCTCGTGCGATTGTTAGGTATTGAGATGCTGGCATTGTCCGCGAAAGGAATCAGGCCAAATGCCAATGCAGCATAAAGCAGATGGAGCCACTCCTTCGGGCGTTCCCCGCTAATAAGCAACGCCAGGCCAGCAACTATCGTGATGCCAGCCGAAATGAGCACGGCCAAAAGTGTTCGCCATGCGGCTTCTCCCGCTGGTTTGTTACGAGCAATCCGCACGACACCTTCGATTGTTGCAACTAGCACCGCCATCGTCGTAAGTACCGCGAGCAGGACGTGGAGGCCTTTGAGCATTCTCGGATGCTAGCCCGAAGTTCGTCATGTATGAAACAGTGGCGGCGTGAGTCTGTATGTATTTGCCAGTGGCTTGGCGGCAGGTTTCCTTATCGCTGCCCAAGTCGGCCCCATTTGGTTGCTCTGTTTCCGATATGGAATTCGTTACGGATTCTCCGCCGCGTTTGGCATTGGTCTCGGTGCCGCGATTATCGACACCCTGTACTGCGTCTTGGGTGCATTGGGGGCTGCCGTCCTTCTTTCTGCGCACTCAACACAGAGGGCGATCAGCATCGTGGGCGCGCTGATCATCAGTTGGATAGGAATCCGAACCATCATCACCCATCGATCTGCGCGGAGGACGAGTTCCGTAGAGGCCGATCCATCGAAACCTCCCACCTTCGGTTCGGCGCTACGACTCTCTCTCCTGGCCACGGCATCGAACCCTTTGACGATTATCTCCTGGGTGGCCCTTCTCAGCGCAGCCGGTTCGTTCATTGAGACCACTCGAGGCAAAATCGGTTTCGCTTTTGGGGTAGGTACTGGGTCTTTCCTCTTCTTTATTACCTTGACCCTGGTAGCAAGTTACTTGGGACGTCGCCTCTCGGAGATCTGGGTTCGACGTATTGATCTGACAAGCGCCTACTTATTTCTGGTATTCGCATTGATATTGGTCTATCGGGCGGTGACAATTTAGCAGTTACAGCAGAGCCTGCAGGGATTCAAGCGTGTGCACCTGCATATGGATATCTGGCGGCGCATCCAATCCGTTGCGATTGAGCCAGACTCCGCGAAGTCCTGCCTTGACAGAGGCTCGTACGTCAACGTCGAGATCATCTCCCACGTAGAGAACTTCGTGCGGTTCGCATTCCAGTACGCGGCAGAGTTGGGCAAAAGCCCGCGGATCGGGTTTCAGCGCTTCAACAGTTCCAATAGCCAGACATGCTTCAAACATGTCGCTCAAGCCGATGGCAGCAAGTTTTGCTTCTTGTTGTGCCTGTTGGCCATTTGTGAGTACTGCCATCTTGTAACCAGCGGCCTTCAAATTCGTGAGAGCCACTGCTGCGTCGGAGTATGCAATCCAACTATCCGCGTAGTTGTGGACGTATTCGCTCCAGAGAAGATCGAGTTCGGCATCTTCGTGGTGGGCGTCCGTCGATTCCAGGAATACTCGCATACGGGCGCGCCGGTGTTCTGTAAGTGTCATATGCCCGGCGGCATACAGGGAGAAGTAGATGGTTTCAACGCGATGCCACTCCGCACCAATCGTGGTTGCGCCTGTGTACGTCCACCCCTTCTGTTTCATCAACGTGCGCATAGCTGTGGCAGCAGCTTCCGTGTGGTCGAAGAGTGTGTTGTCCAAGTCAAAACCTATGGCTTTAATCATCCGCGGCTTAACTCCTTATAGAAGACCATCGTCGCCCGTGCTTGGCCATCGGGGGTGAGTGCGTACCGCGGAATTTCTCCAACGCGTTTCCATCCCAGCCCGGCATAGAGTGCCTCGGCTCCAGAGCCGGTAAGCGTGTCGAGTACTAGTAGATCTTTGCCGATCTCAAGTGCCTTCTTCTCTAGTGTGATCATCAAAGCCTTCGCGATCCCACGTCGTTGGAATGCGGGGCGTACCAAAACCTTGGCAACGTCTGCTCTGTGAGGTTGATTGGGCGGAGTGGCGGTGATGAGGGTGGCAGTTCCTACTAATTCATCCGCAATGAATGCACCGAAGACGATCAGATCACCGGCTGCAGATTTCTGGGAGATTCCGTGCCAGTACTCTTCTGCAACATCCTGCGAAAGATCGCTCATAAAACTGACTGACGCGCCATCGGCGACGCACTCGCAGAGAATGCGCGCTAAAGATGAAACGAGTAATTCGAGTTCAGAAGCCGGTAGTGCCCTTACATCCATAAGCGCGCTAATAGATTAGACCGACGCAATCGCGCGATCGAGCACTTCTAGTGCTTCGCGCAATAGATTCTCGGGCATCACCAATGGGGGAAGCAGGCGAATCACGTTGCCATAAGTGCCAGCCGAGAGGATCAACACGCCTTCTTGCTGGCAGAACTTCACGATCTGCCCGACTGCGGTGGGATGCGGCTCGATCCCTCCAGGAAGTACAAATTCGAGGGCTTGCATCGCACCTCGCCCACGCACCTCGCCGATGACCGAGTATTTGGCCTTCATCGCGTTGAGAGAAGACTCGATGATCTCGCCGATCTTCGCGGCACTCTTGGAGAGGTCCTCTTCCTCGATAGTCGCAATTGCGCCGAGGGCGGCCGCACATGCGACAGGGGAGCCGCCATATGTTCCGCCGAGTCCGCTGGCGTGCACGCCATCCATGATCTCTGCTCTGCCCGTGACAGCAGAGAGGGGGAGACCGCCGGCGATTCCCTTCGCCATGGCGATGAGGTCCGGAATTACACCTTCGTCGTTACACGCGAACATCTGACCGGTGCGCGCGAATCCGGTTTGAACTTCATCGGCGACGAAGACGATCCCGTTCTCGGTTGCAAACTTGGACAAGCCAGGCAGGAATCCCTTGGGCGGAACGATGAAACCGCCTTCACCTTGAATCGGCTCGATAACGATCGCAGCAATGTTCTTTGCCCCGATCTCCTTCTCCATTTTGTGAATCACGAAATCGAGGGCTTCTTCTGCGCACTTCTCTGCTCCACCTGGCCAACGCAGCGGGTACGCCATTGGCATGCGATAAACCTCAGGGGTGAAAGGTCCGAAGCCTTCCTTGTACGGCACATTCTTGGCGGTCATTGCCATCGTGAGGTTTGTGCGCCCGTGATAGGCGTGCTCAAAAACGACAACTGCTTGGCGCTTGGTGTAGTTGCGCGCGATCTTTACCGCGTTCTCAACGGCCTCGGCACCGGAGTTCAGCAATACCGACTTCTTCTTGTGTGTTCCGGGGGTTAGGCGGTTGAGCGCTTCGCATACTTCGATGTAGCCCAGGTAGGGGGCAACCATGAAGCAGGTGTGCGTGAAGGCTTCGACCTGTGCTTTGACATTGTCGATGACACGCTGCGCGCTATTTCCAACGTTGACCACTGCGATGCCGGCGCCCATATCGATGATGGAGTTGCCATCAACATCGACGATGATGCCCCCGCCGGCCCGTTCGACAACTATCGGAATGGCCATGCCGAGGGCGCTTGAGACGGCGTCTGAGCGCCGCTTGAGAATTGCCTCAGATTTTGGACCAGGAATAGAAGTAACGAGCTTGCGAACCTGCGGGACTGTAGTCATGGGCCAATCCTAACAGGGGGCTAAAAGTACTCATTTGTCGGCCTAACCTGAGAAGATACCCCAGTGCAATTACTAGGAATTCTCGCCTTCGTGATTGCCCTGCTCTTTTCGGTGATGGTCCACGAATTTGGTCACTTCATCACCGCCAAGCATTATGGGATGAAGGTCAGCGAGTTCTTCCTAGGTTTTGGCACCAAGATCTGGTCCACCGTACGAGGTGAGACTGAGTTCGGCATCAAGGCGATCCCAGCGGGCGGGTACTGCCGTATTGAAGGAATGTCGCCAAGTGAAACTTCCATAGGTGACGAGCGAGATTTCTATCGCGCCAGTAGCGGACGAAAGCTCATCGTTTTAGGTGCCGGATCCTTTCTTCACTTCGTCCTGGGCTTTGTCCTACTTTTGATTCTTTTCATGGGAATCGGCACCAATCAGGTCACATCCACCATCGGCGAGGTCAGCCAGTGCGTCGCTTCAGTCACGAGCAATCAGGCGTGCACCGCAACCTCCACGCCGACTCCCGCCAAACTGGCGGGCCTCAAGGTCGGTGATCGGATCGTCTCCATCGATGGAAAGCGGATCACCAACTGGTCCAAAGATGTTGAGATCATCCGCAATTCGCCGGGCAAGCCTCTGGTGTTCGGCATCGACCGCGGACAGAAGGTTAAGGGCGCAGATTCAGGAAGACCCGATTTCGAAGTGACCATTACTCCGGCTACCAGGGTGAGCGATGGCAAGAACATCGGGTACATCGGCGTGATTAATTCCTACGCGACGGTGCGGAGCAATCCCGTTACGGCAGTTAAGGAATCCTTCACGACCACTGGTTCTCTCATCAGCGGCTCGGTCAAGGCATTGATCTCTCTTCCTGGCAAGATTCCGGCACTCTGGTCTCAGACGGTTGGAGACAAGCCGCGGGATGCGCAAGGTCTGGTTGGTGTCGTCGGGGTGGCACGGCTTTCCGGTGAGGCAGTCGCTAGTGCAAAGCTCACGATCGCCGAACGTTTTGCTGCCTTTATCGTCATCATCGCCCAACTCAACATCTTTGTCGGCATATTCAATCTTCTTCCGATACTGCCATTGGATGGCGGTCACATGGCAGTGGCTATAGCTGACGAGATCCGCGCCTTCTTTGCGCGCTTGCGAGGGCGTCGCCGCCCCGCTGCCATTGATGTGGCGATCCTTACTCCGATCACCATGGTGGTCTTCGTACTCCTCGCTGGCCTCACTCTTCTACTCTTAGTGGCGGATGTCGTAAATCCCGTCAACTTCAATCTCTAGCAAGATAAGGCAGAATGAGGACATGGTTGATCTAGGAATGCCAGTCGCACCACCTCTGACACTTGCTCCACGACGCAAAACGCGTCAACTCCGTGTCGGCAGTATCGGCGTAGGCAGCGACTCACCTGTCAGCGTTCAATCGATGTGCACCACTCTTACCTCCGATGTGAATGCAACATTGCAGCAGATCGCGGAATTGACTGCCTCCGGTTGTCAGATTGTTCGCGTTGCAGTACCCAGTCAGGACGATGCAGATGCGCTCGCGCAGATTGCTAAGAAGTCACAGATTCCCGTTATTGCCGATATCCATTTCCAACCGAAATATATTTTCGCGGCCATTGATGCTGGGTGTGCCGCCGTCCGAGTCAACCCCGGAAATATCAAGCAGTTTGATGACAAGGTAAAAGAGGTAGCAAAGGCGGCAGGAGATGCCGGCATTCCTATTCGTATTGGAGTAAATGCCGGATCACTCGACCCACGTCTTCTCGCAAAATACGGCAAGGCAACTCCCGAGGCATTGGTGGAATCCGCGCTCTGGGAATGCTCGCTTTTTGAAGAGCACGGCTTCACCGACATCAAGATCTCGGTCAAACATCACGATCCTGTCACCATGGTCAGCGCCTACCGCCTCTTGGCGCAGAAATGCGATTACCCACTTCACCTCGGTGTCACTGAGGCTGGCCCTCTCTTTCAGGGCACGATCAAGTCTGCGACCGCTTTTGGAATTCTTCTCTCCGAAGGCATCGGCGACACAATTCGAGTCTCGCTCTCCGCCCCACCGGTCGAGGAAGTCAAGGTTGGAATCTCGATTCTTGAGTCTCTCAACCTGCGTCAGCGAAAACTGGAGATCGTTTCATGTCCTTCTTGCGGACGGGCCCAAGTCGATGTGTATACCTTGGCCGAGAAAGTTCAGGCGGGGCTTGAGGGGATGACCGTCCCATTACGCGTTGCAGTGATGGGGTGCGTAGTCAATGGTCCAGGAGAGGCGCGCGAAGCAGACCTCGGAGTGGCATCGGGGAATGGCAAGGGTCAGATCTTCGTCAAGGGAGTTGTCATCAAAACTGTTCCTGAGGCCCAGATTGTTGAAACCCTGATAGAAGAGGCAATGAGATTGGCCGAGGAAATGGAAGCCGCCGGAATCGGATCGGGAGAGCCGTCAGTTCACGTCAGCTAGAACGCACCTAACGCCTCACGCGTACCTACTCAGGTAGGCTGACTTTCATGTTGCGAATGTCCTCTCTATTTCTGCGCACTCTGCGCGATGATCCTGCCGATGCCGAAGTAGCCAGTCATCGCCTCTTAGTACGTGCCGGCTATATCCGCCGAATTGCGGCCGGCATCTATTCGTGGCTGCCGCTTGGGTACATCACTCTTCGAAATATTGAGCGGGTCATTCGCGAGGAGATGGACGGTGCCGGTTTTCAGGAAGTTCACTTCCCAGCCCTTCTCCCACGCGATGCATATGAGCAGACCAATCGTGTTGCCGAGTACGGCCCAAACCTTTTCCGTTTGAAGGATCGAAAAGGCGGGGAGTACCTGCTGGCGCCAACTCATGAGGAGATGTTCACCCTCATGGTGAAATCGGAATACTCCTCGCACAAAGACCTTCCACTATCGCTCTACCAGATTCAGACAAAGTACCGCGATGAGGCCAGACCTCGCAGCGGAATCATTCGTGGTCGCGAATTCGTCATGAAGGACTCGTATTCCTTTGATCTGACCGATGAAGGCCTTGAGGTTTCGTATAACAAGCATCGCGATGCCTACATCAAGACATTTGATCGGCTTGGGATGCGCTACAACATCGTAAGCGCGATGTCGGGAGCGATGGGTGGTTCGCGATCCGAGGAATTCCTTGCGCCGTGCCCTACGGGTGAAGACACCTACGTCCTTTGCGAAAAATGCGGATACGCGGCCAACGTGGAGGCCATGAGAACCATCGTGCCTCCCGTCAACTTGACCAATGTTCCCGCTATGCAAGTGGTCGACACGCCAAACACTCCAACCATTGAATCCCTCGTGCAGGTTCTCAATGAGAGATTCGGTGGGGGATACACAGGTGCAGATACTTTGAAGAACGTTCTTCTGGTGGCTGATGGGAAAAACATCGCAGTCCTCGTGCCCGGTGATCGCGAGGTGGATCTCAAGCGCCTCGAGGCTAATCTTCCAGGCGTTATCGATATGCGTCTCTTCGAAGAAGCGGATTTCGCCAAGAATCCCGGTTTGGTCAAAGGTTACGTGGGACCGCAGGATGCCAAGAAATTCGGACTGACTGTCTATGCCGATCCACGCATTGCACCTGGCACCGCTTGGGTGACTGGTGCTAACAAGAAAGACTGTCACGCACTCAACGTTGTCAACGGCCGTGATTTTGAGGTAGATGGTTATATCGAATCTGCCGAAGTGCGGGCAGGAGACGCTTGCCCAGACTGTGCATCTCCCGTGGTCATCGATCGGGCTATTGAGATCGGGCACATCTTCCAATTAGGCAGAAAATATGCCGAGGCTTTGGATCTCACGGTTCTCGATAGTGATGGAAAGTCCCGTGTCGTCACGATGGGTTCCTACGGCATTGGAGTATCGCGCGCCGTTGCGGCGATTGCAGAACAGACTTACGACGAAATGGGATTGTGCTGGCCGGCTGAAATTGCGCCTGCAAAAGTGCATGTGGTGGCGACGGGTAAGGATGACAATCCGTTTGACGTTGCCGAAAGTATTGCGTCTCAATTGGAGAATGCAGGTATCAGCGTCATGCTCGATGATCGTCGAGATGCAAGTCCCGGCGTGAAGTTCAAGGATGCCGAGCTCATCGGAATTCCTATCATTGTCATCGTGGGCAAAGCCCTTGCCGAAGGAAATGTCGAAGTGCGCGTACGTCGAACTGGCGAGCGTTTGGAAGTCCGCCTGGCCGATGTCGCAAGCGAAGTAGCCAAACTACTTTCCTAGGATGGACTTCTTTGGCCACATCTCCATTGCATCAATGGCCTTCATGGGCGTGGCCGCCCTCTGTGCCGGTTTTGTAGATGCGATTGCCGGTGGCGGAGGACTAATTCAACTTCCGGCACTTCTCATCGGCCTGCCACAATCTGCGACGGTGCAAGTGCTCGGTACAAACAAGTTGGCTGCAATCTTCGGAACAAGTGCCGCCGCCGGCATGTATCGACGTAAAGTGAAACCTGACCTTAAGTTCACATTTGCGATGGCGGTGCCAGCTTTTGCAGGATCGATGTGTGGCGCGTTGTTGGCGGCTCATCTGCCGACGCATGCTTTGCGACCGTTGGTATTAGTTCTGCTCATCGCTGTCGGAATCTATACGTGGCGTCGTCCGACCTTGGGTCACGTCGAGTTATTGCGGCACACACCTGGCCGTCGCAATATCATCGCTGTGGTCGCAGGTCTTGGCATCGGTTTCTACGATGGAATCTTTGGCCCCGGAACAGGGACTTTCCTGATGGTTGTACTGGTCGCACTTCTCGGATTTGCATTCTTAACTGCGTCATCCGTGGCGAAGGTCGTCAACGTCGCGACGAATTTCGGAGCCCTAGTAATTTTCGGTTTGCATGGCGTCATCCTTTGGCATGTGGGGTTGGTCTTGGGAATCGCAAATGTCGCGGGCGGATTGCTGGGAGCAAAGTTGGCGATACGAGGGGGATCGGCTTTCGTGCGCCAGATTTTCCTCGTCGTCACGGCTGTACTGATTCTTAAAGTGGGGGTTGACACTTTTAGCCATTGGTAGTCGGTTGCGTTCTAGGTTATGATCGCAATTACAACTTCATAGAAAGAGAAGATCATGAGTCTCGTACAATCGATAACAGACGCAATCTCCCCAGTGGTAGATGCCGCCGGTCTTTTTTTAGAAGACGTTCATATCGCATCCCCTGGCAATCGACGTGTCGTAACCGTCGTAGTAGATGGAACCGTGAACCTCAACCTTGATGAGGTCACTGCAATCACCAAAGACATTTCTGCAGTCCTGGATGAATCCGAGTTCATGGGAGCGACCCCCTTCACTCTCGAGGTTTCCTCTCCGGGCGTTGACAGGCCGCTCTCTCTTCCGCGCCACTGGCAGAAGAACATCGGCCGACTTGTTCGATCGGTGATGGTCAACGGTGAAACGCTCACCGGTCGGGTGGATGTGGTGCACGACGAGTCCGTATGCGTCATAGTTGAAGGCAAGGCACCTCATAAAGTCGAACTCCCTTTCGTTGAAATCAAGAGGGCCCAAGTCGAGATTGAGTTCAACCGGAAGGGCGATGATCTCTCATGAATGTAGATATGAAGGCCCTTGCATCATTAACCATCGAACGTGAGATTCCGCTCGAGCGACTTATTGGTGCAATCGAAGCGGCGGTCCTAACGGCGTACGCGCACATGCCATTGGCAAAACCGCACGCACACGCCCATCTTGATCGCGAGACAGGTGAAATCAAGATTCTGGTGCCTGTCTTCGGAGAAGATGGCGAGAAGATCGACGAAGTTGTAGATAGCCCGGAAGGTTTTAGCCGAATAGCCACATCCACCGCCCGCCAAGTCATCAAGCAGAAGATGCGCGAAGCCAATGACGCCGACATTGTCGGCGAGTTCACCGCTTCAGTCGGAGACGTGGTTTCAGGAGTTGTACAACAAGGGCGGGACCCGCGAGTCGTCTATGTGAATCTGGGCCGCGTCGAAGGCAAAGTTCCCCCGCAGGAGCAGGTGCCTGGTGAGGTTTACGCGCACGGCGAGCGCATTAAATGCTTCGTAGTCGAGGTCAAGCAGGGGATGAAGGGACCGGAGGTCACCCTTTCTCGCAGTCATCCTGCATTAGTTAAGCAACTCTTCGCCTTGGAAGTTCCAGAGATTGCAGATCGAATTGTTGAGATTATGGCGATTGCTCGCGAAGCCGGACATCGCACCAAGATCGCCGTCCGCACCCACCGCGCTGGCGTTAGCCCGAAGGGCTCGCTCATTGGCCCAATGGGTTCGCGTGCCCGTGCTGTTATGGACGAACTTCATGGCGAGAAGATCGATATCGTCGATTGGTCGGAGGACCCGGCAGTTTTTGTCGGCCACGCCCTGGCACCGGCACGCGTTGAAAAAGTGGAGATCGTGGACCCGGTCACCCGCTCAGCCAAGGTGACCGTGCCGGACTACCAACTCTCCCTTGCTATCGGAAAGGACGGCCAGAACGCTCGGCTGGCCGCCCGACTTACCGGATGGCGGATCGATATCCACTCTGATGCACCTAAAACCGAGCCTCAGAATGAGAGTAAATAGAGCATTTTGCGGCCATTTATGCGAATGCGGTTTTGGCAGGTAAGGTTGGCACGTTGAATTTAAGCGATGAGGTCTTCATGAGAGCCGTGCCCACGCGTGGCTAGGAGATCTAGCAAGTTTGTGCGAAGTTGCATCAACTGCCGAAAACGCGAAAATCCGACGGCGCTACTACGAGTGGTGTGCGACGAGGGAAGAATTCTTCCCGATCCTCACCGCAGGCTTCCCGGCAGGGGAGCGTGGGTGCACCGAACATGTGCAGTAACCGCTGTTGAACGCGGCGCCTTCCGTTGGGCATTCCGACGAAATGAACCGCCAGATGGCAGCGAATTGCTCGCCTATATGAACAACTACGAAATGGATGCGAAAGATATGACACTCAAATGAGTTCGAACCGATCATGAGGTTGTACAACTAGGGCTCGCATCCCAAAGAATTGCGGGCCAAGACAGGAGAACTGTGGCAAAGGTCCGCGTACATGAGTTAGCAAAACAACTCGGTATGGAGAGCAAGGTCGTCCTTGCAAAGCTCCAAGAAATGGGCGAATTCGTCCGATCCGCATCATCAACGGTGGAAGCACCCGTCGTTCGAAAAATGCTGGAACTCTTCCCGGATGCAAAACCGGCAGATGAGGTAAAGCCCGTAAAGAAAGCTGCTGCCAAGAAGGCTGCCGCAAAACCGGCCGAAGAGACCCTCACTCCAGAAGCTGCCACCGAAATTTTGGCGGAGATCGCACCGGGGCTGGTCGAGCAGACAACCATCCAGCAGGCACAGGCGCACAAAGCTGCGGAAGCGCAAGCACGTCCGGTGCCTCCTGCGCCGACGGCACCCATGCCGACACCAACTGCAATTCCGCGTCCGGCCGCACCGCGTCCCGGCAACAATCCCTTTGGAACACCACGACCACCAGCGCCACGTCCACCAGCCGTACGTCCCGGAACCGCGCCGTTTGGAACGCCGCGTCCGCCACAGCGTCCTGCAGGTACCGGCGGCCCACGTCCTCCGATGTCAGGTCCACGTCCAGGATCAGTACGTCCTGGATTCGCAGCTCGTCCATCATCTCCGCGTCCTGCCGGAGCGGGAACCGGCTTCCCGCCGCGCACTGGTGGTCCTTCAACTGGAACTGGAAGTCCATACCGCACACCAGCTGCGGGCGGAGCCGCTGGAGGTCCAGCGCGTCCGGCCGGTGGTGGAAGACCACAGCGCGGCAGTACAGGCGGCGCATTCGGAAAGAATGCGAGCAAGAGCAGCAAGCGAAAGCCCAAGAGCAGGAAAGCCCTGCGCGATGAATTCGACAATATGCAGGCACCTCAACTTGGTGGCGCTGTTGTTCCTCACGGTGATGGCAAGACTCAGATCCGTATGCGTCGCGGAGCATCGCTAGCAGATTTTGCAGAGAAAATTAATGCAGATCCAGCAGCATTAGTCGCAGCCTTATTCCACCTTGGTGAGATGGTCACTGCAACGCAGTCGGTCGATGAAGACACCTTCGCGATTCTTGGTACCGAGTTGGGTTATGTCATCCAAATCGTCAGCCCAGAGGACGAAGACCGCGAACTTTTACAGACCTTCGACATCAACCTCGAAGATGAACTTGCTGGGATTGATCCCTCACGTCTTGTCACGCGACCACCAGTTGTAACTGTCATGGGTCACGTCGATCACGGTAAGACTCGCATGCTCGATGCAATCCGCAAGACCGAGGTCGTCAAGAGCGAAGCCGGCGGAATCACTCAGCACATCGGTGCCTACCAGATCCACCACAACCATGATGGTCGCGATCGAGCGATCACCTTCATCGATACACCGGGTCACGAGGCGTTTACCGCCATGCGTGCTCGTGGTGCGAAGGTAACCGACATCGCCGTGTTGGTCGTTGCCGCGGATGACGGGGTCATGCCACAGACGATTGAGGCACTCAACCATGCGCAAGCCGCGGATGTTCCCATCGTTGTTGCTGTCAACAAGATTGATAAGGAAGGCGCCAACCCTGAGAAGGTCCGTCAGCAGTTGACCGAGTACAACTTGGTTGCCGAAGAGTACGGCGGAGACACAATCTTCGTGAACGTCTCTGCAAAAACCGGTGATGGAATTAAAGAGCTTATCGATTCCATTCTTCTTACAGCAGATGCGGTCATCGACTTACAAGCAGTTGCTGATGACGATGCTCGCGGTGTTGCAATTGAGGCTCACTTGGATCGTGGTCGCGGACCAGTTGCGACTGTTCTTATCCAACGTGGAACTCTCAAAATCGGAGATGCCATCGTTGCAGGCGGTTCATTCGGACGCGTTCGTGCAATGTTGGATGAGCATGGGGTCACCGTCGACAGCGCCGGGCCATCGCGTCCAGTGCAGGTCCTCGGATTCACCTCCGTTCCTAACGCAGGGGATACCTTCCTTGTCGCAGGCGATGACCGGACCGCACGTCAGATCGCCGAGAAGCGTCAGGCAGCCGAGCGCAATGCCCAGCTTGCCAAGGCACGCAAGAAGGTCTCTCTCGAAGACTTCATGGAGCAATCCAAGATCACAACCCTTAACCTCATCCTCAAGGGTGACGTCAGCGGATCGGTCGAAGCCCTCGAAGATGCCTTGCTGCAACTCGATGTCGGAGCAGAAGTTGATCTGCGCGTCATCCACCGTGGTGTCGGTGCGATCACCAAGAGCGATATCACCCTTGCATCTGCATCCACTGCAGTTGTCATCGGATTCAACGTCAAACCGGAACCACAGACTGCAATATTTGCAGATCAAGAGGGCGTGGACGTTCGCTTCTACTCGGTTATCTATCAGGCAATTGAAGAAATCGAACTCGCACTCAAGGGCTTGCTCAAGCCAGAGTACGAAGAGGTCGTCCTCGGAAATGCCGAGATTCGCGAGATCTTCAAGTCGAGCAAGTTTGGAAACATCGCTGGTTCCATCGTTCTCGACGGAATCATTCGCAGGAATGCCAAGGCTCGCTTGCTCCGTGGTGGCGAAGTTGTCGCAGAGAACCTCACCATCGAATCACTCAAGCGATTCAAGGATGATGCCACTGAAGTCCGTGAGGGCTTCGAGTGCGGTATCGGAGTTGGATCACACAAGGATGTGCAAATCGGCGACGTAGTACAGGTCTACGAGATGCGTGAGAAGAAGCGGGTGTAATTGTGAGTCAATCACATCGTTCGCAAAAAGTTGCTGATCGTATAAAGGTAGTTGTGGCAGGCCTGCTCGAGGGGAAGATCAAAGACCCTCGACTGGGCTTCGTCACCATTACCGATACACGTGTCACCGGCGATCTCCAGCATGCCTCAGTCTTCTATACGGTTCTTGGGGACGAGGATCAGCGAGAGGCGACTGCTAAAGCGCTTGATAGCGCCAAAGGCGTTATCCGCGCGGCAATCGGACGCGACTTAGGACTGCGTATCACGCCGTCGGTTGAATTCTTCCCTGATGCCCTTCCGGAAAGCGCCAAGGCGCTTGAATCACTTCTGGAGGAAGTCCATCAGCGCGATGCCGAGGTTGTGGCGCTTCGCGCCAAGGCCCAGTACGCAGGCGAGTCCGATCCGTATAAAGCTCCCCGAATTAAAGATGAATCTGGAGATGAAACGCTTGATCACTGACGGGTTCCTCGTCATTGATAAATCTCCCGGCATGACAAGCCACGATGTTGTGGCGATTGCTCGGCGCGTTCTGCATACGAAAAAAGTTGGCCACGCCGGCACTCTTGATCCGATGGCGACAGGTGTTCTAGTTCTGGGCTTCGGCAACGGCACACGCTTGCTTCAATACATCACCGAGGGCAGCAAGTCCTATGACGCGACCGTAGTCCTTGGCGCCAGCACCGTCACTGATGACTTTGAAGGTGAAGTGGTGACCACCGCATCAAGAGAGCAGATCAGCGCCATTACTGATGACGCGATCAATGATGAACTTGGAAAAATGCGGGGCACGATAATGCAGCGACCGAGTTCCGTCTCGGCGGTCAAGGTTGGAGGAGAGCGCGCCTATGCGCGAGTTCGTGCGGGCGAAGAATTCGAGCTACCTGCTCGTCAAGTGACGATTTCTCAACTCGACATTCTCGACATCCGGCGTCCGAGCGATGAGACCCGAATCGAGATCGATATCCGTGTGACGTGCGGTTCTGGGACCTTCATCAGGGCAATTGCCCGTGATTGCGGCGACCAACTTGGAGTCGGTGGCTTTCTTAGCGTCCTGCGTCGAACCCATGTCGCACCGTTTGACTTAAGCCAGGCGATTACTGTCGATCAACTCAAATCGGGAGAATTCGAGCCGCTCTCAATCGCAGATGTCGCTGCCAAGACCTTCTCATGCAGACAGGTCACATTGGATGAAAGGACAGAGTTGTCCTTTGGTAGGCCGTTGACCCTCAATGAATCTGAGGGCATCACTGCTGCTTTGGCAGGGGAGGAACTCCTAGCCCTTCTTCAGAATCGAGATGGCCAGGCACGCCCAATCGCGGTTTTCGCGGCTAAGTCGTAAGGGTGCCAGAATACGCAGATGAATAGACTTCAATGGCGCGGAGAGCAAATTGCAGGCGCCACCGTTGCCATCGGAATCTTCGATGGAGTCCATCTTGGCCACCAAGCCATCTTGAAAAGGGCGAAAGAGCTCAGCAATGGGCGCGGATTGATTGTGCTCACCTTTGACCCACATCCGCGACAGATATTTGATCCAGAGAATGCGCCAACAATGTTGGTCTCCCTTGAGCGACGTGTTGAGCTTCTCAAAGAACACGGTGCCGACGTGGTCGTTGTCTGCGACTTCGACAGGGAATTCGCTGCCAAGTCTCCCGAGGAATTTGTCACTGAAGTACTCGTGAAGCAACTCCAAATTTCTGGCGTAGTCGTTGGTGCCAATTTCACCTACGGACACAAGGCGGCCGGCAAAGTGGGTGATCTGATTGAATCGGGGAAAATGCACGGCTTTTTCGCCGAAGAAGTAGCAATTCAGGATTTTGAAGGCGCACCGATTTCGTCTACCCGGATCCGCGATGCCGTTGCAATAGGCGATGTCGAAAACGCTGCCAAACTCCTTTCTAGGCCGCATCGCCTCGAAGGAATAGTTGTTCATGGAGAAAAGCGTGGACGCGAGATCGGTTATCCGACAGCGAATCTGGGTTATTCGACCTCCTTCAACACCGTTCCAAGTGATGGCGTTTATGCCGGCTGGCTGGAGGTCGAAGGCGATCGTTGGCCGGCTGCCATTTCTATCGGAACCAACCCGACATTTGCCGGGGAAAGGTCGACCCAAGTTGAGGCATATGCCCTCGATCAAAAGGGGCTGGATCTCTACGACAAGAACGCCAAAATCGATTTTGGGTGGAGGCTCCGCGACACCGTGAAATTCGACGGATTGGAACCTCTGCTTGAGCAGATGAAGAATGACTGCGATAGAGCGCGGATATTGACCAAAAGCTAGGCTCAAAAGCCCTCGAATTTGGCTCGATTTCTCTCACGGCAGCGTGCGCTGATACCCTATGACGTCCACCGAGAAAGCGAGTTTCCGTGAGGCAGAACCGGAAGCCCTCGTGAACAGTAGAAGGAGCACATGAAATGGCACTAACACCTGAAGTAAAGAAAGAAATCATCGCCAAGTACGGAAACTCTCCTACTGACACGGGAAGTCCTGAAGCACAGGTCGCTTTGCTCTCCAAGCGCATTGAAGAGATCACCGAGCATTTGAAGACCAACAAGCATGACCACCACAATCGTCGTGGCTTGCTTCTTCTAGTTGGTCAACGTCGCCGCATCCTTCAGTACCTCGCAAAGACAAACATCGAACGTTACAGAGCGATTATCGAAAAACTCGGTATTCGCCGCTAATACAACGATCAACCGGGAGCAATGGTCCTCGGTAGTGGTTTACGGAACTTCTAGAAATAGTCGTACGCCGTGGGCTTCGATCGAAGATTCATTCACTCCCGTGGTTTGATCGAGAACAGGAGTGACCCATGGAGGGTCAAGAAATTCATTCATCCGTTGCAGTTATTGATAACGGAAAATTCGGAAAAAGAGAAATTCGTTTTGAAACAGGGCGTTTAGCGCTCCAAGCAGGAGGAAGCGCCGTTGTCTACCTAGATGACGAGACCATGCTTCTATCGGCAACCAGCGTTTCTAAGCAGCCAAAAGACCAATTCGACTTCTTCCCACTAACAGTGGATGTCGAAGAGCGCATGTACGCGCTTGGTCGCATCCCCGGATCGTTCTTCCGTCGCGAAGGCCGTCCATCTGAGGATGCAATCCTCACCTGCCGACTTATCGACCGACCATTGCGTCCATCCTTTGTTAAGGGCCTGCGCAACGAAGTTCAGGTTGTTGTCACAGTCATGGCATTGAACCCAGACCACATGTACGACGTGGTTGCGATCAACGCCGCATCGATTTCAACCCAACTTGCAGGTCTGCCATTCTCTGGTCCAATCGGCGGCGTTCGCGTTGCGCTGATTCAGGGCCAGTGGGTCGCCTTCCCGAACCACTCACAACTTGAAGAAGCAGTCTTCGACATGGTTGTTGCTGGTCGCGTAACTGCAGACGATGTTGCAATCATGATGGTTGAAGCAGAAGCGACAGTGAAGACGATCGAACTCATCAAGGGTGGAGCAGTCACTCCAACCGAAGAGATCGTCGGACAAGGCCTCGAGGCCGCCAAGCCATTTATCCGCGTACTGTGCGAAGCCCAGTCGGCACTTGCCGCCTTGGCCGCCAAGCCAACCGGCGAATTCCCTGTCTACCTTGATTACCAGGCTGATGCATTCGATGCCGTTGCTGCAATTGCAACCGACTCGCTTGCCAAGGCTCTGACAATCGCAGGCAAGCAGGATCGCGAGACTGAGACAGAGCGCATCAGCGCCGAAGTTAAAGGCTCCCTCGCTGAGCAGTTCGTTGGCCGCGAGAAGGAAATTCCAGCCGCATTCCGTTCCCTTACCAAGAAGTTGGTTCGCCAGCGCGTATTGCGTGACAAGGTTCGTATCGACGGCCGTGGCTTGCGTGATATTCGTCCATTGTCCGCCGAGGTTGAAGTTGTTCCTCGCGTGCACGGTTCGGCAATCTTCGAACGTGGTGAGACTCAGATCGTTGGAATCACAACGCTGAACATGCTCAAAATGGAGCAGCAGCTAGATACCTTGAACCCTGAGAACCACAAGCGCTACATGCACAACTACAACTTCCCACCATATTCAGTTGGTGAGACCGGCCGCGTAGGTTCACCGAAGCGCCGCGAAATCGGCCACGGAGCACTTGCAGAGCGCGCTCTGCTTCCAGTTCTCCCAAGCCGCGAAGAATTCCCGTACGCAATTCGTCAGGTATCTGAGGCACTTGGCTCAAATGGATCAACCTCCATGGGTTCTGTCTGTGCCTCAACCCTCGCGCTACTCAATGCTGGTGTGCCACTTCGCGCCCCAGTTGCTGGTATCGCAATGGGTCTGATCTCAGATGATGTTGACGGAAAAGTTGAGTACGTGGCTTTGACCGACATTCTCGGTGCAGAAGATGCATTCGGCGATATGGACTTCAAAGTTGCCGGTACCAAGGACTTCATCACCGCATTGCAGCTTGACACCAAGCTCGATGGAATTCCTGCCTCAGTTCTTGCGGCAGCACTTCATCAGGCAAAGGAAGCCCGTCTTGCGATCTTGGATGTCATGGCAGAGGCCATCGACACTCCAGATGAGATGAGCCCATACGCTCCACGAATCATCTCCATCAAGATCCCAGTTGATCAGATCGGTGCGGTTATCGGGCCTAAGGGCAAGATCATCAACCAGATTCAAGATGAGACCGGCGCAGAAATCTCTATCGAAGACGATGGCACGATCTACATCGGTGCAACCGATGGGCCAAAGGCAGAAGCTGCCCGCGCTCAGATCAACGCAATCGCCAATCCGCAGATGCCAGAAGTTGGCGAGCGATACCTCGGTACCGTTGTGAAACTAGCCGCCTTCGGTGCCTTCGTTTCACTTCTTCCCGGAAAGGATGGCCTTCTCCACGTCTCGCAGATCCGCAAGATGCACGGCGGAAAGCGCATCGAAAACCTCGAAGAGGTCTTGAAGGTCGGAGACAAGATTCAGGTTGAAATTGGAGAGATCGATCCCAAGGGAAAGCTTTCTCTCATTCCAGTTCTTGATGAAGCCACAACTGAAGCAGCAGAATAAAAGTTGAGCGTTCGACGCACAGTTCTACCTAGCGGCCTGCGGATCGTTACTGAGGAAGTCTCATCGGTTCGCAGCGCTGCGGTTGGAATTTGGGTCAATGTAGGTTCACGTGATGAAACCCCGGCAGTTGCTGGGGCTTCTCACTTTCTGGAGCATTTGCTATTTAAGGGCACAAAGACCCGAACAGCCCTGGAGATTTCTTCCTCGATCGAATCAGTCGGCGGAGAGATGAACGCCTTCACGGGCAAGGAGTACACCTGTTTCTACGCCCGTGTCATCGACACTGATCTTCCAATGGCCGTGGACGTTATTTCAGATTTGATCACCTCCTCAATTGTCACGGCATCAGATGTGGATGCCGAGCGCAAGGTTGTTCTCGAAGAGATTGCAATGCGCGATGACGACCCCAGCGATTTAGTGCATGATTTGTTCTCGGATACCTATTACGGCGACACCCAACTTGGTCGATCCATTCTCGGTTCTGTCGAATCCATCAATGAGATGTCGCGTAAGAGCGTCTTCAATTACTACAAGAAACGTTATGTGCCACAAGATCTTGTTGTCGCGGTGGCGGGGAATATCAAACACAAGACCGTCGTAGACATGGTGGAGAAAGCCATCTCTCGTGACGGCTTTCTTGATGTGACCGGCGTTCCGCAGGTGAGACCCAATAAGGTCGTCAGAGTCAAAGATCAACGATCTGTCGGTCTCATTACTCGCAAGACAGAGCAAGCCCATATGTTCTACGGCCTTGCTGGAGTCTCACGCGAAGATGACCGCCGCTTCACCATGGGAATACTTTCCGCAGCCCTTGGCGGCGGAATGTCTTCGCGCCTCTTCCAGGAGATTCGCGAAAAGCGCGGTCTGGCGTATTCCGTGTACTCCTATGCCCAGCAGTTTGCAGGTTCCGGTCTTATTGGCTTCTACGCAGGTTGCCACCCAACGAAGGCAGTTGAGGTGGTGGAGATTATCCGCGAAGTGCTCCACGATGTCGCCGAGAACGGCATGACGGCCGAAGAAATCTCACGCGCTAAGGGCGCTGTAAAAGGCTCTCTCGTACTCAGCCAAGAGGATTCGGGCTCGCGTATGAGCAACATTGGCAAGAGCGAGATCGTGTACGGGGAAGTGATGGGTTTTGACGAGATTCTGAAGAAGATTTCAGATGTAACCCCTGCGGCGGTGCGGCAATTGGCTGGCGAGATTCTCATTCAAAGACCTACGCTTGCCCTGGTTGGTCCGTTCAAGGACGAGGCGAAGTTCGAAAAGGTGTTAGGAGTCTAGGTGAGCATCAAGGTTGGCGTGCTCGGAGCTAAGGGCCGTATGGGTCAAGAAGTCATGAAGGCCGTAAATGAGGCACCCGATCTAGAACTCGTTGCCGCCCTTGATCTAGGGGATTCGCTGGATCAACTCGTCTCAAACAAAGCCGAAGTGGTCGTGGATTTCACCACTCCGGATTCGGTCATGGCCAATTTGGAGTTCGTCGTAAATGCCGGCATCCACGCAGTAGTGGGCACGACTGGTTTCGACGATGAACGTCTTGCAAAGGTTCAAACTTTCGCTGCAAAGCGCTCTGAAGTCGGGATTCTCATTGCGCCGAATTTTGGCCTCGGCGCGGTTCTCATGATGGAATTTTCCAAACAGGCCGCAAAGTATTTTGAGTCAGTCGAAATTATCGAACTACATCACCCGAATAAGGTGGATGCACCAAGTGGAACATCCACTCGCACAGCAGAATTGATCTCGAATGCGCGCGCGCAAGCCGGGCTTGCATCCATGCCAGATGCGACCAAAACGGGCCTGGTAGGTGCGCGGGGAGCGGTAGTCGGCGATGTGCATGTCCACTCAGTTCGACTGCGCGGACTTCTGGCGCATCAGGAAGTGCTCTTCGGTGGCCCTGGTGAGACTCTTTCAATCCGTCATGATTCTCTTGATCGCCTCGGCTTCATGCCTGGCGTACTCCTTGGCATCCGGGAGGTCGGTAGACATCCGGGAATAACTTACGGTCTTGAGGGGTTCTTATCTTTGTGAACCCAAAAGTAACAATGTATTCGGCTTCTTGGTGTGGCGATTGCCGACGCTCAAAACGACTTCTCGATAACCTCAAAGTGAACTACACGCTTGTGGACGTCGAAAACGATCCGCTGGCGGCCGCAAAAGTGAAGGAAATTAACGGGGGACTCCAGTCGATCCCCGTGATTGTCTTTCAGGACGGGACGCACTTAACGGAGCCATCGGACAAGGACTTAACGAAGAAACTTAAAGAGCTCGCGCTGGCCTAGATCAAGCCGAGTGTGGTTGCGTAGCTTGCCGCCTCCCCCCGATTAGACACACCCAATATTTCGAAAATCCTCATGGTCTCATGGCGAATGGTGCTGACGCTGTAGCCCATCTCGTTGGCGATAGCGTTATTTGTCTTCTTCATGACAATCCCGGCAAGTACCACTCTTTGTCGTTCAGTGAGTTCGGGTCTTCCATTGCGAGAATAATTGCCTCGATTGCGTGATGGGATCCCGTGGTGATTTATCGTTTCCCAGAATCGAATCGATACATACAGTGAAATCATCATCGAGAAATCCTCGATGTCGGAAGTCACTTGTCGTACATGGTCAACGGTGCGTGGGAATCGCAACGTCAAGAATCCGATCAACATTCCCTGCGCATAGAGATTTACCACGACGTCACAACCATCTTCAGACCAGGTTGCACTTCTCTTGGTAGCTGGTTGCGATGCCAAGAGTTGTACTTCGGATGAATTGCGCCAAATATTTCCGGGGATCGGAACGCCGACAATCACCTCACTCGGCCCATAAACGGTTAGGCAGGTCAGGGCATCTCGCTCGTTAAGGTGCCAGATGGCCGATTCAACTGGCTCGTAGGGGAGGAAATAGTCCAGGACTAAGGCCCGTACCACTTTGTCTAAATCGGGCATGAAAGTAAGCCACTCCAGCAAGCGGCGTGTTTTTGCCTGCTGGCCCATTGACGCTTCCATCCTGAAAGATCCCCCAAAGCTCGTGCGACACGCTAGTCCAAAACTCTGACAATCACTTGTTCATCGATGAAAATGACCGGTCAAGTGTGGCTGTCCCCTTCTCGGGGGTCATTTGGCAGTAACGTCGCACTTTCGACAGAGAATGCGCGATCCCACCTACACGAAATGGAAGACGGCCGCAGAACTGACTGCCGCAAGAATCACCACGATTGGAAAGGGCGCTCGAAACTTAAGTGCGATGGCTGCCACCGCCAATCCAATTGTGCGATGGTCGAGAACCAACGTTCTTTTATCGGCAAAGGTTTGAACCGCGACGAGCGCGCTCAACAGAGTAATAGGTATGAGCAAATTCGTCTTTTGAATCTTGGGGTGTTCTAGGTATCGGTGCGGGATCGAGTGTCCCAGATACTTGAGTCCGAAGGCAGCAGCACTTGTTCCGATGACACCCCACCACATTGCAGTCATGCTTTTCGCATCCCGATTGCTAGAGCGAGAAACGCGGTTGCGATGATGGGGAGTCCGGCAGGGACGAATGGGGTAAGGGCCAGTGCCAAGGCCATCGCTGCAATAGAAAGGAATCGATCAGATAGAGAGGTAAGGCGCGGCCAGACGAGTCCCAAGAAGGCTGCGGGAACGGCAGCATCCAGCCCCCAGGCCGCAGGGTTTCCCATCGACTGCGCGCCAAGTGCTCCCGCGAAGGTAAATAGATTCCAGAATACGAAGACACCAATGCCGGTGAACCAGAAACCCGATCGCATTGCATCTTGACCAAGTTCTTCTTGGGAGAGTGCGACACCTGTAGATTCATCAATCGTCACATGCGCGGCGAGAAAGCGCTTTGCACCCCTTGTCTTAAGCAAAGGAGCCATGCGCAATCCGTAGAGCCCGTTTCGAAAACCAAGAAGTGCCGCGGTCGCAATTCCAGATAAGGCACTGCCGCCGGAACCCATTACGCCAACGAGGGCGAACTGAGATGCGCCGGAGAAGGTGAGTAAAGAAAGTAGGCAGGTCTGCAAGACCGAAAATCCGGCGGCCACACCCGCAGCGCCGAAGGCGATCCCGTAGGCACCAACCGTGATCGAAACGCTAAGGGAGTCTCGAATTGTGGACTTAGGAGTGGCAGACACGACAGCATTCTGCCGTACCATGCCGAAATTGAGCACCCCGGTTCGATAGGGTCGCGATATGTCCGAAGCCATTTTTCGAAGCGATATGTCTGTCGATTTAGTCAAACACAGTGCCAGCGATGCCGACGTAATCTGGGCCGCGCGCGTCTCAACAGCGGGGGAGCAGTCCCTCGACGAGATCAGCAAAGACCCTGCCAAGTCGGCTGGACTGATCAATTACCTCGCCCGCGAACGCCACGGCTCGCCATTCGAGCACACGTCAATGACGTTCTTTATTTCGGCACCGATATTCGTCTTCCGCGAGTTCATGCGCCATCGGATCGCCTCTTACAACGAGGAGAGTGGCAGGTATCGCGAACTCCAGCCGGTCTTCTACGTTCCATCGCCGGAGAGAAAATTAGTGCAGATCGGGAAAACCGGCTCTTACACATTCGTTGACGGCACCAAGGAGCAATACGACCTCACGGTAAGGTCAATGAAAGAAAGTTACGTCTTCTCCTACGAGCAGTACCAGAAGATGCTCGAAGCCGGTGTGGCACGCGAAGTAGCACGGGCGGTGCTTCCGGTCGGACTTTATTCGTCGATGTACGTAACCATGAATGCCCGAGCATTGATGAACTTCCTATCCCTCCGAACCTCCCGAGAGGGATCGCATTTCCCGAGCTACCCACAGCGCGAAATTGAAATGGTGGCAGAGAAGATGGAAGAGATCTTTGCTCGCTTGATGCCGCTGACCCACGGAGCATTTGAGAAATCGGGTCGCATCGCCCCCTGACCCGAGAGGCGGGCAAGGGTAGTAGCCTTACGCCATGACAATTCAGGCGCCATTTGGGCGGCTTGCCACGGCCATGATCACGCCTTTCAAAAAGGACCTATCCATCGATTGGGATGGAGTCTCCACTTTGGCCAAGCATCTAGTCGATACAGGCCACGACGCCATTGTCGTAAGCGGCACTACCGGAGAAGCCCCGACAACAAGCGATGACGAGAAGGATCAGATCATCAAAGTCGTGCTGGAAGCGGTAGGCAGCAAGGCAAAGGTGATTGCGGGAGCCGGCAACAACGAGACCTCTCATTCGGTCGAGCAAGCGTTGCGAGCGCAGAAGGCGGGCGCGCACGGTCTTCTCGTCGTGACTCCGTACTACAACAAGCCGCCGCAAGCCGGAATTGAGGCTCATTTCCGCGCGATTGCCGATGCATCTGACCTACCCGTGATCCTCTATGACATCCCTGGTCGCACAGGTATGCAGATTGAATCCGACACAATCGTCCGCCTTGCCGAACATCCACGAATCGTCGCGTTGAAAGACGCCAAAGGTGACGTCGCCGCAACTTCGTGGGTTATCAAACGGAGCGGAATTCCAGTTTATTCAGGGGATGACATCTTGAATTTGCCGTTGCTCTCCGTTGGCGCGGTCGGTTTCATCTCCGTCTGCGGACATACCGTGGGGCCACAATTGCGGGAAATGCTTGACGCTTGGTTTGCCGGCAACTCCGCCCGCGCACTTGAGATTCATCAGAAGATTCTTCCTGTCTTTACCGGAACCTTCCGCACCCAAGGTGCGATCATGACCAAAGCGGCTCTCACGATGATGGGCCTTCCTGGTGGATACACCCGCCTACCTTTAGTGGATGCAACACCGGCACAGATCGCGCAATTGCGTGAAGATCTCATCGCCGGTGGCGTAAAACTCACCGCATGACGCATCCGCATCCGGGTCTTGGAACCCCGTCGAAGTTAGTCAAAGATGGGTTGAGGATTGTCGCTCTTGGGGGGCTAGGCGAGATCGGCCGTAACATGACCGTTTTCGAAACCAATGGCAAATTACTCGTCGTTGATGTCGGAGTTCTCTTTCCAGAAGAGACACAACCCGGTATTGACCTTATCTTGCCTGACTTCTCCTATATCCGTGATCGCCTGTCCGATGTCATTGGAATCGTCCTTACGCACGGGCACGAGGACCACATCGGTGCAGTGCCGTATCTCTTGCGAGAGAGAGGAGACATTCCCCTATACGGTTCGGCGTTGACTTTGGCCCTTGTTGGCGCGAAATTGAAGGAACACAGAATTACTCCGCTTACACGGGAAGTTTCAGCGGGGATGAGCGAAGATATCGGCCCGTTCACCGTCGAGTTCGTAGCGGTTAACCACTCCATTCCGGATGCGCTCGCCGTCGCAATTCACACTGTTGCAGGAACCGTCCTTCACACGGGTGACTTCAAGATGGATCAGCTGCCACTTGATGGGCGAATCACTGATTTGCGTGCCTTTGCCGCATTAGGTGAAAAAGGCGTCGACCTCTTCTTGGTCGATTCGACTAACGCAGATGTTCCAGGATTTACTCCATCAGAGCGCGAAATCATGCCGGCCCTGGATCGAGTATTCCGAGCCACCCGCAGACGGGTAATTGTCGCTTCCTTCGCATCTCATGTTCATCGGGTGCAACAGATTATTGACACAGCCATATCGCACAATCGAAAAGTGGCATTCGTAGGCCGTTCGATGGTTCGTAACATGAAGATCGCGAAAGACATGGGTTACCTGACTTTTCCTGATGATCTAATTATCGACTCCAGAGAGATCGAGAACTTCGGAGACAACCTCGTTCTAATCTGCACCGGATCGCAAGGGGAACCTCTTGCGGCGCTCTCTCGCATGGCGAATGGCGATCATGCAATCCGGGTAGGCGATGGAGACACAGTAGTTCTGGCATCCTCTTTGATTCCTGGGAATGAGAACCCTGTTTATCGCGTGATTAATGAATTGACGCGCTTTGGCGCGAAAGTAGTTCACAAAGGAAATTCTTTGGTCCATGTCTCTGGACATGCTGCCGCTGGTGAATTGCTCTACTGCTACAACATTGTAAAACCGAAGTATGTGCTGCCGGTCCATGGCGAATGGCGGCATCTGCGTGCAAATGCCGAACTTGCCATTCAGACAGGCGTGCCACGGGCGAACGCCATCATCATTGAAAATGGAATTGTTGTAGATCTAGTCGAGGGTGAAGCCTTGGTTGTCGGAAGCGTTCCAGTCGGCTTTGTTTATGTTGATGGACAGAGCATTGGAGACATCACCGAGTCGTCGCTGAAGGACCGGCGAATATTGGGAGAAGAAGGTTTCATATCGGTTGTTGTCGTAATTGATTCGCAGAGCGGAAAGATCGTCGCTGGCCCTGACATTCATGCACGAGGATTTGCTGAGGATCTTGCACTCTTTGATGAAGTCAAGTTGCGCATTGAGAAGGCATTGGCTGTAGCTGTCGCGGACGGAATAAACGGAACTCACCAACTTGCACAAGTTGTTCGAAAGACTGTAGGCGGGTGGGTCGGGGGAGAGCATCGCCGACGGCCGATGATTGTCCCGCTAGTTATCGAGGTATAGCCGCACGGCGCGCCTAAACCCGCTGATTTTGTTTAGGAATTACGCTCTTCTCTGTGGCGGCAAAGAGAAGGAAATCGAAAAAAAAATCCAGCAAGGGCGCAGTAGTCGGTCGCGGTCTTAGCGGGATCTGGCGTCTTGCCGCAAAGGCGATAGGGAGTTCAGTTCGTTTCCTCGCCCGCGGTGCTCGCGACCTAGACCCAGTGCACCAGCGAGATGGCGTTGCATTCCTTTTTCTCATCTTCGCGCTCATTGCCGCGGCTGGATCGTGGTTTCATTCAGACAATCTCATCGGCCGCGCACTTTATGACTTCTTCTACGGAGCCTTTGGTCGGATTGGCTTCTTCACGCCTCTGGTCCTTCTGTATTTTGCGCTTCGTCTATTTCGCGTTCCGGAAGAGAAGGCTGCGACTGGTCGAATTACCGTAGGCACAATCGCATTGATGCTCAGTGCAACCGGCATAGTGCATATGCTCAACGGATCGGAAGGCACGGGATCGGCGGCCATGCGACAAGGCGGCGGCTGGCTCGGATACGGCGTGTCCCATCCGTTGATTCTTCTGATGACTTCTGTCCTTGCCTACCCCGTGTTGATCTGTCTTTTTATTTTCGGTCTTCTTGTAATCACGGCTACTCCGGTATCTCAGGTTTCAATTCGAATCAAGACCTCTGTCCTCTGGCTATATTCCAAGATTTCTGGCCGTGTGAAGAAGATCGGCGAAGATTTCGAGATCTCCGAATCGCCTCCCTTTGAAACTCCTCTCGTAGCCGAGTGGCCGGTAGCAGAGGAAGACGAACTCGACGAAGAGAGTTTTGATGAGGAGTTCACTGTTCCAATTCCGATGGATTTGCATCAAGGTGAGGAGCATCCCCGCCCAACCAGCAAGCGTCCGGTCCAGCTTCTTCTGACCAATGACGCAAAATACGAGTTGCCGTCAATGGACTCTTTACGATCTGGCCCACCGGCGAAGGCAAAGAGCAAGGCCAACGATGCAGTTGTTGCCTCTTTGACGGAAGTATTTGCGCAATTTGAAATTGATGCAACGGTCACTGGCTTCATGCGCGGACCGACCGTTACCAGATACGAAGTTGAACTTGGAAATGCTGTAAAAGTGGAGCGAATTACAGCGCTAGCAAAGAACATCTCGTACGCGGTAGCAAGTAGTGAAGTACGCATACTTTCGCCAATTCCAGGTAAGTCAGCGGTCGGAATTGAGATTCCGAATTCGGACCGCGAGATTGTCGCTCTCGGGGATGTCCTTCGTTCATCGGTTGCAGGTCAAGACCACCATCCGATGTTGGTTGCACTGGGTAAGGACGTAGAAGGTAATTTCGTCTGTGCGAATCTCGCGAAGATGCCGCACTTGTTGGTGGCTGGAGCAACAGGTGCGGGCAAATCTTCGATGATCAACTCCATGATCATCTCCATTTTGATGAGATCGACCCCTGACGATGTTCGTCTCATCCTGATCGACCCGAAGCGAGTCGAACTCACTGCCTATGACGGAATTCCGCATCTAATCACACCGATCATCACCAACCCTAAGAAGGCTGCCGACGCACTGCAATGGGTGGTGCGGGAGATGGATCTTAGATACGAGGATTTATCGACTTTTGGATATCGCCATATTGATGATTTCAACAAAGCTGTTCGCTCTGGGAAGACCGTTGCCCCTCCGGGAAGCGATCGAGTTCTCGAGCCCTATCCCTACCTTCTAATAGTCATCGACGAGTTGGCCGATCTCATGATGATTGCAGCAAAGGAAGTGGAAGAGTGCGTCGTGAGAATTACGCAATTGGCGCGTTCGGCAGGAATTCACTTGGTGCTCGCGACCCAAAGACCGAGCGTTGATGTTGTCACTGGTTTGATCAAGGCGAACGTTCCTTCTCGGCTCTCGTTCGCGACGAGCAGTTTGGCAGATAGCCGAGTTATTTTGGATAGCCCAGGTGCAGAGAAACTCATTGGACAGGGAGATGCACTCTTTATTCCGATGGGTGCCTCACGTGCTGTCCGAATTCAAGGCGCTTATGTTTCTGAACGTGAGATTGAAGCAGTGGTGAACCATGTGAAGACACAACTGACTCCTCGCTATAGAAGTGATGTCACAGCGACACAAGTGCGACAGGTAGTTAACGAAACCGAAATTGGAGATGACCTTGATCTCCTAATGCAAGCAGTGCATCTAGTAGTGACGACTCAGTTCGGATCCACATCAATGCTTCAGCGAAAACTCAGAGTCGGCTTCGCGAAGGCAGGGCGGTTGATGGATCTCATGGAATCTCGTGGCATCGTCGGGCCATCTGAGGGATCGAAGGCTAGGGCTGTCCTAGTGAAGGTGGAAGATCTAGACGCGGTTCTGGCGACTCTGGAGGACTGATCCCCGCGTAAAAGGGGACAGCAGAAAAGTACGAGTACCTACTTTAGGCAATTGCGCGTTACCCTTTCTCCCTACTACTCCATAAGTACGGTTTGGATTAAGGCCCCTCATGTCCCTAGGCACGTCAATCAAGGAAGCGCGCAAGCGCGTCGGGATGAGCATTGAAAAGCTCGCCGAGCGCACAAGCATCCGCGCGGCTTTGTTGCGTGAATTCGAGGCCGATGATTTCTCCAAATGCGGTGGCGATACATATGCACGAGGGCATGTTCGCAATATTGCGAACGCACTCAGCGTCGAGCCCGCGACATTCCTTGACCTGTACGTCGCGGAACAGACGAAAGTCGAACGACCGATGTATGACCTTCTGCTTGAGAACAAAGTGACACCACCGGCAAATCAGAAGCCGCGATTCTCGCTTAAAGTCCTTTCTACAATTTCTGCAAGTGCGGTCGTCCTTGTAATTGGAGGACAGATTGCCTACACGAACTTCCAACCCGCTAAAGGGAGTTCAACAAAATCCTTAATCCTCGCGACATCACCGGCCAATACCACATCACCAACGCCGAGCGCATCGCCGTCAACACCCTCAGTTCCTGTTACTTCAACTCCGGTTGCCGGCGCGGTGAATGTCGCAGTTACTGCCAGTCGCGGACCTTCCTGGCTATCGGTATCAAACTCTGCGGGCGTCAGTCTCTTTTCAGGACGTTTAGTCCAAGGTCAGAGCCAGACTTTCTCTGATGCGACGTCCATCTCAATCCGTTTTGGAAATGCCGGAGCCGTCGATGTCCTCGTCAACGGAACCCCAAGTCCAGTGCCGGGGGCAATGGGTGAGGTCGTTGATCGCACTTACGGATCGAATTCCGTCAATTAACTCTGTATCATCACCTAAATGAATAGAACCGTTGCGGTCGTTACTTTGGGTTGCGCGCGCAACGAAGTTGATTCCGAGGAATTGGCTGGCCGGTTAGCGGCCGACGGCTGGACGCTTGTAGATGATGTCGAGTCCGCCGAAGTTGCGCTCGTGAATACCTGCGGGTTTATTGAATCGGCGAAGAAAGATTCCATAGACGCTTTGCTCGAGGCGAATTCACTAAAAGGGCATGGAGTCACGCGTGCGGTTGTGGCGGTCGGCTGCATGGCCGAGCGTTACGGTGAAGAATTAGCAAAGGCTCTTCCAGAGGCCGATGCGATTCTGGGTTTTGATGATTACCGCGATATCAGCGCCCGCCTGCAGTCCATAGTTTCGGGCGAAAAGCACTTCCCACACACTCCGAAGGATCGTCGTTCGCTCCTCCCTATCGCCCCGGTGGATCGGGTGGCGGTGAGAGATGCCCAGTTAGGCACATCCGCAGTAGGCGCCGGCGGCTCGCTCTTCCGCAAACGGTTGGGAAATGCCCCGTGGGCGCCACTGAAAATAGCCTCAGGGTGCGATCGCCGCTGCTCGTTCTGCGCAATCCCATACTTCCGAGGCTCATTTGTCTCTCGTCGCCCCCTGGAAATCATCGAAGAGGCGAAATGGCTGGCTGCAGAGGGAGTGAGCGAGCTTTTTCTTGTCAGTGAGAACACGACCTCCTACGGCAAGGACCTGGGAGACCTGCGATTGATGGAGAAGATTCTCCCTGAACTCTCCGAGATCGAGGGGATCACGCGTATCCGTCTGTCATACCTCCAACCTGCGGAAATGCGACCGTCGCTTTTACAAGCAATGGTGGAGAACGAGAAGGTCACCCCGTATTTCGATCTTTCGTTCCAGCATTCAAGCGCCACGGTCTTGCGAGCCATGCGCCGATTTGGCGATAGCGAAAAGTTCCTTCATCTGATTTCTCAGATACGTGCACTTTCACCGCACGCTGGAATTCGCTCAAATGTCATTGTTGGATTTCCAGGTGAGACGGAAGAGGATTACCAAGAGTTGGTGGAATTCGTAAGCAAGGCAAATTTGGATGCGGTCGGAGTATTCGGATATTCAGATGAAGACAACACTGAAGCACTCAATCATGAGAATAAGGTCGATCCTGATCTGATTCGGCATCGCGTTGACGAACTCTCAACATTGGTGGACGAGTTAGTCACCGAGCGAGCGACTGCCCGTATCGGAGAAGAAGTACTCGTGCTCATCGAAGATGATGAACTTCAAGAAGGCCGTGCGGCACACCAGGGGCCTGAAGTTGATGGGACTACCTCGTTCGTGGGGACACGTTATGCGGTTGGGCAATATGTAACTGCCCGTGTCGTCGACTCGCTCGGTGCAGATTTGATTGCGCAGCCAGTCTGATGCGCAGATCTGAGATCAATCTCCCTAACTCGATTACTGTATCCCGCATACTGGCACTTCCTTTTTGTGCATACGCATTGTTCAAAAATGGGGGAGATGACTCCACTTGGAGAGTTATTGCTTTCGTACTTTTCTTCATTGTCGGAGTCACAGACTTCCTTGATGGAAAGTTGGCGCGCAGCAGGAATACAGTCACCGAATTTGGAAAGTTGCTAGACCCCATAGCGGACAAGGCGCTAATTGGAACGGCTCTGATCAGCCTTTCCATTCTCGACATACTTCCATGGTGGGTCACAATCATCATTCTCACTCGCGAGATTGGAATAACCATCTTCCGCTTTGTCGTGATTAAAGGCGGGGTGATACCGGCAAATCGTGGCGGGAAGATCAAGACGATGGTGCAGAATGCCGCGGCGGGTTTCTACATACTTCCGTTGGGGCATTCTCTGTACTGGTTCCGTGAACTTTTTATGGGAGCAGCACTGATACTTACGATAGCGACGGGTATTTGGTATCTCGTTGAGGCAAGCAGAGAGTAGGTTCGTTGCTGTGACCCAGAACGAGGCCCGCTTGGTCATCGACGAACTTCGCAAACGAGGGCAGAGTCTGGCGGTGGCAGAGTCTCTGACAGGTGGCGGGCTAGGAGCCACACTCACGGGGATACCTGGTTCCTCCGATGTGTTTGCCGGCGGTGTCATTGCGTATCAGGCCCGCGTTAAAACCGACCTCCTGCGCGTTCCGCAATCACTGATTGACCAGTTTGGCGTCGTTAGCGAGGAAGTTGCGGTAGCCATGGCAGATGGGGTGCGCGCACTATTCGCAACCACATGGGCGATTTCCACGACCGGAGTGGCCGGTCCTGGGGCATCCGAAGGCGTCCCTCCTGGCACCGTGTGGATTGCAATACGGGGGCCAATCGACCAGAGCACTGAGTTGGAGATCCAGGGTGAGCGTGAAGTTGTGCGAAACGCGAGTGTATCCAGCGCGATCACGGCCTTTGCGCGTATCCTTGCATCCTGAGATAACGGCGACGAGATAGGGAGTTGGATCATGGTTCTATTACGTGAACACATCGGTCAATCTCTCCGTTCTGCCCGCACGAGCCAGAATCGCACGTTACGAGATGTCGCTCGAGAAGCCCGCGTCTCCCTTGGCTATCTCTCCGAAGTCGAGCGTGGGCAGAAGGAAGCGTCTTCCGAGCTCCTCAACGCCATCTGTCAGGCACTTGGGCTTTCACTTGCCTCGGTTATCACAGATGTCGCTCGTGAAATCACCACGCGCGAGACCGTCAAACTTGTGGTCGTTGACGCTGCGTAAAGTGGCGTTGCCTTGACCCTCGATTCCCTTACCCCCGTGGATGAGCCATATCGTCGCCAGATGACCTCGTACCGACGTACTCGGTCGGCAATTCTGGAGGGAACCAAGAAGCTCATCGCCAGCGTAGGACTGCAACGTACCAACATGATCGATATTGCTGACATTTCGGAGGTCTCACGAGCCACCCTGTACAACCATTTTCGGGATAAAGGGAGCGTCCTTCGAGCAGTTCTTGAAAGTGAGATTGAGCGATTATTTCTCGTCGTCGATAGTGAAATGTCTCCTCGCGACGCATTGCAGACAATTTCACTGGAGATCTCTACAGACCAAGCACTCGCCACGATGCGCCAGTCGGATGCTGGCGCATTAGCTCAACTACTCGTACAACGCGATGATGCCCTTTGGATCCAGGTTGATACCGCTCTTGAGAAATTACTCGGGGACAAGCACGTCGCGACAATTGCACGACTTTGGCTGGTGGGTCAGGCGCTGCAGCCCTTGACGGCAGAACAAATTGGCGAGCAAATCGATGCCATTGTCTCGTTGTCCTTGTAGAAACTTGGCCTGACTCTCAAACCTTGTTTGAAGTAAAACTGTGGGATTCTTCTTCGGCCTTCTCTTCTGGTTCTTCACGGACGACGCCGGCAACCTGAAGGGCCTGCTCGTACGCATAGACACCGCGATCAGCTAGACCGATCTCCACGAAGACTCGCGCGAGATGGCCCCAAGAAGTTGCCAGGTATTTTGACGGCTCCATGTCACGCATAATCTCCACCGCGATATTGGCCTGCGCCTCGGACTGAACGTAATCGCCCGTCCTAGCAAGAATTTTGGCTTTCTGAATGTAGAGACTTGCGCGTGGCCCCGGGATTTCTTGAGGCAATTCGGTAAGTCCTCTGTCTGCGTGCTCGTGTGCGCCCACAAAATTCGATCGGCGCAGTTCGACTTCGGAGAGCGTCACGCACGCATAGGCTGCAACTCCAGGATGGTTCTGGGCGGTCAATTCAAGATAAGCCGCCTCGGCGAGTTCGTGGATACGAGCCAGATCAGGAGATGGGAGCTCCAAAAGAATGGCAGCCGCATTCAAATTCAATGCCGGCAGAATTTGGTTCATCTCGGCCAACTTGGCCCAACGTTGCGCCTCGCTGGTGTGGGAGAGGCTCAGGGTCATATCTCCACGGCCTATGGAGAGCATTGAAAGCTGCCAGTACGACTGAGCGAATGGTTTTGGCTCTTTGCATTTCTCCGCCAACTTAAGCGCTCTATTCACCAGTTCTTCAGCTCGTTCGGTATCGCCACGGAAGAAATGACAGGCTGCAATCTGACAGAGCAACTCGACGACCTCGCTATCTGGCCAACGATCGCTGTAGTCTCTTAGCAGTTCTTCGCCACGTTGAGCACCGAACCCAAGGTTCCCTGAGCGGTGGCAGATCCGGACAATTTCATTTCCGATGCTTGCCTGTGTCCCGGAACTCACTTTGTGGCTTTTCGCTAGGAGTGCTTCAAGTTCGTCAACTAGGCCTGCGAACATTCCTTGGCGTGTTTTCATTTTGATAAAAATCAGCTGGGCATTTGCCGCAAGATCGCTCCCGCGCTTAGCAATGTGAAGAATTTTCTCAGCGTGCGCGGCCGCTGCTTCAAAATCACCGGTCTCGAGGGCAACCCTTGCGAGATTTAGTGTTGCCGCAACTTCGTTTTCATCGTACGAGGTGTCGGAAATTCCCAACTGTCTCCGACGCCATGCGGCGAAAGGGGACACCTTGGTTTGTTGATTCATGGCATGGTCGGACTGGCGGCGCATTTCTCTATGTTACCCGCCTCAATTCATTCGGATTGACTTAGCCATAAGGCACAGGGAAGCCACAGAATGCCGCTACTTTTCCCTAAGTGATGTCACCCAAAGCGGGGCATCAGAGCGGATGAAGACAGGAATTCTAGAGACGGGGGTTTCAACCTCAATCCACTGTTGACCGGGAATTGATTCTTTGCTCCAGAAATCGATCCAATCCCCTTCTGGTAGATAGACCCTCGAACTCTTGGCATCGGGCTCGGTGACGGGGCAGACAAGGAGGTATCGGCCCAGCATATATTCGTATTTGGCATCCCAAATTTCAGAATCCTTCGGATAGTCGAAGAAGAGTCCGGCCATCAGAGGACGTCCTGATTCGAT
>DASXUM010000087.1:0-4687 GCA_036504835.1 Candidatus Nanopelagicaceae bacterium
CAGCCAGACGATGAATATCGAGCCCAGAACAACACGTGGGATCGAATTGGAGACCTTGATGTACGGCGCAAATACTTCGGCGGCCACCCGGTTGCGGCCAAGGAAGACCCCGAAGATGATCCCCAGAAGCACGCCCGAAAGGAAGCCGAGAGAAGCCTCCTCCAGGGTCACCCATGCGTTAAGCCAGATTGATCCCACATCGGTGCCGTTCTGGAACCAGTAGATCAATTGCTTCCAAACACCGGAAGGTTGTCCGAAGAAGAATCGATCGATGACCTTCCGATCCGTCAAGAACTGCCACGATCCGATTAATCCAATAGCGATCGCAAGTTGAAGGGAGTGAATTCGAATTCTTCGCCGCAGTGAAATCCGCTTAATCTGCTCTTCTGTTAAGAAATCCTCGGCCATCTTCTGCTCCTGAACACTAGTAACTTCCTGCGTCATCTCTTGAATGCTCATGAATTCACCGCCAGCAATTGACGTTGATATGCGATATCGACTTCATCGCGTAACTCGCTCCAGATGTCTTGATAAATATCCAGAAACTCTTTGGTAAAGCGAATGTCACGGGCTTTGCGGGGCCTAGGAAGATCAATCGTGAAATCGGCTTTGACACTGGCCGGACCTGCGGTCAGGACGATCACACGATCGGAGAGCGCGATGGCCTCTTCAAGATCGTGGGTGACAAAGAGAACTGTTGCACCCGAAGATTCCCAGAGCGCAAGCAACTCATCGGTCATGATCGCCCGCGTTTGCACGTCGAGAGCACTGAAGGGCTCATCCATAAGCAGCAACTTGGGTTCGTTGATCAGTGCCTGCGCGAGCGCAACGCGCTTCTTCATTCCCCCGGAGAGCTGGTGCGGGAAGTGCTTCTCGAATCCCGAGAGGCCAACCTTGCCGATCCACTTCTGCACCTTGGCCTCGTACTCCTCGGAAGACGCGCCACGGAATTTCGGCCCCGCTGCGATGTTGTTCTTAACATTCATCCAGGGGAAGGTCGCGTCATGCTGGAAGACGAAACCCGTACTTGTGTCGATATCCGTGACGATCTTTCCGTCGGCGCTGACGGTTCCCAGGCTCGGCTCTTCCAACCCAGCAAGGAGGGTGAGTGCAGTTGACTTGCCGCATCCCGTTGGTCCAACG
Organism: Candidatus Nanopelagicaceae bacterium; assembly: GCA_036504835.1. GTDB lineage: Bacteria > Actinomycetota > Actinomycetes > Nanopelagicales > Nanopelagicaceae > QYPT01. The sequence goes on from DASXUM010000087.1 coordinate 1,144, forward strand.
AGAGCAACGAATTGACCTGGCTCTATTGTGAAGTTGAGACCAGAAAGTGCTTGATACCAGTCACCTTTGGGTGTCCGGAAACGCTTTGAAACATCGGTGAATTGAACTCTTAATCCGTTTGACATGGACGGAGATTAGGACGCCATGTCCTGCATCACGTGATTGTTGCGATTACTTCAAATAAAGAACTTATTAGGGCGTTTTGCTCGTTTATCTCATGAAAGGCCTAAAGACTTTTCCGGTCAGTTGGTGCACAATTCGGGCATCATCCAATCGCAAAGGGGGTCGGGAATGCATACTCTCCGCTCGACTCTGCTGCGCCTGGGATCAAACCGCATACTTGTAATTCTCATCTCGGCATTAGTTGGCGTGACGCTCGCCTTTCACGTTGCCCAGTCCGCGCAAGACAATCAATACAGACTTCGCGCTCTTGCTATTGCCAACGCAACGGCCGCAATGCCCGACGTCATAACGCTGCTTACGGTCGGTGATCCGACGCACGAACTCCCTGTGATTGCCGAAAGTATTCGCAAGAAGACGGGTGCGACATACGTTGTCATCGCTGACAAGAACGGAATCCGATACTCGCACCCAAACCCAGCGATGATCGGCCATCGGTTGGATGGCCCACTTCCGGCCCTGCAAGGCATATCTAGTACAAGTACCAACGAGGGAAGTCTCGGACGATCGGCGAATGGGAAGACACCTGTTTACGGATATCAGAATCAGATTGTCGGAATGGTCTCTGCCGGAATCCTGCAGAGCAAATTCGCAGCAGATAACACCTACTTGCAGCATGCTTTCTTCTTCTTCGGAATCGGCTTCATACTCTTTGGGTATCTCTTCGCCGAATTGCTTTCTCGCCGACTCAAGGGGCAGAAAATCGCGGGAGAATTGGAACGTGTCACGTCGAAATATCGCGAACACGATGCGATGCTGCACGCCATCAAAGAAGGAGTCATCACCCTTACCCCACAAGGAAAAATAACCCTCATCAATGATGAGGCCTTGCGATTGCTAAACATGCAAGAAAGTGTCCTTGGCAAAAGAGTCGATGAGGTATTGCCCGAGGGAAGGCTCCGTGATCTCCTGCTCGGCAAGATGCCGCAAGGTGACGATGAGTTGGTTCTGAATGAGAATTTCTCTCTGCGCGTTAATCGTCGGCCAGTGCGACAGATGGGCCGAGATATGGGCGCGGTAGTAACCCTGCGGGATCGGACAGAGCACATTGGGCTGATGCGCGAGCTCAATAGCGTCAGGAATTTAACGGATGCTTTGCGGGCGCAACAGCATGAATATTCGAACCGCATGCACACGCTGTACGGTCTTCTGGAGTTGCGTCGCTTCGACGAAGCATCCGAGTATCTGGTTGAAATATCTTCGATCAACGCCGATCTAGCCGAGACCTTGCACGACAACATTTCCAATCCCACCATCACCGCGCTTCTTATCGCCAAGGTATCAATCGCTCGCGAGCGTGGAGTAGAGCTCTCAATCAATGCGGAAGTTCCATTGAACGACATCGCGATCGAGCAGAATGCCCTCATTACGATTATCGGGAATCTCATCGACAATGCGATAGACGCAGCATCTGGATCAAAGGACGCGCATGTAGATATCAGTGTTACTTCGCTGGAAGGTGGGCGCAAACTCATCCGCGTCCATGACAGCGGTCCGGGACTTCCAGAGCCACACCCTGAGGTGATCTTCGAAGATGGATACACGACAAAGGCGCCGCGGCATGGCAATCACCGTGGCATCGGCCTTGCCATCGTCCAGCGGCTTGTGAAGCAAGCCGATGGTGAAATCACCTGCTTCAATCAGAAGGGCGCGACCATAGTGGTCGAATTGCCAACCACGTCCAACATCAATGAATTGGCAGTCACGTGATCCGCACCCTCATAGTTGAAGACGACTTCCGGGTCGCCGATATCCACGCCGCTTATGTCTCACGAGTCGCGGGCTTTGAGGTCATCGGAAAGACGCATACGGCTGCAGCGGCATATGAATTCATACTGACACATAAGCCAGATCTTGTTCTGCTGGATTTGTATCTACCTGACGAACACGGGCTTGAGCTCTTCTCTCGCCTTCAGCAATTGCCACGCGGATCCAAAATGGACATCTTCGTGATAACTGCTGCCAGAGATTCCCAGAGTGTGCGGGATGCTCTCCAACTAGGGGCCGCAAATTACATTGTGAAACCGTTCACCCATCTCCAACTTGCAGAGCGACTGCTCGCATATCGCGCCGCTCGTAACCGACTCACAGATGCCCGCGAAGTCTCACAGGAGGAGGTCGACCGAGTCTCTGTACTTATGCGGGGCGCGAAGATCGACATGTTTAGAAGCGACACTGCTAAGAATCCGACTACTGACTCCATCCTCAAATTCATCGAGGCATCGGAGGAACCGGTCTCGGCCAGCGACATCTCGCGGGCGCTGGGACTGAGCCGGGCTACCGCGCAGCGGTATCTCTCCCAAATGGTGGAGAGCAGATTGCTCGAACTTGAACTCCAATATGGGACTACGGGTCGCCCAATTCACAAGTTTCGAGTCCACAAAAAGTCACTGCGCTGAGAGAATGGCTCCAAGGATTCCAACAATGAGGGGCCGAAATGATTGTCTGTGCACCAGTAACTATGGATGGAAATATCGATCCGCGATGGGGACGTGCTGATTGGGTTGCGATCGCCGATGTTCAGAATGGCAAGATCCATTCGTGGCGCGAGATCGAAGTTTCCTGGAGCCGTTTACACGATGAAGGGACCGAAGGTTCCCATCATGCCCGCGTTGTGAAATTTCTTAAGGAGCATGGTGTCCAAGCCGTTGTCGCGAACCACATGGGCGACGGGATGACGCGAATGCTCAACACGATGGAGATTCCGGTTCATTTAGGTGCGGCGGGTGATGCACGTGCTGCAGTTCAAGAACTTATTTCGTGAACTCCGTATTTCTTCTCCCACCACTCTCTTGCCACCGCAAGTAACTGAGGCTCCGTCATACGAGTGATGTCGACGTCGAGGACATCAGCCACTTTCTTGGCAACTTGAGGATGCTTCTTCTCGAAATAGTCAGTTAACAACGGTACGGCGCTGCCTTTTCCCTTCCCGTGGACGATGAGGAGCACCTCACGGGCAGGTTCGAGGGCTTTGGAAATCTCCTCCAGGTAATCGGGCATGTACTCGTCGATATCGTGGCCGCGGTTGTGCTGAGCCATGCGAATATGGTTGTGACGATCGAAGGGGTTGCGTTCTTTAACCGTCTTATGCTCTGCACCGTGATCTAGCCCCTCAAACCACATCCGGGTTTCTTCTTGGGTAACGACTGCAAGAACAAATGGACCAGAGTTCGTAGACATAATTGGCCTCCAAAGCCGATTTCCGTCTTGACTCTACTCCCGGATTGCAGGGTTGAACCCGCTCGGGACGAATCTCACAAACTATTGAGCACCAGACCTAAAACTAACGAGACACCTTTACGGTCACCGTAAAACGCCCGTTTGCTGCGGTGCACTTCATCGCTTCACCGCAGGTGGTGCGGCT
>DASXUM010000088.1:0-6333 GCA_036504835.1 Candidatus Nanopelagicaceae bacterium
GATCGGTCACTACAGTCCGATTGACCACCTTGCAGCCGCACTTATCGTGCACGAAGCAGGCGGTGCCGTATTAGACGAAAAGGGAGATGTGAATCTTTTCCCTGAAAGTGGCGGCATTATGTGCGCCACCCAGGCGGCCGCCCGTCCGCTCTACGAAATATGGAAGAAAGCGATCTCCTGAGCGCGTGACCGCTAAAGAAATTCAGCATGTTATTGCTCTCGATCTTGGAGGCTCCAAAATAACTGGAGCGATAGTCAATTCGGAATTGAAAATTCTCGCGCAGAAGACCATACCGAGTCGAGAGACTATTGCCGGGATTGCTGATCCTGGGATGGTGCGGACAAAGGAATTGATCGCCGAACTCTGCGCCAAAGCAATTGGTCTTGGCATCGACTTGGTCGGCGGAGTCGCCGGTTTTCCTGAGTACGTGGATCTCAGTGGCATGCTGACCAGTGCGGATAACATCGACTGGAAGTTGCAGCCACAAGAGGATTTCGCAAAGCTCACCGGTTTTCCATGGATTGCCCAGTCCGATGTGAGATGTGCTGGTATTGCCGAGGCTCACATTGGGTCCGGACACGAGTGTTCAGACTTCGTCTACATCACTGTGAGCTCGGGAATTTCGCATACCCATTTCCTGCAGGGGCGGGCTATTACGGGTCCTAATGGCGAGGCGATCGGTTTTGGCCTGATCGAAATAGAGACACCAGAGGGCAAATATGTCCTTGAAAATTACAGTTCTGGACTTGGAATTGCTCGCCGATATGCACGCAGTTCAAATGATTTCACCAGCGATGCCAAGTCCCTCGTGGGGCGTTTTGATGACGACGGTGTGGCTCGCGAAATTATCTCCAGCGCGAGCACTGTCCTCGGAGTGGAGATGGCAAGACTGGCAGCCCAATTGCCTACACAAGTCTTGGTGGTCGGAGGAGGACTCTGGCTGGGGAGTTCGCTTTATCGAGAATTGACCACTACTTCTTTCCATGCGGCCAGCCAGAATATAGGTATCGATTCGGAGATTCGCAGCGCCACCGTTGAGCATTCAGGAGTCATTGGCGCTGCGATATATGCATTTGCCGAACTAAATTGAGGAAGCCGCATCTGCGAAGACTTTAGGCGCGGCACATTCGCTGATTATTGTGGCGGGCCAATCGGTGTCGTAGTTGTCGGCCGAAGTAATGCGTTGGAATGCTTCTCGCTTATGGTCTCCTTGCAAGAGCATGATGGTCTTTCGAGAGACGGCCGCGATGGTTTCTGGCCCGACAGTCACTCCAAACGCTGGCACCTCGGAAAGAGATCTGAATTCCGGAAAAGTGCCCATGTTGTCGCGACGTGTCTCCTCGGATAGCTGGGTCACTCGCGTTACCGACTCACGTGCCGTCCCGCGTCCGTTGAATGCCACATGACCGTCAGTGGCGCCCGAAGCTAGCAAGAAGCAATCGACTCCGAGTTCTCTTAGAAGGGCTTCATACTCTGCAGGGCTTTTAGCTTCCGGGCCAAGTACATGATTGAAGGGGATCTGCTGGCTCGCTTCTAAATCTTGATTGAGAAGATCGTGGATCTCTCGGAAGGCGAATCCCCGGCAGCTGAAATGGCGCGCCTCGTCGACATTGTGAAATGCCCCAGCGGGTGATTGCATTACGTATTCGTCCATCATCGCTATGAACAGATGATTCAAGGGCTGCCGTGAAGTTGAAACCAAGGTAGCAAGGGCCTGGTACGTCGATCTAGGACTTCGTCCTCCCGGACACCCAAGTACATAAACTTTGCCAAGTTGATATGCCCGTTGAATATCATCGAAAATTTCGTGGGCAGCAGCGCGACCTAGTGCTGTGTCGTTAGGGAAGATTGTCGTCGCCGCCTTTGGCATCAGGTCCCCCTCCACTCGCGTTATGTGAAGAAAGGCTAACTGACTCGGACCACCGAATGGCTGAGCACTCAGTAATGTTGGTCTATGCCTGAGTTGCCCGAAGTCGAAACGGTCCGGCGCGGCTTGTCACATTTCATTCGCGGATTCGTGATCCAGGAGGCGCGCGAGCTGCATCCCAGAGTAAGGCGAGATACATCCTTGGCACCGCTTACCGACCTAAAAGGTGCGCGAATTCTAGATATCGAGCGGCGGGGAAAGTTTCTATGGATCAAACTTGATCGTCCGGAGGTGCTCGTCGCACATCTGGGTATGAGCGGGCAGTTCCTCCTAAGTTCGCAGGATCGGCCAAGGCCCAAGCACGTACGAGCCGAATTTGACCTCATCAAAGGAAAGCAGAAGCGGTCGGTGGTTTTCAACGACCAACGCACATTCGGATGGCTCTCCATCGAACGAACTGTCGATGGGGTACCACGGTCTGTCGTGCACATCGCTAAGGACCCATTTGATCCATCCTTTGACAAGTCAGCGGTGTTGCAGGATCTCCAACGACGAAAGGTCAAAATCAAGAGTGCCCTGCTCAACCAGGAAATCATGAGCGGGGTAGGCAACATCTACGCCGACGAAGCACTATGGCGTGCAAAGGTTCATCCCGAATCTCTTACAAGTCACCTGTCCAGTAGAAATTTGAGGCGGGTGGTTGACAGCGCAATGGAAGTGATGGAAGAGGCAATCGAGAAAGGCGGTACGTCTTTCGATGACATGTATGTACATGTCAATGGGGAGAGCGGATTCTTCGATCTCTCGCTCGCGGCATACGGAAGAACTGGCGAAGAATGTCCCCGCTGCGGAACACCCATCGCGCGAATAATCGTTGGGCTACGCGCCTCGCACTATTGCCCTCGTTGCCAAAGGCTTTCTGCGCCCTAGTTGCGGTTATGATTTAGGCCGCGCAACTGGAGGTTTATTGTGATGGCACAGGACCACCCCGAATCCCAAGAATCGACGCTTTTGACGGCGTCGAAGACCACGAAAACTTCATTGTGGAATGATTCCGCCGATCCCGTTGAATTAGCACGTTCGATTGAGTTCGGCGCCGTCGGGGCGACATGCAATCCGGTCATCGCCTTAACTGCCATCAAGAGTGATCTCAATGTCTGGCTACCTCGTCTGGCCGAAATTGCCCGCGCCAACCCTCACGCCACTGAGTCGCAAATAGGGTGGATGGCGGTAGAAAGGCTGTCAATTGATGCGGCTCGTCTACTTGAACCAGCCTTCCAACGTACGGGCGGGAGAGACGGGCGGCTATCTATCCAGACTGATCCGCGACTTCATCGTGACGCCGATGCCCTTGTCGAACAGGCAATTCATTTTTCCGAACTTGCCCCAAATATCATCGTCAAGATTCCGGCTACTAAAGTCGGAATCGAAGCCATCGAAGAGGCGACTTTTCGAGGAGTTAGCATCAACGTCACCGTCTCCTTCACTGTGTCACAGGCCCTGGCCGCGGCTGAAGCGATAGAGAGAGGTCTGAACAGAAGAGCGTCTGCAGGGCTTCCAGAGAGAGAATTTGGTTCAGTCGTGACGATCATGGGCGGACGACTTGATGATTGGCTGAAGTATCGCGCTTCTAAGGATCGTGTCCTGATTGACCCAGGGTATTTGGAATGGGCGGGAGTCGCCACGCTGAAGAAAGCGCACCATCTCTTCGTAGAACGCGGATACCGCAGCCGAATTCTTTCAGCGGCGTTCCGCAATTTTATGCAGTGGAGCGAACTCGTTGGGGGAGACCTGGTGATTTCGCCGCCGTTTGATTGGCAACTTCGAATAAATGAAAACGCGATTCCTGCTGAGGATCGCATCGACGTGGCCGTCGATGCGAGAATTATCGACGTACTGCGAGATAGATTGCCAGATTTTGTTAAGGCCTATGACGTTGATGGAATGACCATTGACGAATTTGATTCTTTTGGCCCTACCCGTCGCACCCTGCGCCAATTCCTCGAAGCAAATGCAGAGCTGGATGCCTTGGTACGAGACGTGCTGGTACCGCAAGCAAACTAAGGCTAAAGCCACCCGGACTTCTTGAAATTTCTCACCAGGAATGCTGTTAGTGAGACCATGACTGCAATGACAATTGGGTATCCATATCGAGTCCCAAGTTCTGGCATGTGACGGAAGTTCATTCCGTAGATTCCGGCAATCATTGTCGGGCCGGCTGCAAGAGCAACCCACGCCGAAATCTTTCGGACATCAACATTTTGCTGCACTTGCACATGAGCAAGATCGGCTTGCAGGACCGAAGTCAAAAGCGAGTCAAGTCCAGCTGCTGTTTCGCAGGCTCTTTGAAGATGATCGAGGGTGTCACGAAAGAAGGGGTGAAGTGGTGCAGGAACGGGCTTGAAGTTTTCGCTGGCAATCTTTTGGACGGGGAGAGTCAGAGGTTCGATGGCATGTCTAAACTCGATGAATTCGCGTTTCAAGAAATAAATATCCTGCGAGAATGTTTGGCGCTTTCCGCTGAAAACATTGTTTTCAAGCTTTGTCACTTCGTGCTCAAGCGCGGCTGCAATAGAGATGTATCCGTCAATCGCGCGATCGAGGACTGCGTGAAGTACAGAGTATGGTCCAAGTGTGAGAAGTTCTGGCTTGAGTTCCAAATCATGCCGCACAGTCGCCAGCGGCGAACCTTCTCCGTGACGGACCGTCACAATGAAATGGGTATTGATGAAGCACAAAAGTTCACCGGTCGTTATCTCGCTCTTGGACGGATTGAAAAAGACTGTTTTGAGAACAAAAAAGGTCAGTCCATCGTAGTCTTCGATTTTCGGTCGCTGTTGGGCAGATATGGCATCTTCGACTGCCAGAGGATGAAAATTCAATTCACCTACTACTAAGTCGAACTCCTCTTGGCTCGGTTCGGAGAGCCCGAGCCACACAAATCCGCCCTCACGTTTGGCTACATCGACAAGATCTGAAATATCAGTTGGCCCTTCGACCCTGATTCCATCTTGATACAGAGCAGAGTCAACGATCATGGGAAAAAGATATCGGCTTGACGCCCATACTGCCTGCACTCACCGAAAATTAGTCTCACGGATTGAGAGGATTCCTCCAGGCTCGATGTTGAGAATTGAGTCATAGTCGTTAGGCTTTGAATATCGGAGTTGCAGGCGTGAGTTATTTTTGGAGGAATCATGGAAAGCGAAAATACATGTCCGTACCCAGGGGGAAAGCAGACGACTGCGGGAGCCACTAACAAGACTTGGTGGCCCAACCAACTCAACATCAAAGTTCTTCAACAGAATTCACCTTTGGCCGATCCCATGGGGGAGGAATTCGACTACGCAAAAGAATTCAAGAAGCTGGACCTCCAGGCTCTCAAGGCCGACATAGACGCCTTGATGACGACATCCCAAGATTGGTGGCCGGCCGACTATGGTCACTACGGGCCATTCTTTATTCGCATGGCCTGGCACAGTGCGGGCACCTATCGAATCTCGGATGGTCGCGGTGGTGGCGGGGCTGGCATGCAGCGTTTTGCACCGCTCAACAGCTGGCCAGATAACGTCAACCTAGATAAGGCACGGCGGTTGTTGTGGCCAATCAAGCAGAAATACGGCAAGAAGATTTCCTGGGCCGACCTGATGATCTTCGCAGGCAACTGCGCCATTGAATCGATGGGTCTCAAGACTTTCGGTTTCGGTGGCGGACGCGAAGATGTGTGGGAACCAGATGAGACTTACTGGGGTAAGGAAGCCGAATGGTTGGCCGACTCGCGATACAGCGAAGGCCGAGTTCTTGAGAATCCTCTCGCCGCGGTCCAGATGGGCCTCATATACGTGAACCCAGAAGGCCCTAATGGCAACCCTGATGTTCTTGCATCTGCATTGGATATACGCGAGACCTTTGCGCGCATGGCCATGAACGATGAGGAGACGGTCGCATTGATTGCAGGCGGTCACACCTTCGGCAAGGCGCATGGAGCGGCCGATCCGAGCAAGTATGTTGGCCCGGAACCAGAGGGTGCGCCAATCGAGCAGATGGGCCTCGGATGGAAAAATACATTTGGAACAGGCAAAGGAGCCGACACAATCGGCAGCGGACTCGAAGGTGCATGGACGCCTACGCCGATTACGTGGGATAACGAGTACTTCGAGACATTGTTTGGATATGAATGGGAGCAGACCAAGAGTCCAGCTGGTGCTATTCAATGGATTCCTAAAGGTGGTGCGGCTTCTAATGCCGTCCCAGACGCGCATATTCCATCGAAGAAGCATGCCCCGGTCATGTTCACGACAGACCTTGCGTTGCGTACTGATCCAATTTATGAACCCATTTCACGCCACTTCCTTGAGAACCCAGCGGCATTCGCCGATGCGTTCGCGAGAGCTTGGTTCAAGTTGACGCACCGCGACATGGGTCCAGTTGCCCGATACCTTGGGCCGCTTGTTCCATCAGAGCA
>DASXUM010000089.1:0-9640 GCA_036504835.1 Candidatus Nanopelagicaceae bacterium
AATTTATGAACCCATTTCACGCCACTTCCTTGAGAACCCAGCGGCATTCGCCGATGCGTTCGCGAGAGCTTGGTTCAAGTTGACGCACCGCGACATGGGTCCAGTTGCCCGATACCTTGGGCCGCTTGTTCCATCAGAGCAGTTGATTTGGCAAGATCCAGTACCTGCGGCGACCTACGAACTCGTCGGTGCAGATGAAATCGCAACTCTGAAGAAGAAGATTCTCGCGACAGGGCTGTCGATTTCCCAATTGGTTTCAACGGCTTGGGCATCGGCATCAACCTTCCGCGGAAGTGACAAGCGGGGCGGGGCAAACGGCGCTCGCATTCGTCTGCTGCCACAGCGCGATTGGGAAGTTAATAACCCAGCCGAATTGGCGACGGTGTTGAAGACTCTGGAGGCGATCCAGACTGAATTCAACACTGGCAAGAAGAAGATCTCACTCGCCGATCTCATCGTGTTAGGTGGCTGCGCTGCTATTGAGGAAGCGGCCGCCAAAGTTGGCAACGTCATCCACGTTCCATTTACTCCGGGTCGCACTGATGCAACGCAAGAACAGACCGATGTGGAGTCATTCGCAGTTCTAGAACCGGTTGTCGATGGCTTCCGAAACTTTGCCAGCAAGGCAGTTCAGAATCACGCGGAGTTTCCGCTTCTGGATCGAGCCTCTCTACTCACACTCACGCCTCCGGAAATGACAGTTCTTGTTGGTGGCCTGCGAGTTCTCAACGCCAACACAGGACATTCGACAGTCGGCGTGTTCACCGAGAAGCCAGAGACTTTGAGCAACGACTTCTTCGTGAACTTGCTGGACATGGACGTGGAGTGGATGCCGACATCTCAGAACGCAGACCTCTTTGAAGCGCATGATCGCAAGACGGGGAAAGTGAAATGGACTGGCAGCAGAGTCGATCTCGTCTTCGGTTCAAATTCCCAACTGCGCGCGCTATCCGAGGTTTATGCGAGCACGGACGGGGGAGAGAAGTTTGTACATGACTTTGTAGCGGCATGGAACAAAGTCATGATGCTCGATCGTTTTGACCTCGCCTGATCAGTTACCTTCGTCACATGCAACAGTTTTACGCGAACCAGATCTTTGCGTAAGGGATTGGGAGATGAGCGCCACACCTTGTGGGTACCTCAATCCCTTACGAGATTTGGACTCGAAAAGTATTCTTCAAATATGAAAATGCGAAGTGTGTTCCCAGTCTTGGTTATTTCTCTTCTCGTAGGGGTTTCGAGTCCGGTTTTTGCGGCAGACCCAGTAGCCACTGCGACTCCCACTGCTTCGCCTAGTAGAGCCGACGTAGTGGCGTCGATACAAGCTCAATACAATCCGATCTTTGACTCGCAATACGCACGGTTGATGGCGGTAAAAAAGAAATTGATCCTTGATGCGAACGCCTATCGCCAATTCAAAGCGGTTCTTGCCGACTTTCTGGATGTGCGCAGAGTCATCGATTCGAATTTGCAGAGCGCTACGACTGATCTAGGACCGGTAAGAGATTACGCAGAAGAGGAAACCGGCGAATTCGCCAGCACCATCAGCGGTCTTGAGGTTCAGGCTGCAAAGATCAAGACGCTCACCTGCATCAAGGGTAAAGTCGTCAAAAAAGTCTCGGGAATAGGGCCGAAGTGCCCGCTCGGCTACAAAAAGAAGTAGTAAATACAATTCGCGCTACCCTTTATTTGTGAGAGGGAACCGCCTCGTAACGAATACCGTGCTTATGATTTTTTCATTTGCATTGGTCGCTGACGTTGCATATTCAGCCACCAAGATCACCCCAGGAACAACCTGCAAGGTGTTCAAAAGCAAAGTGGTCTACCTGAACAAGACCTACACCTGTATCAAATCCGGCAAGAAACTTGTATGGAGTAAAGGGGTCATCGTCAAGAAACCCACTCCAACCCCAAAACCAACCCCAACCATCACATATTCGCAGAAGCCAAAACCCTCTCCGATGCCTTCCCATACAACATTGATCTTTCCGCCCAAGACCTCGGTCTCGGCGATTACTAATGCACCGAAAGATATGACGGGGATAAATGACCAACACTCTTATTTCAGCGGGGGAATGGATCCGGCATTCGTAACGTTAGGGCCAAAGACTGGAAGCAAGCCGGAGTTGGGTTCCTATAACGGCAAAACGGGAGTGAATTTTGAGATTGCCCTCGGCAAGCCGATTCTCGCGCCCGTTGATGCGCGGTTTATCGGATTCAATAATCGAAATTCTGATTTTAGGAATGGGATGGACGGGACACTCCAAGTCCCTTTCGATGATTTACAACTCTGTTTTGAATCGACAAGCGCAGATTGGCCGGGATTGATCTTCTGCTTCTATCATCTTCGTAACTCACCCTTGCTCCTGGGTATTAACAAATCTCCTTTATGCAGCAACGCGAAGGAGTGGCCGGGAGCATTACGGGCCGAAGGTTGGCAGTTCTTTACCGAAAATGATTACTCAATTCCTGCAAGTGCCGTCTCTGAGAGTTGCCAAGCCTTACTTGGTCGGGCGGTAAAGCGTGGCGACGTGGTTGCCTATTCAGGCACGGTCGGCGACCACTCTCAGGCGCCGATCATGATGAAAGTCCCCGACCAATCGATTAATCCGACAGTGAAATCGGGGGATAAGAATCTGCATTGGGTTCAGGGAGACGTCTTCTTCTATTGGAAGTGTTATGCGAAAGATGCCCACTTTGAGCCGGGTGTATTGGCATACCCGTGGGAATGCGACGGGTACAGCGTCCCGGCTGCAGAGCAATCCATCAATTTCAAGTATTCAAAGTAAAGGAGTCTGAGGTAGACGGGCATCTCACGAGCCATTTCATCTCGATCCGCCGAAAAGCACGTGTCTGCAGGTATTTTGGAGCCTTCTCCACCATACTTTCTCGTTACTGAACCCTCCTCCCTGCGAGGGACATGACTTCACAGGCGTCGGAGAGACCACATGAGAAGATCAAAGAAGGTACTGCTTCTGCCCTTAGTCATCTTCTCGCTCTTAGGCCTGAGTGTCTTCTCCTCAGTTGGAGCAAGTGCCGGAACAGGATCGTGGGAGACGTTCCAAAGTCTTCCAAATTTCAATCCGGGGAACATGGTCTTGCTCACCGATGGTTCGGTCCTTATTGCCGATCATGGCAGTGGCCAGACGGGAACGTCGGATTGGTGGATTCTCAAACCGGATGCCAAAGGCAACTACTCCACCGGATCATGGTCACAAACAGGATCTCTTCAGCAAGGTTATGCACCGGATAATAAGGGCGGCGGCATAATCGCGGACGGTCGTGTTGTTGTAGTTGGCGGAGATCGCAACGGTGCAAATGTTTGGGTCGGCACCAATCAAGGTGCGATTTACGACCCGCATAGCCGTACTTGGTCTGCGCTGAATCCTCCCAATGATGGCAAAGGTGAATTTTCTTCAATTGCAGATGCACCTTCACTGGTGTTGGCAAATGGGCAATTTATGTTCGGCCCCTCGGGTAATGGCGACCATGGTTCTGTAAATCAAAAACAGGTTGCCATCCTTGACGCTTCCTCTCTGACGTGGAGCGTTGGCAGCACGGGACGCATCGGCGCGAATCCCGAAGCTGGATTCACATTGCTTCCAAGTGGAAAAGTTCTGACTATTTCTACGAATGTTCCTTCGGCTGGGGACACAGAAATACTTGATCCAGCATCAATGACATGGACGAGTGCGGGAAAGACTCCATCCTCACTCGTTGATCCAACTACCGCAAAGGGAGGGCCGATTGGTGAGATTGGGCCATCCATCTTGATGCCCACAGGGAAAATATTCGCAGAAGGCTCTTCTAAATCCACCGCGGTGTTTGACACTCAAAGCGGTCAATGGAGTGCGGGACCGGACATGCCGGTCATTGACGGACTTCAGTACGTCGCCGCCGACGGACCTTCCACCATTTTGCCAAACGGGAACGTGCTCTTTTCGGCGAGCCCAGTGGGCGATGGTGTTCCACCCACACATTTCTTCATATTTGACGGTTCAAAAATCACGCAAATTCCTGATGCTCCGTCATCCACGTCGGTAAGCAGAGTGCCTGCTTATTCTGGTTTCTTTATGCCTCTTCCCAATGGGCAGATTCTCTTCAACAACCGGATGGGGCCATCGGGATTGGCGCTTTACAATCCTGGAGTCAGCGCAGATGCGACGTGGTTACCCAAAATCACTAACGTTGCTACGGACTTGAGCGCCGGGTCTACTTACAGTGTGACTGGAAAGCAACTCAGTGGGCTCACCGCTGGGGCGGCTTTCGGTGATGACTGGGGGACGACGTCGAACTACTCAATGATTCAAATTACGAACATCGCGACAGGCAAAGTCACCTATCAACCTACAGTGCAAATTGGAACTTATGCGGTGACTCCAAACTTCGAATCGACAACGACGTTTACCGTCAATTCCGATGCCGTGAATGGTCCCTCGACTTTACGCGTCGTATCCGGCCTGTTTACTTCTGACCCGGTTAATGTGACGATCTCAAATGGGCAACCAGCGCCAACGCCTACGCCTTCGAAAACCGTGAAGCCGACTACTAAGAAGACACTTACTTGCACAAAGGGCAAGATCGTCAAGAAAGTTCCGGCCGCAAATCCAAAGTGCCCCACGGGTTATAAGAAGAAGTAGTTATGTTCAGCCTGACTTAGGTTGGGAATTCGGTACCCGTCAATTCTTCGGAGATCGCCCACAGACGGCGGGCATCTTCGCTATTCCGTGCGCTGTTACTTGGGGTGGCAAGCACAGGCGATCCCCAAAGTGAATGACGTGGCCCGAAGTACTGGCCTCCTTGTGCAAGTGAATCTGTCGCAGCGCGGAGGACCGGTAGAGATCCTTTATATGCGGAGTGCGCGATAAGTGGGGCACTTAAGTGAAAACCGAGAGCGACCATACCTCCGCCATTCTGCCCAAGTTTTGTGTGAGCCACCCCGGGGTGAGCTGCGAGTGCCTTTGTCGCCGAGTCGCGGCCGGGCCGGTTATTGAGTTCAAGTATGAAAAGGAGAATTGCCAGCTTGCTCTGCCCATATGCGCCCCATCGGCTATAGCGCCGCCTCTCATACATAAGATCGTCGAAATCCATTTTGCCGAACTTGTGGGCATTGCTCGACACCGAGACCAAGCGAGATCCCGGTGTCGAGGTGAGAAGGGGCATCAACATGGAACTGAGTGCAAAGTGCCCCAAGTAGTTGACAGCAAATTGCATCTCGAATCCATCCACGGTTCGCTTCTCATTGATGGCCATAAGACCAGCGTTATTTATCAGTAAATGCAATTGGGACTCACGGTTCAGGAATTCGGCGGAGAATCTCGTGACTGACGCAAGACTTGCAAGATCAAGGTGGCGGATACGCAGATCTCCAGCGGGATTTTCTACCCGGATTTCCTCGACGGCATCATTCGCTTTACCCAAATTTCGACATGCCATAAAAACGCGAGCACCATGCCTGGCCAGGACTTTTGAGATTTCAAAACCAACCCCAGAATTTGCCCCAGTGACTATCGCGGTCTTTCCACTGAGATCAGGAATGGAGTCTTCGGTCCATCTCTCGCGCACCTTCTTACCTCACGTTCTCCGGAGCATCTTGCGGATCTGCTCTAGCGCCGTCTTGACCCGTGATTCATACCCGTGATTGGTCGGGTGGTAATACTCCGTGCCGACAAGTGCGTCTGGCAAGTACTGTTGCGCCGCGACTCCTGATTCCACGTCATGCGAGTAGATGTAGGCATTGGATTCGCGCGCCGCCTTTGTTTGGTTGTCCCGCAATGCCCCCGAATGCGTGTCACGAAGATGCGCTGGCACTGGTCCGCCCTTTGATGCGCGCAAGTCCGCGATCGCCGCTTCGATTGCCAAATATGCCGCGTTGGATTTTGGAGCGCAGGCTAAGTAGGTGACGGCCTCGGCAAGAATGATCCGCGCCTCTGGCATGCCAACCATTGCAACTGCCTGCGCGGCTGCGACAGCCAGGCCCAATGCACTCGGGTCGGCGATGCCGATATCTTCACTGGCGCTGATCATCACGCGACGAGCGATGAAACGTGGGTCTTCGCCCGATTCCAGCATTCGCGCCAAGTAATGCAGAGCAGCGTCCACGTCAGAGCCTCTGATGCTCTTAATGAACGCACTAGCCACGTCGTAATGGGTGTCGCCGCCTCGGTCGTAGTTCTCGATAACACGATCCACTGCTCGACTAAGAGATTCGGCGGTGATCTCACCTGCCGAGGCTCCGGCAGCAGCTTCGAGATACGTGAGAGCGCGACGTGCATCTCCTGCGGCAAGTCTCACCAATGAATCTTTGGCTTGCGCTGAAATCGTGACTTGATTGTTGAGACCGCGTGGATCGCTGATGGCGCGATCAATAAGGGTTGCAATATCGGCGTCAGGGATGGGGCGCAGAGTAAGGACAATCGAGCGCGAGAGCAAAGGGGAGATAATCGAGAACGATGGGTTCTCTGTCGTGGCGGCAACGAGGGTCACCCATCTGTTCTCAACTCCAGGCAGTAATGCGTCCTGCTGCGCCTTCGAGAAGCGATGCACTTCGTCAATGAAGAGGACCGTTTCTATTGCCTCGTCGGCCAGCCTTTTTTGCGCCTCCAGCAGTAATTCACGAACTTGCGCGACACCGGAACTGACCGCCGAGAGTTCGACGAATGCACGTGATCCTGAGTGCGCGATCATCTTGGCGAGGGTTGTCTTGCCACTGCCCGGAGGGCCGTACAGCAGAACGCTGGTGATGTGTTTTTCGTGACCCTCGATTAGTCGAGTAAGTGGGGAGCCCGGTTGGAGAAGATGAGGTTGACCTAATAGATCCTGAACGCTGGTTGGGCGAAGTCGGACTGCTAATGGTGCAGTCCTGTCAACGATGCTGTCTTCGTCCATGTACATCCCAACCTAGTGACATGGAACTCTACCGTCTCGGGATTCTTTCGAAAGAACGGTCGCTATCGCTGGAGCGACTCCTGCTCGGGATCTTCCATAATTCTGCGCACCTCTTGGGAGCAGCGACAGGCAACCGCGAATTTCTGAGCCCATTGCAGCGCCTCAGAATCTGACGCCACGTCTACTACGCAAAATCCACCGATGTGCACTGGACTTGCCTGGAGAGGCCCGTCTTTGACTGAGCCATCTGCGCTTACTACGCGAGGTGTATATCCTTCGAAGCCCGCACCGATTATCCATGCTCCTGCGGCCATCGCTTCGCGCATTACGCTGTGCGCGGCTTGGCCAACGGCGGGAAAATCTTCCGCAGGAAAGTTCATGTCACCGTCATTGAATGAGATCAGGTATCTAGTCAAATTACGACCTCCGAGATTCGTGTAATAGGTGCGATATCGGGGATGGGCCCCACTATACGGGTTGGGTCTCAAAACCTCGGGCCTGGAAGTGTAGATCGCCCCGACCAAAATACATCGGGGCGATCTACACGTTGAGCAGTGCCTGGATTGCTAGAAGTGCAAGGCGCTTGTCACTACGTCTTGCTGATTGGCTGGAAGCCCATTGAAATTGGTTCCATAGAACCAATTTACATTCTGGGTGTTGTTCGTATCGGTCCATAGTGGATGGGCGACATTGTCTGATCCAACGGCGAGGTCGGTGTAGTCACCGATGAAGCCGCCTCGGAATTGGTAGCGAGTATTGATCGGCGCAGTTGTTGCCACTTGCGTCCCTCCGCCTAATTTGCTCACTATGTAGTTCAGTTTGCTGTTATTGACGTTGGGGCCCGGAACTAGACAATGGATGCTGCCATTTGGATCGTACTTCGCGCAGGACTGCCAAGGAGAAACCACATCGGCGAGGTAACTGCTGAAATAGGCAGCCCCATTAGAGCCAACTGATACCGCTGGGAAGACCGAATCTGCAGGTGCAAGGGCCGGTGCGGAAATGCCACTGCTATCTAAATATCCAACAGGCATGCGGGTTGCAGTAGTTCCTGGAACAGCCGTAGGCGCTGACCAAGTCGCGCCATCGTCGCTGGATTTCGAATAAACCGCTTGCGCATGGCAATCGGAGGGTTCGGCGGAAGCGTATGCGCAGAAACTGGACGAGTCGTATGTCGTCGCAGTGTTCTTAGTGGATGAAGTCCACGTTGCGTAGAGGGAGCCATCCGGGCCGGCGGCCACTGCTGGATAGCTATTCACTCGGAAATTGGTGTCCTTAAGAGTCCCAATGTCCTGCAAGGGAGCAACTGCAGAGGGACTGCTCCAGGTGACGCCACCATCTCTGGATTTCACCATGTAGATACTGTCCGTGGAAGCGAGTCGAGTTGATCCGTCCCAGAAGATATAGACAGTTCCGTCAGGTCCAACCACTGGACGTGATCCTTGGCCGTAGAGAACGTTGCTTGAGATCGATATCGGAGAACTAAACGTTTGACCGCCATCGGATGAGTAAGAAGTGAAGATCGGCGATTGTACGTAGTTACCTTTCGGATTGAAGATGAATCTGGTGTAACTGACGTAGACGCGGTCGCGGAACGGACTTGCTGCAAAGTGATCCGCGGCAATCCATTCCTTGTCATTGAATATCGTTGGATTGTTTGTTTGCGTTACCCATGACGGCTGAGACCATGTCAATGTTCCGCCCGCAATTGTGCCTTTACTGACCTCAACACCGCTGGCCGGATCATTGCGATTGAAACCAAGACCCGCGTAGTAGACGTGCCCACGACTATCGAAGGCAACCGCGGGGTCGCCGCCGGCATCGTAAGGACCGCCAGTGAGGTGTTCAATGCCTGGAATCAAAGTTCCTAAATGTTGCGGATCGCTTGAATCGGAGACCCAAGACTGCCCGCCATTAACCGACAAGTAGGTGCCTGAATAGCCATCCGCTAATGCGCTACATGGCGTTCCGCTAATCGTGCATGACCAGGTGCGAGCCACGTAATCATTGGCAGAACCCACGAGGATTTGTGGGTTGTTGGGGTCGACAGCGATGGAGGTCTCGTTCTGTGGCGCGGCGTTGTTGTCTTGGTTCACTGTCACCGCGGGTGGTAGAACGCTGGTCGGTGAGCCGGCCGCGAGAGTTGCTCCATCCGAACCAAGCAAGTCAGCGGCGTTGTTCACCGAAGCTTCTTCATCCAAGAATGCCGACATCCGGATCTGCAAACCCGCAGTGCCTTTTACGGATGCGACCTTGCCAGCCAAAGTGGAAGTGTCATATGTAGGCGACGATGCGTTTGCGGTGCTGTAGACCGAAACGACACTAATGGGCAGAGCGAATGCAGTTACGACGAGCATCATCTTGGTTTGTTTTCTAAAGTTTTGAGACATGAGCCGAGTCCTCTCCAGACTTACTTAGTAACTGACTAAGTGGGCTGATTTCGAACAACGTAGCACTGCTTTGCAATCTGAAAAAGGAAATTTCGAATGTCATTCTTCGTGATAATTTGATTTTAAGTATCTAGTCCCTCGAATAGAGGACGTCCCTTAAATCATTAAAAGATGAGCAAGAAACTAATAGATAGGAATCGACCTCTGGAAAGCCATTAAGCAAAGTGCGTTGTGAGGGACTCGAACCCCCGACCCGGTGATTAAGAGTCACCTGCTCTACCAACTGAGCTAACAACGCGTGCCGTTCGTGCGGAACAGACCCTATCAGCGTCGCGGGGATTGGTCTGCCACACTGAAACAGG
>DASXUM010000090.1:0-7301 GCA_036504835.1 Candidatus Nanopelagicaceae bacterium
GTCGGCGGCGTAACGCACGCGATTTTGCACCTTCTATATGCGCGCTTCATCACCAAGGTGCTTAACGACATGGACATGCTCTCCTTCAACGAGCCGTTCTCGCGATTGCTCAACCAAGGAATGGTCTTGATGGACGGCTCAGCGATGAGTAAGAGCCGCGGCAACCTCGTGCGCCTTTCCGACGAACTCGTTACACACGGTGTCGATGCGGTGCGCCTCTCGCTAGTTTTTGCTGGTCCTCCTGAGGACGACATTGACTGGGCCGATGTTTCTCCATCGGGTTCGGTGAAGTTCTTGAACCGCGCATGGAGGCTTTCGGGAGATATCTCGAGCGCACCAGGAATTGATTTCTCCAATGGCGACGTTGCACTTCGCAAGGCAACGCATAAGGCAGTTCACGATGCCGGATTCGCGGTGGAGTCATTGCGATTTAATGTCGCGATCGCGCGCATCATGGAATTGGTCAATGCCGCTCGTAAGGCAATTGATTCCGGCTGCGGTCCCGCCGATCCGGCTGCGCGTGAAGCAGTGGAAGCGATTGCCATCATGCTCTCCGTCGTTGCGCCGTTCACGGCTGAGGAAATGTGGGAACGTTTAGGACACAAGCCTTCCGTTGCCCTCGCTGGGTGGCCCAAAGTGGATGAGTCTCTGCTCATTGCTGATGCGGTAGTTGCCGTCATCCAAATCAACGGCAAGATCAAGGAACGTATTGAAGTCTCGCCTTTGATTACCGATGCCCAGTTGGAGATTTCGGCGCTGGAACACCCCACGATTGTTGAGGCGTTGAAGGGCGCGACGGTTACCAAAGTGGTCACCCGCGCACCCAAGATCGTCAATATCGTTATCAACAACTGAGCGCACTAAACAAAGAGGCCCGTTTCTCGCCGATTTCGCACGCCCGCCCTTTTCAATGGGCACATGGGCGATTTCCTCGATGACCTGCGCGATCGTCTGCACGATTGGGTAGAGGACCTGCAGTTTTCGGCAATTCATAAGCGCACTTTGCTGGCCGTTTTTGCCTTTGTCTGCGTTCTCTCTTTTGCGGTCGTTGCCCGAGGTCATTCGCAACCTGTCGTGGAACCTACTCCCATGGTGATCGCGCCGCCGAAGGTGACGGTTGATGTTGCAGGTGGTGTGAAGACTCCAGGTGTTTACGAACTTCCCGCCAATTCGCGTGTGATGGATGCGATCACGGCAGCCGGCGGGACGAAACTCGGCACCGACACCAGCGATATCAATTTGGCACGGATCGTGAAAGACGGAGAGCAGATTTACGTGGAGACCCCCGAGGTCCAAGTGGCGCATTCGCAATTCGCGCCGACACACGTAACGAAAAAGAAGTCTGGTCCGATCAACATCAATCGCGCGACCGCGACCGAACTGGATTCCCTTCCTGGAATCGGCCCTGTCATTGCCGCGCGAATCATCGATTACCGCAACGCGAACGGACCATTTCTTTCGGTGGATGACCTTCAGAAAGTCTCCGGGATCGGCAGTGCGAAATTCGCCCAGTTCAAGAGCAAAGTCCGCGTGTAGGTGATTACCGCGCCATAGTGCTGGGCGCGGCAATCTGGGCGGGCGCTCTCACTCAGAGTTCATTTGTACAACTGTACAAATTCCTTCCGTTAGTCATTCTTGTAACCCTCGCGGTATCCCGTGGGAAATCGGTCTTCGTCGTCCTGCTGTGCGCCATGTTGTTGGGATCTGGAGTCATGTCGCTTCGGCAAATGGGATTGCAGAACTCGGCGGTGCATCGTTTCATCGGCAACTCGGTGAGCGTCCAATTTCAAATCTCAACGGATCCGAATAAGACGCAGGCAAAAGTATTCGGCTCGACATTGGCACCGGTTAGTTATTCCTTCCTGGCAACAGCAGTGCGAGTTGATAGAGGAGAGAAGTCGTATCGGCTTCGGGTTCCGATTCAGGTCATTACACAAGACCTGCGCGTATATGGATTGCTTCCCGGGCAGACGTTGACTGCTCAAGGAGTGCTTCGAAGCAGCAAGGAATCACGGGTTGCCGCGATGTTCCTGATCCGCGGTGCGATCTCTATAGATACGAGGGCGTCGCGGTGGGCGAGTGCACTGGGGTCAATAAGGACCCATCTACGGGCACTTTGCGCAGGCGGCGATGCAGGCTCGCTCATACCCGGGATGGTGCTGGGGGATACCTCGCTGCAAACGCCTGAATTCAAGAACGCCATGCGCCGCTCGGGACTGACGCATTTGGTCGCAGTGAGCGGGGCGAATTTCGCGATCATTTCCTTCTTTGTGCTCTGGTGCATGCAGTGGATCTTCAAATCGCTGCGCATCCGGTTAATCTTCACGGCCGTCGCGCTTTCAAGTTTTATTGCATTGGTTCGACCTTCACCGTCCGTACTGCGGGCAGCGGCGATGGCGAGTGTGGTGCTGCTTGCGCGGGGGATAGGCAAGCGAAGTGACCCTTTGCCGGCATTGGGTTTCGCGATCGCCGCAGTTGTCATCGGAGATCCGTGGCAATCGCGCGATCCCGGCTTTGCGTTGTCGGTACTTGCGACTGCCGGACTTCTGCTGTTGTCACCGCGAATCAGCCGATGGCTTGAAAAGTTTCTCCCGACATTCGTTGCAAATGCGTTGGCGCCGCCGATTGCTGCGGTCGTGATGTGCGCCCCGATTCTCGTGGCGCTTTCTGGATATCTCGGCCCGATGACCGTCATCGCGAATCTGCTGGCAGCACCGATGGTCGCGCCGATAACTATCATCGGATTTGTTGCGGCGCTGCTCTCGCCATTCTCATCTGCGATGAGTTCGGTATTGATCTTCTTGATCAGATGGCCGGCTGACTGGATCGCAGGAGTCGCTCACTGGGCGGCGAACTTTCCGGTCATCCAGATGACAAAGGGCCTGGGTGGATTTATCGGCGGCCTCATAATTCTCGCTGTCGCATTGGCAGTTGTTGTTCTGGTTCGTCGCGCACACAAATTGATCACTCTGTTACTGGTGGCAGTGGTTCTCGCCTTCACGTGGATGGGTCAGTGGCCCGCAGGTGATTGGCAGGTTGCCAACTGCGATGTGGGGCAAGGCGATTCGTTGGTGGTGAATTTAGGCAATCATCGCGCCATCGTCATTGATGCCGGACCGGATGCTCAACTTGAGGATCGCTGCCTTGCGCGGTTGGGCATATCTTCGGTGCCCTTGCTTGTCCTGACGCATTTTCATGCCGACCATGTAGAAGGCCTTGCCGGGTTGATCCACAATCGCACTGTTGGGCAGGTGTGGATCAGCAATAACAACGAGCCCACTTTTGAAAGCGGTCGTGTGGCTGCTTGGCTCAAAAAGGTCCCGACATTGATTGCTGTGCGTGGGACTTCGGCGAGACTGCTCAGCAACCGAGGTTGGATTTCGGTCCGTTCGCTCTGGCCGGATGAAGGAGCGCACGCCTTTGACGTTCTGCCGGGGGATGGCTCGGCGATCAATAATTCGAGTGTCGCCGTCGAAGTTATCTCGCCCGATTTCTCACTTCTTGCGGCGGGTGATCTGGAACCCAGCGCCCAGTCTGAGATATTGGGTTCGGTGGGACATATCGACATCTACAAGGTCAGCCACCACGGTTCGGTCTATCAAGATACGGCCCTCATGCAACGGCTCTCACCTGCGATATCGGTTATAAGCGTGGGCGCGGACAATACCTACGGCCATCCGGCGGCGCAGACCATTGCGGCACTGGTTAGACTTCGAAGCAAAATTTACAGGACCGACAAAAGTGGCGGGATCGCAATCATGGCGCGAGCCCACCACTTCAATGTCCATACGAGTGCCGGCGCGTGGTGGCAGAAGGTGAGGTTGGGATGAGCCTCTATCTGCTTCTGGGATCGGAGGCCGCCCTCGCCGACCGCGCCCTTGCGAAATTGCAGGCGCAACTGCGCGAGGAGAAGGCGGAAGTCACAACTCTTTTTGCGCCAGATACTTTGGCCGGCGATATCGCCGACGCACTCGCGCCCTCACTTTTTTCGGAAAACCGCGCCCTCATTCTGCGCGACTTGCAGGATCTTCCCGATGAGAACAAACCCGAGCTCACGCGTTTCCTCGCCGATCCCGATCCGACCATCACCGTGATTTTCATTCACAAGGGCGGAGTCAAAGGCAAAGCGCTCCTTGATCAGATCAAGAAAGCGAATGTGCAGATCATCGCCTGCGATGCATTGAAGAAGGAGAGTGAGAAACAAGAATTCGTCCGCCATCTTTTTCTGGATTTGGGAAGAAAGGCAACACCGGGCGCGGTCAATGCATTGATCGGTGCCGTCGGTACCGACCTGCGCGAACTCACCGCTGCCTGCAGCCAGATTGCCTCCGACACTGTCGGCGTCATCGACGAGGCTATGGTGGCCAAGTACCACCAAGGTCGGATCGAGACGACGGGATTTGATGTTGCCGATGCTGCATTAGATGGAGACGTCTCCCGAGCTCTTCTGACCCTGCGAAATGCGCTGGATTCTGGAACCGATCCCGTCATGGTTACCAGTGCGATCGCATCGGCTCTGCGCGGGCTGGCCAAAGTCTCCGGGGCCAATCGTGGCTCCAAATCCTTCGAATTGGCATCGGTTTTGGGAATGGCGCCTTGGCAGATCGATAAAGCCCGCCGCCAACTGGGTTCGTGGACCCAAGCAGGCATCGCCCGCGCTGTGGGAGCCATCGCCCAGGCTGATGCCGAGGTCAAGGGGGCGGCAGTGGACCCGATTTACGCCCTCGAGCGCGCAGTGACCGAGATAGCCCGCGCACGCTCGTAATTTGAGCCTAACCTGCCCTCGCTGGTAGCCTTCGACCCTTAGTGAAGACCCAACTGGGTCACAATCGTACTTTTAGAGCCGGAGAACTACGCGTGGCAAATATCAAGTCTCAGATTAAGCGGATCAAGACCAACGAGAAGGCACGCCTTCGCAACAAGTCGGTCAGCTCCTCCATCAAGACCGCCGTTCGCAAGTTCCGCGCTGCCGTCGCATCAGGTGACCACGCAGTCATCACCACCGAACTCCGCACCGCATCGAAGGCCCTTGATGTTGCCGTAGCCAAGGGTGTTATTCACAAGAATGCAGCAGCCAACAAGAAGTCATCGATGGCGAAGTCGGCTACCAAAGCTGGCGTTCGTTAATTATCTAGCTCCTTCACCGCGAGGCTAGTTTCATGCCTGCGATCTCCCTTGCCAAGGCACCGCAACCGGCGGCTACTGATCCGGCACAGATACGTAACTTCGCCATCATCGCCCATATCGACCACGGCAAATCAACACTTGCCGATCGGATGTTGGGCATCACGGAAGTAGTCGATGCGCGCAACATGCGTGCGCAGTACCTCGATCGCATGGACATCGAACGCGAACGCGGAATCACCATCAAGTCCCAGGCAGTACGTCTGCCATGGCGTTCGGGCATCGATGGCAAGGAATACATCCTGAACATGATCGACACACCTGGTCACGTCGACTTCACCTACGAGGTGTCGCGCTCGCTGGCTGCAAGTGAAGGCGCGATCTTGCTCGTCGACTGCGCGCAGGGAATCGAAGCGCAGACATTGGCCAACTTGTACCTGGCGATGGAGAACAACCTCAAGATCATTCCGGTCCTTAACAAAATCGACTTGCCCGCCGCGCAACCAGAGAAGTTCGCCAAAGAATTGGCAAAGCTCATTGGCTGCGAGCCGAGCGACTGTCTCCTTGTATCGGGCAAGACCGGCGCCGGCGTTGCCGAACTTCTGGATCAGATCATCGAGCAGATCCCTGCACCGCAAGGTGATCCCGATGCACCAGCTCGCGCACTGATTTTCGATTCCGTCTATGACGTCTACCGTGGCGTGGTCACGTACGTTCGTGTTGTCGACGGTCATCTCTCTTCGCGTGATCAGATTCAGATGTTCTCAACCGGTGTGCGCCACGAGATGTTAGAGGTCGGCGTCATTTCACCGGAGCCGATCCCCAGTAAGGGTCTTGGTGTGGGCGAGGTCGGATATCTGATCACGGGCGTGAAAGATGTGCGCCAGTCACGTGTTGGAGACACCGTCACCAATTACAACAACCCGACGAAGACTCCTCTGGCTGGCTACAAAGACCCGAAACCAATGGTTTTCTCTGGCCTCTATCCGCTTGATGGTGCCGACTATCCGTTGTTGCGCGAGGCGTTAGACAAATTGCAGCTCAACGATGCCGCTCTCGTATACGAACCTGAATCCTCGGCGGCGCTCGGCTTTGGTTTCCGCTGCGGATTTTTAGGTCTGCTGCACATGGAGATTGTGCGCGAACGCCTCGAGCGCGAATCGAATTTGAGCCTCATCTCAACAGCGCCGAACGTTGTCTACAACGTGAAATTGGATGATGGAAAGTCGATCATCGTCACCAACCCCAGCGAATTTCCCGAAGGCAAGATCATGAGCGTCGAGGAGCCAATCGTGCGCGCCACGATCTTGGCACCCAGCGAGTTCATCGGCGCGATCATGGAGTTGTGCCAACAGCGCCGTGGCACGTTGCTGGGAATGGATTATCTTTCGGAAGACCGCGTTGAAATTCGGTACACATTGCCGCTTGCCGAAATCGTCTTCGACTTCTTCGACAAGTTGAAATCAAGTACCCGCGGTTACGCCTCTCTGGATTACGAAGCAATCGGGGATGCCGAGGGCGATCTAGTGAAGGTCGACATTCTGCTGCAGGGCGAGGCGGTCGATGCTTTCAGTGCCATCGTGCACCGCGACAAGGCATACGCGTATGGCCTCATGATGACGGCGAAATTGCATGCATTGATTCCGCGCCAGCAGTTTGAGGTTCCTATTCAGGCTGCCATCGGATCGCGGATTATCGCCCGCGAGAACATCCGCGCAATCCGCAAGGACGTTCTTGCAAAATGTTATGGCGGTGACATTTCACGTAAGCGCACACTCCTTGAGAAGCAGAAGGAGGGCAAGAAGCGCATGAAGATGGTCGGCCGGGTAGAAGTACCTCAAGAAGCATTCGTGGCAGCCCTTGCAACTGACGCCGACATCGATAAGGCGAAAGCCGCACGGAAGTAACTGCGATGTCGGACTTGTCGTTTTACGTCCACATTCCTTACTGCGTGAAGCGGTGCGGGTACTGTGATTTCAACACCTACACACCATCCGAATTGCGAGAAGGCGGCACCCTAGAGACTGTCTCGGGTGACTACATCGATGCGGTTCTTCGTGAAGTAGATATCGCTTATTCCAAGGCGCCAAATGCCAGTGTCCCCACGATTTTCTTCGGGGGAGGCACACCCAGTCTCCTTCCCGCCCGCGATCTCGGTCGCGTTATTTCGGCAATCA
>DASXUM010000091.1:0-5571 GCA_036504835.1 Candidatus Nanopelagicaceae bacterium
CGTGCGCCCTCTGGTCCAAGCGCTCCGCCTTGAATGGTTGCATCGGATGCAAAGATGATGACGGCATTGCCACCGATTTTTGCGGTGGCGGCCAGCATTCCGGATCTGTCGCGGGGAGTGATAAGAGTTAGCGAATTGGCATCTGCCAATCGCGCCATACGTACTTGCGGATCACGTGGGTCTGTTGACTCTGTCATGATGCGCTCGCTGATCAGTACGAGCGGAAGGCAAGGACGACGTTGTGGCCGCCAAAGCCGAACGAGTCGTTCAATGCTGCAATGTCTCCGGAAGGCAGAGCCAGAGGTTTGTCGCGAACCACGTTGATCGTGATCTCTGGATCCAAATTGTCGATGTTGATCGTCGGGGGAGCCAATCGCTCTTGCAACGCCTTCACGATAAATACGGATTCAATCGCGCCGGCACCGCCGAGCAAGTGGCCGGTCATTGATTTGGTGGCGGAGACAGCAACTTGATCTGCATCAGAGCCAAGTGCAAGGCGAAGCGCATTGGCCTCTGCGATGTCTCCCACAGGAGTGGAGGTGGCGTGTGCGTTCAAATGGACAATGTCATGCGTGGTGAGACCGGAATCTTGCAGAGCAAAGGCAATTGCACGCTGAACTCCGCTTCCATCCGGGTCTGGTGCGGCGATGTGATAACCATCAGAGGTAAGTCCTTGGCCGGCCAACTCGGCGTAAATCTTCGCGCCGCGCGCCTTGGCGTGCTCGAGTTCTTCCAAGACGAGCATGCCGCCGCCTTCGCCTAACACGAATCCGTCGCGGTCTTTGTCATAGGGCCGTGATGCGCGAGCGGGATCGTCATTGCGGGTTGAGAGCGCCTTCATTGCAGCGAAGGCGGCCATTGGCAATGCGTGAACCGCGGCCTCCACTCCACCGGCAACGATGATGTCTGCGCGGTTGGAGCGGATCATCTCCATTGCGTAACCGATTGCTTCGGCTCCGGATGCGCATGCGCTGACAGGAGTGTGAACACCTGCCCGTGCCTTGAGTTCGAGGCCGACATTGGCGGCTGGGCCATTGGGCATCAACATGGGAACAGTGTGCGGGCTGACAAAGCGAGCACCCTTGCTCTTCAAAACGTCGTACTGATCGAGAAGCGTGGTTACGCCGCCGATACCCGAAGCGATGACGACGCCCAGACGTTCGAGGTCAACCTCTGGTGCGCCCGCATCTTTCCACGCCTCTCGCGAAGCGATCAGAGCAAACTGCTCTGATCGATCCAAGCGGCGCATTTCGACGCGCTCCATGACTTCGCTAGGTTCAACGGCCACGCGCCCAGCGATAGTCACTGGCAAGGTAGCGGCCCATTCCTCAGTGAGCGAGCGAATCCCGCTCTGGCCAGCAAGAAGTGCTGACCAGGAGGATGCGACATCGCCACCAACAGGGGTGGTTGCACCAAGTCCAGTAACTACAACGCGACGACGAGACATCTCAATCCTTCGTTTCTCCTACTGCAGGGGCTGGTTTAGGCGGAAACCTTCACGATGAAATTCACGGCGTCGCCAACTGTTACGAGCTCTGAAACCTGATCATCAGGAATCTTGACGCCAAAGCGCTCTTCGGCGGCAACAACAACCTCAACCATGCTCAATGAATCGACATCAAGGTCATCTGTGAAGTTCTTGTCCATTTCGATCGATGCGGCAGGAATTCCTGCAACTTCTTCAACGATCTCCTTGATGCCTGCGAGTACATCTGCTTGTGACAGTGCCATATTTCCTTTACCTATTTCTCTTAGTTGTCTCTTAGTTGTCTCTTAGTTGTCTCTGCTTGTTGTGGGATTAAGGTTTTGGAGGTAGTTGTACTACCTGTCCTGCATAGACCAATCCTGCGCCATAACCGATGAGTAACGCCAATCCGCCATGCAATTCGGGATGCTCTTCAAGCAGCGCGCTCATGGCGATCGGAACTGATGCCGCGGAGGTATTGCCCGAAGTCCTGATGTCCTGGGCAATGACGACGCTTTCAGGCAATTTCATCTCACGGGCCATCGATTCGATGATCCGCACGTTGGCTTGGTGGGGAATGAAGGCATCGAGTTGATCGGGGGTGATGCCGGCTGCTTCCAGCGCACGGGTGCCGGCTTTGCTCATGGAAAATACTGCCCAGCGGAAGACGGTCTGCCCCTGTTGAGAGATATTCGGCCAGACTCCCTCAGGAGCACCATGTCGAAATGCATTCCATGAAGGTTCCATCAAGATGGCATCGCGGGAGTCGGCATCTGCGCCCCAAACCGTCGGTCCGATTCCGGGTTCATCAGATGGTCCAATGACTACCGCGCCAGCGCCATCGGCGAAGATGAAGGCGGTCGCGCGATCGTAGGGGTCGGTGAAATCGGATAATTTTTCGACGCCAACTACCAGAACATGTTTCGAGGATCCAGCGCGCACAAAATCTTTCGCCATCCCTACGCCGTAGCAGAAACCGGCGCATGCTGCGTTGATGTCAAAGGCGGCTGCTTTGGGATTGCCGAGGCGCGCAATGAGTGCCGTAGCGGCACTAGGGGCTTGGAAGGGATAAGTGATCGACGCCAAAATCACGGTGTCGATTTCATCCATGGAAATCTTGGCCCGGGAAAGCGCCTGTCGGCAGGCGGCCTCGGCCATATCCAGAACACTTTCGTCTGCGTCGGCGAAGCGACGCGTTTCAATTCCGGTGCGTTGGCGAATCCATTCATCGGAGGATTCAATCTTCTCAATGACCTCAGAATTCGGAACCACTCGTGCAGGTTGGTATGCCCCTACGCTGAGGATGCGGCTATTCGAACCCGTCCGAACGTTGATCGCTGGTTTCGCATTCATCATGTGGCATCCACGCTTTCGGTATGGCGAGAAATAAGATCCCTCGCCGCATCTATATCGTCTGGCGACTTGAGCGCGAGGGTTTCTACGCCCGGAAGTGCTCGTTTGATTAATCCTACGAGGGTTCCAGCAGGCGGCAACTCAAGAACTGCTGTTACTCCTAATTCGCCGAGGGTCTGCATGCACAGATCCCAACGCACGGGGTTGGCGATCTGATTCACGATTCGATCAAGGACAACGTGGCCGTAAGTCACATTGGTGCCATCGCGGTTGGAAAGGATGGTCATGATCGGATCATTGACGGTGATTGTTGTCGCAAATTCGCCCAAGTGTCCGACGGCTGGTTGCATGAAGGGCGTGTGGAAGGCGCCGGCCACCGCAAGGGATCGCACGCGCGCGCCCGTTGGCGGGTTCTCGCCAAGTTTTGCCAGTGCATCGAGTTCACCGGCTGCAACTATCTGACCTGCACCATTGTCATTGGCAGCAACTAATCCGAGGGCCGCAATCGCAGCCAGGACTTCGTCACGGTCTCCGCCTAACACAGCAGACATTCCGGTTGGTGTTTGAGCTGCTGCAACTGCCATGGCAAGGCCGCGCTCGCGAACGAATGTCATCGCATCTTTCTCGCTGATAACTCCTGCGATCGTCGCAGCGGTTATCTCGCCGACCGAGTGCCCAGCAGTCACTGTGGCATTGACATTGCCGAGGGCTCGCATGGCAAGCAGCCCAGCGCTGACGATGAGGGGTTGGGCGTTGGCGGTCGCGCGAATCTCCTCAGCCCCTGCCTGGGTTCCCAGATGGATGAGATTGAGGTCAATCGCCTCGGACCATGAATCTAGGCAGTCGCGTAATTGTTTATCTTCCAACCAAGGGGTGAGAAATCCCGGGGTTTGAGAACCTTGCCCGGGGGCGATGATTGCAAGCACGGGCTAGATTTTAGGGGCTTAGCGACTGTACTAACGAGTATGAGCGTGATTTAGAAGAACGCTGAGCCTGAAATGAGCCAAACCTGCACGCTATGTGGCGAGACTTTGACCTTGGCCGAAGGTGCTTCAATCACGGGATCGTAGGTAGATATCTTGTGCGCCGCATCAAAAATACATCGGAATGTCTTGCCCCAGGTTTCATCAGGAAGGGTGAAGACCGTCTCTTCTTGCGACGAGTTGAGGAGGAGCAGAAGCCCGCGGTTGAAACTTGCCTCGATGAAGACCGTGATGCTGCGCTTGTCGCCATCGTGCCAGTGGGAGTCGGTCATCTCGCGCCCGCCCAAACTAAACCACGCAATATCTTTTCGCTTCGTGCCGAGGTCAACTGCACCTGAGAAGAATTCTGAGGAGATTTCGGCTAAATAAGAGGTGCGGATATTGGTGAGTTCGGTGACCGCGTCGAGGATGTCCTGCTCCTCATCGCCGAGATCCCATGCCAGATTGACGCCGAGATCATCGGGTCCATCAAGGGGCTGGGTGTACGCATTGTTCGAGCCATGTTGGGTGCGGCTTACTTCATCTCCCATCGAGAGCATAGGAACGCCCGTTGAAAGTATCAAAGTGGCCAGCATTGATTTCTTGAGAGAGCGTCGGGTATTGAGAATTTGCACATCCTCGGAAGGGCCCTCGACTCCGGCGTTCCACGATCGATTTGCCGAAGCTCCGTCGCGATTCTCTTCGCCGTTGGGCTCATTGTGTTTCTCTTGATAAGAGACAAGATCGTTCAATGTGAAGCCGTCGTGGGCGGTGATGAAATTTATGGATGAAGTTGGACCGCGGAAGTAGAAGATGTCACTTGATCCGCTGATGCGTGAAGCAATATCAGCAACGCCTTCGCCGTAACCTCGGGCTAGATCGCCAAGCCAGAATTGGCGCACGGAATCGCGATAGTGGTCGTTCCATTCTCGCCAGGGATATGCAAAATCACCCAGGCTGTACCGACTGACATCCCATGGTTCCGAAATTAACTTCAGATCCCGCAGCGCCGGATCAGTCGCGATCGCGGTGAAGAGAGAGGCATCTTCGGCAGAGTGGTCTTCATAAAGTGCAGTTGCGAGGTCGAAGCGGAACCCGTCGACTCCGATGACATCACTCCACCAACGGAGAGAATCCACAATGTGCCTTGCAATAGGGGGCGCGCTTGCATTGACAGTGTTGCCGCAACCAGTGACATCAATGAAATCAGCGTTGCTGTTATGCCGGTACCACGTCTTATTGTCGATACCGCGGAAGGAAAGTGTGGGGCCGCCGATGCCGCCTTCGCCGGTGTGGTTGAAGACGACATCCAAGATGACTTCGATCGCAGCTTCGTGCAATCGATCCACCGCCCATTGAAGTTCGGCAATGGGATCTTGCGTTGCCGCATAGGCCGCATGCGGCGCGGAAAAGGTAATTGGGTTGTAATTCCAGTAGTTCCTTCGCCCTCGATTCCAAACCGCCGGCTCGGTAATGGAATGGTGGATTGGAAGTAGTTCGAGGGCGGTAACGCCGATCTTCTTCAAATGGGCGATCGTGCTGGGGTGACCAAGGGCGCGATAGGTTCCACGTTCGCCCGGATCGATATCCGGGTTGAGTGCGGTGAGTCCTTGAACATGTGCCTCGTAGATAATGGTTTTGGACCATGGTGTGTTGAGCCGATTGATGTGGCGCCTTTCGTGGCCGGTTATGACTGAGTACGGCACCTTTCCGGCGCTATCACGATCATCGCGAGCGTTGACGTCGCCGTTGCCTAAACCATCTGTGCTTACGTAACTGTAAATTTCGGGG
>DASXUM010000092.1:0-2192 GCA_036504835.1 Candidatus Nanopelagicaceae bacterium
GATATGCAGGATTTGATACTTTCCAGATCCACTCGCGCAAACTGATACTGGGCCCGCCACGTTATGAAGTGTTCGGCCGCCAGTTCCACCTCGACCATCGACGGTGAGTTTGCGCCAACCTTTGCCATCCCAAAGTGCAACGCGTACCCATCCGCGCTTGCTATCCGTGTAGACGATCGCAGGTTGGGTTCTAAATAACGTCGTTGCGATGTGTTCCCCGTCAGATAATGAATCGAGAACGGTGGCTTTCCAGGCAGGTTGAGGCGTGACCGCATTTGTCTGCACGGCCTCGGATTGACCCAAGTCGTTAGTTGAATAGATTGAGAAGGTGTAGGAGAGACCGTTCTTAAGGCCCGAAATCAGAACTGGGCTTGCGGTGGCCGAGATTGCTTGGCCAGTGCGGTTGTTAGTGATTGTGTAACTGGTGATTTGGGAAGTACGACTATTGCTGGGCAGGTCAAAGGTGATTACCGCCGATTTGTCCCCGACAAGCGCGGCAATATTGCGGGGAGGCAGCGGCATAGTGCTGGCAATTCCGGCCGGTGGCTTATTCCTCAGGTCCTGCAGCATCGCGACAACAAGCGGGCCAGGTTGATGGAAAACTTCCCCCGCATCCAAGTTCGGAGTCATTACAGCGTTGAGACCGGCGGAGGAGAACGTCGCCTCATCCAGATGGCTTACGGAGGATCCGACCTCGTAATGGGATGGCGTATAGAGCAGCGGTTTCACCCCATTGTTTGCTTGGATCCCGAGTGGACCAGACCAGACCAGTGTGCTTGTAAGAGCGGTTCCAAGTTCGAGCGATGGAGAGGCGAAGTCTGAAAGTCGGCGACCGTCACTTGTCTGCGCATATGCATCAAACGGCGTTGGTTGATCAAGAATTCCATACTTGAAATAAGTGTCGTATGCATCAGTTGAGAGAAATCCCAGGCCGTGCCCGAGTTCGTGAATGAAGACTGACTCAAGGTCGTATTCGGCAGAGGTTGGTTGTCCGTCGTTTCTCTGATCCCAATTCACATTCGAATTTGCCTGAATGACTATCTCTGGACTGTTCTTATCCAGGTCATCACCGGCAAGTGCATTCGCCAGCGCCGAGGGATACCAGAGAGTGGCATCGGGGGCTCCCGCAAATCCCGAAAAATAATTGCCAGGTCTGGCACTTCCAAGGATTCCAGATGTTGAAGAACGTCCCCATGTCGCATCTACGTTTATCGGAACAGTCGAAGCGAAATTCTCCGACCAAACATCAATGGCCGCCTGCACGTCGTTCTTCGCCCATGTGGGGAAGTTGTTGTATGTGACGATGAAGGTGCTCTGTTTTGCCAGATGTGCCCCGTCAGTGTTGGTTGATTCAAGATTCTTTGTTGCAGGTCCTGCATATGTGTGTCCCCACACGGTGGAGGGACGTTCGTGAACAATAGAGAGCGCCTGTGCTTGCGGTACGGAAAAGAGACCAGCAAAGATCGCGACGAGGGCAATGCCTGCGCGAATGGGGTTTCTTCGTCCGGTATGCATATTGGGAAACCGTAGCAGGGTGAGATGATTTGACGGTGTCCCACAGCCGACTCTCATGCGGACCTTGCCAGAAGGAGATGGAAGTTTGACCACTCGAAACCTTGTCACCGTCTACACCCGCAAAGGCTGCCATCTCTGCGAGGTTGCCATTGAGACCTTGGAGTCCCTGCAGGAAGAATTACATTTTGATATCGAAAAACGCTTTATCGAGGGGGATCCGGTACTAGAAGAGAAGTACGGAGAGCAGATTCCCGTCATCCAGATCGACGGCGAGCACCATGACTTTTACCGGGTGGATCCCGATCGATTCAGATCTTCCCTTGATAGACATCGTCGGCGTCAATAATCCGATACGAGTAACCCTGTTCAGCTAGGAATCGCTGGCGGTTCTGCGCAAAATCCTGATCGATGGTGTCGCGCGATACGACGGAGTAGAAACGTGCGGTGCGACCATCGGCTTTGGGACGCAGGATTCGTCCCAGGCGCTGTGCCTCTTCCTGACGTGAACCGAAGGCGCCTGAAACTTGAATTGCAACCGATGCTTCCGGTAGATCAATGGAGAAGTTCGCAACCTTGGAAACGACCAAGCATTTGATCTCGCCCTTGCGGAAAAGATTGAAGAGGTGTTCGCGTTCTTTAATCGGCGTATCGCCCTTGATGATCGGGACATTCAGAAC
>DASXUM010000093.1:0-3817 GCA_036504835.1 Candidatus Nanopelagicaceae bacterium
ACCGATCCTGATAAGCGTGATGCGGGAATTACCGCTTTCATTGTCGAAAAAAGCGATCCCGGCGTTTCTTTTGGCGCACACGAGAAGAAGATGGGGTTTCGCGGCTCCCCAACTCGCGAGGTGTATTTCGACAACGTTGAGCTTTCCGATGACCGGCGTATAACTCCAGTCAACGAAGGTTTCGCTGTCGCGATGGAAACGCTGGATCACACGCGAATCACAATTGCGGCGCAGGCACTTGGCCTAGCGCAAGGTGCGCTGGATGTTGCCAGCAATTACGCCCACGAGCGCCACCAGTTCAATAAGCCGATCTTTGATTTTCAGGGAATCCAATTCATGCTGGCTGATATGGCGATGAACATTGAGGCAGCCAGGCAACTTACGTACGCAGCCGCTGCGAAAAGTGATCGCGGGGATTCCGATCTGAAATTCTTCGCCGCCGCATGCAAGACATTTGCCAGCGATACCGCGATGAAAGTGACGACGGATGCGGTGCAGATCATGGGCGGATACGGTTACGTTTCGGATTATCCGGTCGAACGCATGATGCGCGACGCCAAACTAACCCAGATCTATGAAGGCACCAATCAGATTCAACGCATCATCATGGCGAGGAATATCAAGCGTTAATTACTGACCGAACCTCACGATGAGATCGGGGGTCGCGGCCGCGGAGAGTCGAACATCCCACTCGTCGCGTGGCAACAAATCGCCGGTGATTTCCCCGGGATACACGATGCCCACTTTCCATCCGGGCATATTCGGCATGGTCCGGTCGTAGTAGCCGCCGCCCTGACCAAGTCGGTAGCCATCTTGATCGATGTGGAGTGCAGGCACGATCATCACATCGACATCAGAAACATCTGTTCTTTCTTTGCCGATTGGCTCAAGAAGTTTGCGGGTCTCTTTGAGGTTCTTCATATCTCCGTCCCACTCGACCCACTGAAGAGCCTTCCCGGCAACTCGAGGGAGCAAGACCGTGATTCCGCGGGAGATGAGCTCGCGGTTGAGTTCGTGTGTGCTGGGCTCATCGCCGACTGAGAGGTAACTCGTCACGCATGTGGCCTTGCTCATCTCTGGAGCGCTGAGCAGATATACAAAAGTCGAGGCCACATACCTGTCGCGGCGTTCTCGACGGAATCGATCTCGGAGTGCCCTTTTTTGTTCTGCTGTGTTCACCGCAATCCCCTATAAATGCCTAGAAATAATCCAATAACAAGTATGGTGGGAGTATGTCAGAGCAAATCAAGGTCGATGAGTTTCTGACCTCCTTACTTTCAATCTGTCGCCCTCTCGATCCCTTCGCGATGCCATTGCTCGATGCCCATGGCGCGACGTTGGCCGATGACATCTATTCGGGTGATCGCCTTGTGATGCGGGCCGGATCTCGGATTCGTTCCACGCAGATCGGGCTGGCGGCTTCGATCGGCCTCAAGTCCCTTCCGACTCGTCCGCACCCGCGGGTGGTCGTCATCTCGGCCGGGCCTGATCTTGTAGAACCCGGCGAGCATCTCTCCCTTGGCGAGGAGTACGAGACCAACTCATGGTTGCTCACGACATCGGTTCGCGAGGCAGGGGCCGTCGGCTACCGGGTCTTCTCGATTCCAAATGACGAGCACGAACTCAAATCAGTCGTTGAAGACCAACTTGTCCGTGCTGACCTTGTGGTAGTCAGCGGCGAGCGCCACGATGATTCCTTCGACCTGATCACGCGGGCATTGAGCGCGCTCGGCGAGATAACCACCGTGGATCTGGCAATAGAAGCCAGCGGCCGTCACAATTTCGGCCTCATCGGCCCGGACCGAACCCCCGTGGTCACCCTGCCGGGAGACCCGATCTCCGCCTATATCTCACTCGAACTCTTCATCCGTCCCATGATCCGCACCATGTTGGGATCGTCCAATATCCATCGCCCCTCGGTGAAGGCCCGCCTCGAAAAGCCCATCGCCTCTGCCCACGGCGCTCGTACGTATCTGCGTGCCTTCTTATCCGAGGACGGTCGTTCGGTCCGTGCCCTTCCGGATCAAGAGGACATGGCCACTTTGTCAGATTCCAATGCCCTCATTGCCGTTCCCGAATCAGATGTTGGCTTAGAAGCTGGTGCAGAGGTTACGGTTGTCGTCCTTCGACGCCGATATTTTTAGGTAGGACAATGACATACGGAAAGTGGCCCGTTGTACTCACATCGCATGGCATAACTCTCCGGCCACTTCGTCTGCGTGATCGTGGGAAATGGGATGAAGTCCGCGCCGTTAATCGAGAATGGCTGGCGCCATGGGAGGCGACACGGCCGATAGTTCCGGGTGAAAGCCAGGATGCAGACCTTCCCTCGTTCTATCAGATGGTCGCTTCACACAATCGTGAAGGCCGCGCACAGCGATCGTTGAGTTTGGCGATTTGGTTTGAGGGCGCCTTGGTCGGGCAGATAACAATGGGCGGCATCGTGATGGGAGCGCTGCGTGGGGCTCACATTGGATACTGGGTCGATCAGAGATTCGCCAATCGGGGAATCACGACGAGGGCCGTCGTGATGATGACCGAGTACGGCTTCAACGTATTGGGGCTTCACAGAATTGAGATAAATCTGCGGCCCGAGAATGCCGCTTCCCGAAGAGTTGCTGAGAAGGCGGGCTACCACTTTGAAGGAGAGCGGCCCAAATTCCTGCATATTGACGGGCACTGGAGGGATCATCTCTGTTTCGTCCGAGTCAATCCGAAAATTATTTAGCCTGATCGATTTGCGAAAAATGGGGCAAATTGCCCACGTAAATACCTGAAACCTGATACTCCTGCCTCTATCTTTAAGCATCATGGCGTCAGGAATTATCTATCTATCCATTGTCGGGATGTGGGTTGCCTATTTTGTTCCCCGATGGGTACATAGTCATGACGAGTTGTCAGGAAAATCTGTTGAGCGCTACAAGAGCGCGATGAGAATTGTTACTAGTTCGACGAGTGAGGATTCTATGAGTTCGGGACCAGTGCACACAGAACTTGATCGCGAATCGAAAATCGCGCAGGTGTTGTTGAGACGTCGAATTGTTTTCGCGCTCCTCATCCTTGTCTTGCTTGCAACTATTTTTGAGACCGCATTTAATTCAATTTCACCTGTTTATTTAGCGATTCCTGTTGTTGGCCTTGCCGGCTACGTCGCACATGTTCGCAGGCAGACTGTTGCGGATCGACTTCACCGTCGTCGTGTTACGCAATTGCACCGTTCGACTGCAGGCGTATCACCCACAAATCTTTCGCAAGTTTTCACACCCAAAGAATCTCGCGAGCACTGGGTTCCACTTGCAGATCGCGAAATCAGCGGCGTAGTTATCCTTCCCAAGGGCACGGCCGAGCTGCGCAATTCATGGCAGCCAAATAGCGTCCCTCTTCCAACATATGTGAGCGCCCCCAAGGCCGTTGTCCCCAAGCGGGTCATCGATTTGACCATTCCTGGAGCCTGGTCCGAGGAGCAGGAGCGCCTGGCCAATGAGGCTCTTTCGGCGGTGGCTCCAACCCGCGACGAGGTCTTCGATCAGCAACTGGCAGAGGAGGCCGTCGAACGGCTGCGCCAGAACCGCGCCGCCAACGAGTAATTCCAAGTTCCAACATCGGGTGCTAACCTGCCTCTAACTTAATCGGCCCTCCTCGGAGTTCCGGTCAGGGGCTGTAGCGCAGTTGGTAGCGCGTCTCGTTCGCAATGAGAAGGTCAGGGGTTCGATTCCCCTCAGCTCCACGCTTAGTCATGAATCCAGGAAGAACCCATAGTGATCCCCTACCCAAATCAGCACTAATTAAGTCTTGACTTAATTAAGTAGGAACTTTA
>DASXUM010000094.1:0-2639 GCA_036504835.1 Candidatus Nanopelagicaceae bacterium
GGCCGCTTCAACTCCAACAAGAGCGTCGAAGTGCTCTTCGACAGGATCTGCCGTGAGAACGGCATCGACCACGTGCTCACCGCTCCCCGCTCTCCCACCACAACAGGAAAGATCGAGCGCTTCCACCGCAGCCTGCGCACCGAGTTCCTCGCCGACCGCATCTTCGATTCCAAAGCAAGTGCCCAAGAAGAACTCGATGCATGGGTCCATCAATACAACACCGTCAGGCCCCATCAAGGCATCGGCATGGTGACACCGATGAGCCGGTTCACCTCTCTAGGCAATGTCATCGTGGGCCCGATGCCCGACACAACAGCTCTAGATGAGGTCCGGCAAGGACCAGACTGGGTCACGCGTCGAGTGGGAGCCAACGGGGTGGTCAGCATCGCCTGGCAGCAGATCAGCGTGGGCAAGCACCGCAATGGTCACAACGTCGATGTCCACATCCAGAAAGAGATGGTCCAGATCTGGGACGGCGCAGAATTGATCAAGAGCGCATTGCGAAATAAACCCGGGGAGGTGATCCGCAAGAGAAACGCTGAGACAACTAGAAGGAAATGAGTTATAAATAACCACCAAGAAGTGTCAAGGATCAGGCGACACTCATATGTCAAGCATCAGGCGGAGTCTTACAGCGGCTCCAGGGGTGATCTATGTGCTTACAGACACAGAATTTTCAGTTGGTGCGGGTTTGATATCTGACTAATGTACGGCTCATGAGAACTTCAGTGATTGTGGCAGGAGCCCGAACTCCTATTGGACGTTTGAGCGGAACATTAAGCGGACTAAGCGGGACCGATCTTGGCGGGATTGCAATCAAGGCGGCCGTCGAACGCGCGGGTATCTCACCCGAGCAAGTCCAATACGTGATTATGGGACAAGTGCTTCAAGCAGGCGCAGGGCAAGGACCTGCACGACAGGCCGCAGTTAAAGGCGGACTTCCACTCGATGTTCCTTCGATCGTCGTAAACAAAGTATGTCTTTCTGGTTTGAACGCGATTGCCCTTGCCGATCAACTCATTCGTGCCAATGAGTACGACATCATCGTCGCCGGCGGTATGGAGTCGATGACGAATGCCCCACATGTTCTGATGAATTCTCGCGCAGGTTTCAAATTGGGCGATGCCACATTGAAAGACTCGATGATGTTTGACGGCCTTTTCTGCGCAGTTGAACATATTGGAATGGGCGATGCGACCGAGAAGTACAACGCGCGATATTCCGTGACCCGCGAGGAACAAGATGTCTTTGCGGTTCAATCACATCTCCGCGCGGCTAAAGCGCAATCAGAAGGTGTCTTTGATAAGGAGATCACCCCAGTCGAACTCAAGGATCGCAAGGGTAACGTCACGCTATTTACTAGCGATGAAGGTGTGCGCGCCGAGACAACGCTTGAAGCCCTTGCAAAACTCAAGCCGGTCTTCTCATCGACAGGGACAATTACCGCAGGTTCCTCCTCGCAGATCTCAGATGGCGGAGCAGCTGTCGTCGTTATGTTGAAGGAAAAGGCAATTGAATTGGGGCTTGATTGGCTCTGCGAAATCGGCGCCCAAGGCATGGTTGCTGGGCCTGACGCATCACTTCATGAACAGCCCGCCAACGCGATCAAATTGGCGGCCAAGAAAGAGGGAATCGGTCTGGACAAGTTCGATTTCGTTGAGATCAACGAAGCTTTCGCGGCCGTAGGTATCGCATCATCGAAGGCGTTGGGTTTTGACCTTGCCAAAGTGAATGTCCACGGCGGAGCGATAGCAGTCGGGCACCCACTTGGCATGTCGGGAGCGCGCATCGCCCTACATATTGCCTATTTATTGAAGGAAAAGGGCAGCGGATACGGAGTTGCTGCCCTGTGCGGCGGCGGCGGTCAGGGAGATGCGCTGATCTTTAAGCGCTAAACCTGCTCTTCAATCGCGAATTCTGGTTCGGTTTTTTCGCGTAATTCTTCAACGCTTACCCCTGGGGCGCGACGACGAAGAACCAGACCATTCTCCGTAATATCAAAGACCGCGAGGTCGGAGATGATTCGATCGACGACTTTGACACCGGTCAATGGCAGCGAGCACTTGTTGACGATCTTTGGCTTGCCGTCTTTTGCCACATGCTCGGTCAAGACAACAACGCGCGGTGTGCCGGCGACAAGATCCATGGCACCGCCCATGCCCTTAACCATTTTGCCGGGGATGGTCCAGTTGGCGAGGTCTCCGCTACCGGAAACTTCCATCGCACCAAGGATGGCAACCTTCACATGCCCGCCTCGGATCATGCTGAATGACATCGATGAATCGAAGATGGCGGCACCAGGAAGAAGGGTGACCGTCTGCTTTCCGGCATTGATGAGATCGGCATCTTCTTCACCTTCATAGGGAAAGGGCCCCATACCGAGTATTCCGTTCTCGCTCTGCAGTGTCACGGAAACACCAGCGGGCAAGTTGTTCGCGACTAGTGTCGGGATGCCGATTCCCAAGTTTACGTAGTCACCGTCTTTCAATTCGGTAGCAGCGATCGCGGCCATTTCATCTCGTGTCCATGCCATGGTCTTTATCCCTGCTTTTCTGCGACGGGGCGTACCGTGCGCTGTTCAATATCTTTTGGTCGGTTCGTGGTGTGAATCAGTCTCTGCACAAATACTCCCGGAGTAA
>DASXUM010000095.1:0-19117 GCA_036504835.1 Candidatus Nanopelagicaceae bacterium
GGGATGTCGATCCAGTTACGTACCTTGTAGTTGGCGAACAGACCAGCGGCTTCTGCCACGTGTGAAAGTCCGATGTCTACAACATCTGGCATCTTTGCCATGTTCTTAGTCGTCTTGATGGCTTCAATTTCCTGTGATGAAGATCCATCTGGGTTATCGCTATTAATCTTGATGCCAAAAACGTTGGTCATAATGTCCATGGCATCGCCATAGTCGGCCCAGTCACGTGGTGTCGCGATGAGGTTAAGCGCGCCTTCCTTCTGAGCGGCCTTAATCAACTTCGCCATTCCGCCGAACGCGGAGGCATTTGGAGCTGTCGCGGCATTTACCGCGGCATTTGCTGGCATCGCGGCAAGGGCGGTGGTCGCCAGAATCATGCCGAGTGCTCCAGAGAGAACTCTTATTTTTTTGGACACGTATGTACCTTTCTTTCCGTCAAGGTTGGGGAAGGACGGGGGGTTCCTTCCGTAATTCTTGCCCAAATCATGGTGCATGCTCGACAAACTGTCTACGCCCAAGGGGTGAATGGCGCGAAGAATTTTGATTAACTTTCGTTATAGATTGCATTTTCGGAAAAGATCGCATATCCCTCAGAAATTCGGGACAGCCGGTAACACGGTCCGTTGGTGTTTTATTCGGAAAATCCAGCGGAATTCATCGTGCCTCGGCGCTCGCCGGCTATCGCAATATTTCTCCCACGGTCATGAACCATACTTGGGAATGAGAGTACTCATTCTTTTGTGGTCGGGGTAGTCAAGAATCTTGCTGCACAATTGCTTTCTGAAGGCATACGGCTTTCATTTTTCAGATCCGTCTGCTGTTTCTATCAATCTTTGAACTTCAAGGGCCGCCAATTGTCCGCAAGCGCCCTCGATTTCGCGCCCCCTGGTATCCCGGACAGTGGTCGGGACTCCGTAGCTTTCCAGGATTCGCACAAACTCTAATTCATCCTCAGGCCGCGATGCGGTCCACTTTGACCCCGGGGTGGGGTTGAGTGGAATCAGGTTTACGTGCGCATTTCGATTCTTAAGAAGTCGTCCAAGTAGATCAGATCGCCATGTTTGGTCGTTGATATCTCGAATCAGCGCATATTCGATCGAGTAGCGCCGACCGGTTTTCTCCGCGTATGCGTCGGCAGCAGCAAGGACTTCCTTCACCTTCCACCGCGAGTTAATTGGCACCAGCGTGTTGCGCAACTCGTCATCGGGAGTATGGAGAGAGACTGCCAAAGTAACGGGCAATCCCTCATTCATAAGTTTTTCGATTCCATTTACTAGACCCACCGTGGAGACGACCACTGAGCGTGCGCTGATTCCCAGACCTTGTGGGTTGGGATCGGTGATATTTCGAAGCGTCCGCATTACTGCGTTGTAGTTCGCCAACGGCTCGCCCATCCCCATAAAGACGATATTGGAAAGGCGCGTCGGCCCACCCGGCAACTCACCTGATTCACACGCGCGTGAGGAAGCGACAATCTGCTCGGTGATTTCCCCAGCAGTTAAGTTGCGAGTCAACCCCGCCTGCCCCGTCGCGCAGAAGGGGCAGTTCATTCCACAGCCAGCTTGTGATGAAATGCAGACAGTCGTGCGATCTGTGTATCGCATAAGTACGCTCTCGACGAGTACGCCGTCATGAAGACGCCAAAGATCTTTGCGCGTCATCCCGTTGTCGCATGTCACGGATCGAACAAGCTCTATCAACTTGGGAGTAAAAAGCTCGGCAAGGGTTGTGCGCAATTCAGCCGGGATATCCGACCAAGTTTCGGGCGGCGAATTCAAGTGGGTGAAATAGTGGTTAGCCACTTGGTTTGCTCTAAACGCGGGAAGTCCCAGTTCCTTTGCGAGTTCTCGTCGTTGCTCAGGAGAAAAATCCGCGATATGTCGAGGAGTCTTCTTCTTTAATTTTGGTTCATCAAATACAAGTTTGATGTCGCTTGGCTGGTCGGGGCGTGTCATAGGTAGCGCTTCACAATTTCAAAGGCCAGCCACACGGCGGGTCCTGACAACAACGCTGAATCAATTCGATCCATGACTCCCCCGTGGCCAGGCAATAAAGTGCCCATGTCCTTCAATGAAAGATCACGTTTAAGCGCGCTCTCAATGAGGTCGCCGCTGGTTGCAGTGAAAACGACAATTAATCCAACAATCGCGCCGATCCACCAGTGTTCATGCATCAGGTAGTGAAAGCTCAGCGCTCCTCCGATAATGGTGAAGAAAAGCGAGCCCGCCAGTCCCTCCCACGTCTTCTTGGGACTGATCTTTGGAACGAGCGGATGTCGCCCTGCCGCAACGCCAACCAAGTATCCAAAGGTGTCGTTGCACGCGATGAGAACCACGAAGGTCATTACCCGATCGAATCCATCAAATGGGCGCGCGAGAAGAATGATGAAGCCAGCCAGAAATGGCAGGTAGATCAAAACAAGGGTCGTTGCAGTAGCCCGCTTAACGAAGCCTTCCGGACCCTTCCACAATAGAAAGACCAAGAGATTTGGCAGACAGAAAGCGGTCGCGATCGCTAGGCCAGCCAAGCTCCCCCGCCAAGTCGCAAGTGTCAAAACTATTGTCGCAAGTACCAGTGGCGGAACAGATATGTGCGTGTTGTCCGCGTCGAATGCGCGAGAAATCTCGCGAATGCCGAAGATGACTGCGATTCCTACGAGAATTGCGAAGAGTTCGCGATGATATGCCAGTGCAAACCAGACTGCGGCAATGATTGACACGCTGACGGCAATCGAAGGAAGGAGGCGACGACCGGCTCGCTTGTTTATCGCTTCGTTTATTGAATGTAAGTCATTCATGCGCCGTTGAATGAACTCTCAAACCTCGAGAAGTTCAATCTCCTTGTGCTTTAGAAGATCATCGATTTTCGCAACATGATCGGAGGTAATCTTCTCAAGTTCCTTCTCACCGCGAGTTAAGTCATCTTTTCCGATGAGGCCGTCTTTTTCGAGTTTCTCAATGGTTTCTTTGGCGCCACGACGGATGTTGCGGAGTGAGATCTTTGCATCTTCCGCCTTCGTACGGACAACCTTGATGTACTCCTTGCGGCGCTCCTCGGTCAATTGCGG
Organism: Candidatus Nanopelagicaceae bacterium; assembly: GCA_036504835.1. GTDB lineage: Bacteria > Actinomycetota > Actinomycetes > Nanopelagicales > Nanopelagicaceae > QYPT01. The sequence goes on from DASXUM010000095.1 coordinate 3,068, forward strand.
AAATGCAACGCGGATTACTACGCCGTCATTTCCCGGGTTGACGCCCAAATCAGATTCTCTGATCGCCTTTTCAATGGCCGCCATAGCGCCTTTGTCGAAAGGTGAAATGAGAGCCATCCGCGCCTCGGGGACCTGTATCGAGGCGAGCTGCGAAAGCGAGGTGAAGGTGCCGTAGTAATCAACCATGATCTTGCTGAAAAGAGACGGGTTGGCGCGACCGGTACGTACGCTGGCGAAATCTTCCTTTGCCACGTCGATGGCCTTATCCATTTTTGAATCAGCATCCTTGAGGGTGCCTGCAACATCACTCATTACTACTCCGTCTCCCTCTAGATAACTTGCTCGAAAATGTGGTTGGTATCGCGGTGCTTATGCGACAAGAGTACCTATTACTTCACCGCGTACCGCACGACCGATATTTCCATTGACTTTAAGGTCAAAAACAATAATCGGAAGGTCGTTTTCGCGGCAGATGCTGAAAGCCGCTGCATCAGCAACGGCCAAAGATTTGGATATGACGTCGTCGTAGGAAATATTGTCGAACTTAGTCGCACTGGGATCCTTTTTGGGATCGCTGGAATACACGCCGTCAACCCCGCTCTTGGCAAGAAGAAGGGCTTCGGCTCCGATTTCCAAGGCCCGCTGTGCTGCGACCGTATCCGTGGTGAAGAAGGGCATTCCTGCGCCGGCTCCGAAAATAACTACTCGACCTTTTTCCAGGTGTCGAATGGCGCGACGTGGGATATACGGCTCTGCTACTTGACCCATGGTGATGGCGGTCTGAACTCGCGTGTCGATGCCTTGTTTCTCTAGGAAATCCTGAAGGGCCAGGCAGTTCATGACCGTACCAAGCATGCCCATGTAGTCAGCGCGCGGACGGTCCATACCTCTTAGTTGCAACTCGGCTCCGCGGAAGTAGTTGCCGCCTCCGACAACAATGGCGACCTGCACGCCGGTGCGAACCACGTCAGCAATCTGCTTTGCCACATCTTGCACGACATCGGGATCGACCCCGATGCCCTTTTCGCCGCCAAAAACCTCGCCAGAAAGTTTAAGGAGCACTCGCCCGTAACTACCTCTAGTACCGGGCATGAGTGCTCCTTTCGCTTATGGATGAGATTCTAAAGGTCTTAGTTCTCTTTCGTTACTGACCCACGCGGAAGCGCTTGAAGGCCTTAACGGCCGTGCCGGCTTCGTCGAGAATCTGCTTGACCGTCTTCTTGGCATCCTTCGCGAAGGCCTGCTCAATCAAGCTGACCTCCTTGACGAAGCCAGTTATGCGGCCCTCGATGATCTTGGAGAGCGCAGCTTCTGGCTTTCCTTCATTTCGAGCAGTCTCTTCGGCAACGTGACGCTCATTTTCAATGAGCTCAGCCGGAACGTCTTCACGCGAAACGTATGAAGGCGCGAATGCGGCGATATGTTGGGCCACATCCTTGCCAACTTCGAGTGCGTCCTTGGTCAACTGGACGATCACGCCAAGTTGCGGAGGTAGATCCGGGCTGGTGCGGTGCAAGTAGATGCCGACGGGCCCTTCAAGGACTGCGATACGACGAACTTCGATCTTCTCGCCCAAAGTTGCATTGGCTTCGTCGATCACGTCTTGGACCTTGCGGCCAGGCTTGATCTCTGAGGCCAAGAAGGCATCGAGATCGGAGAGGTTCGACTCGATCAAGTGCTCCAAGAGTTCGTCGGCGAGCGCCTGAAAGCGTTCGCCCTTTGAAACGAAGTCAGTCTCGCAGTTGAGTTCGAGCATGACACCGACATTGTTCTGAACGCGTGCAACAACAAGACCGTTGGAGGTCAAGCGGCCTTCGCGCTTTGTGACGCCCTTCAAGCCCTTGACGCGGATGATCTCGATGGCCTTGTCGTAATCGCCATCGGCCTCATCTAGCGCCTTCTTGCAATCAAGCATTCCCGCGGCTGTCGCCTCGCGAAGTCTCTTTACATCTGCTGCTGAGTAATTCAATTTAAGCCTCCGTTACGGCAGCAGTCTCGTTGACTACTGGTACTTCTACTACGGTCTCGACGGGAGTTTCTGCAGGTGTCTCTGCTGTGGATCCAGCAAGGACTTCCTTCTCCCAATCAGCCAAAGGTTCTCCGGCTGCGACTGACTCTGCGTCAGGCTTTACTTCTTCCTTCACATTTGCAGCACGTGCTTGCAAGCCCGCGGCAATTGCATCGGTGATCACGCGCGTAAGGAGTCCGATTGAACGGATCGCATCGTCGTTGCCTGGGATCTTGAAATCAACTTCGTCCGGATCGCAGTTCGTGTCGAGGATCGCAATAACTGGGATACCTAGCTTCTTCGCCTCAGCGACTGCAAGGTGCTCCTTCTTTGTGTCGACTACCCAGATCGCGCTTGGCAACTTGGTCATGTTACGAATTCCGTTGAGGTTCTTGTTCAACTTCTCGCGTTCGCGGCGAAGAACAAGCAATTCCTTCTTGGTCAGCAATTGGTCGTTAGCGCTTTCAAGGGCTTCAAGTTCCTTGAGGCGCTGGATGCGCTTGTACACGGTTGGGAAGTTGGTGAGCATTCCGCCCAACCAACGCTCGGTGACATATGGCATGCCAACGCGTGCGGACTGCTGAATGATCGGCTCTTGAGCCTGCTTCTTTGTTCCGACATAAAGAACATGTCCGCCCTTGGCGACTACATCCTTCACGAACTCATAGGCGCTGTCGATAAGTCCTAGTGATTGCTGGATATCGATGATGTAGATGCCATTGCGCTCGGTGAAAATAAAGCGCTTCATCTTTGGATTCCATCGACGAGTCTGGTGTCCGAAGTGGACTCCGCTGTCGAGAAGTTCTCGCATTGTTACAACCGCCATGGCGGCACACTCCTTCTTGCGAACTTCTTTACGAAGATCGCTCTCGGTTATTGGGCCAACTACTTGCTGGCCCTCTGCACCTAAAACACCGACCAGCGAACTGGACCGAGGTGGTTCTAGCTAGGTGCGTGAAGTCATCACAGTTTTGTGATGCAGGGTGAATCCTACCCGACTGGCATGCGTGCAAACTCCGCATTAATTGGGGCGACTAGGCCCTGGGATGAGCCTGTTTGAAGGCTTTTTGAAGTCTTTCTGTTGAGACATGGGTGTAGATCTGGGTTGTGGCAAGCGAGGCATGCCCCAGAATCTCTTGAACTGTTCGAAGATCGGCCCCACCCTCCAAAAGATGAGTCGCCGCAGAATGGCGCAGACCATGCGGACCCATACGCTCGACTCCTTCCAGCGCCGAAAGCGCCTCGTAGACCACGGTTCGTACTGTGCGTTGATCGATCCGCTTTCCGCGGACTCCGATAAAGACCGCATTCATGGAGTCTTTAGTCTCAAGAAGGGGCCGTCCATCCTTGAGCCAAGCTTTGAGGGCACTCATCGCGGGGTTGCCAATGGGAATTGTCCTTTCTTTATTGCCTTTGCCGAGGACGCGGATCGTCTTTCTTTCGTAATCGACATTCCCGAAATCCAATCCACATAATTCGGCCACTCGAGCACCACTTGCATAGAGGACCTCCACCATCGCGCAATCGCGCAGGGCCACAGGAGTCTCTTCTTCACCCACCCGGGTTGCCAGTGCCTGCATGGCAAGGAGCGCATTGGGTATATCCAATACATCAGGCAGAGTGCGATGCGCCTTTGGTATGGCTAGGCCAAATCCCACATCCGAGGAGGTAAGGCCAGTCTTGAACGCCCATTTTGTGAACAGACGTATGGAAACAGCACGCCTAGATAAAGAGGTACGCGCTCCTCCCTTAACCTGCATGGTCGCCAGCCACGAACGAATGTGCGAGAGCTCCAGCTGAGAAATATCAGAGACACCCAGGGCTTCCAGATGGTGGAGCAGACTCTCCAAATCCCCCACGTAAGCGCGAATACTGTGAGGCGAGAGGTTCCGCTCTCCGCGCAGATGCCGCTCAAAGGCGGCAGATACGTGCGAAAGATCTCCTGGTGTCACGTCTCAAGATTAACGGGGGACTGCCTTTTTCTTTGCTAACGCACCTAAACTAATAATTGAAAAGATAACGGGGTGCTGCGATGAAGCGGAATTCTCTTATTCGTATCTGCGTCGTCGTCACTGTGCTCTTAGGTGCCAATTACCTGGCTTGGCGCTGGTTCGCCTCTGTGAATTGGGCCAACTGGTGGATCGCGCTTCCCCTCGTATTGGCAGAGACCTACAGCCTCATCGACCTGGTGTTCTTCGGGTTAACAATCTGGCGGGCAAATCCGAGACATGAAATTCATGCACCAAGAGAAGGACTCTCTGTAGACGTTGTTATCACAACGCACGATGAACCGACCAGAATTGTGATCGCGACCGCAGACGCTGCTCGGAAGATTCGATACCCCCACCAAACGTGGATTCTCGACTACGGTGACCGAAAAGACTTGAGGAATGCCGCCGAAGCGTTCGGCATTGGATACCTCACCCGGGGAGAAATGTCTACTGGGAACTTCAGTGAAGCACTAGAAGTCACAAGTGGCGAGTTCATGCTCGTCCTCGAAGCGGACCAAGTTCCGTATCCAGAAATTCTCGACCACACTCTCGAATACTTTAAAGATCCAAAAGTCGCGATCGTGCAAACACCTTGCTGGACGGGAAATGTCACGCCGTACGATCCGCTCGGTAGCCAAACATCGCTCTTCAATGGTCCAATTCAGCAAGGCAAGAATGCATGGAACGCGACGATTTATTGTGGCTCAAATGCGGTCCTTCGACGTGAAGCACTCCTGCCTCTTGCGACCGATTCGGCCGCTGAAGCGCTAGCAACTTCGATGAAACTTCATGCAAGGGGCTGGAGGAGCATTTACCACCACGAGAACCTCGCCGTTGGTCTAGAACCTGAAGATCTAGGCGCAATGGTGAATCAACGGCTTCGATGGGCTCAAGGTTCGATGCAAGCGCTCCTCCGTGAAAAACCTCTCACGAAACAGGGTCTCACGATCGCGCAGAGACTCATGTATTTCGCAACGTTGTGGAGTTATCTTTATGGCTTAGCCGCCTTGTCCTACTTTGCAGCTCCCATTCTTTACTTGAGTTTCGGAGTTCTTCCGTTGAAGGCATACTCAACCACGTTTCTTCTTCATTTCGTTCCATTCATAATTGCCAACCAACTGCTCTTTGTGTTGGTAAGCCAAGGTGTGACCAAGTGGCGGGCTCAGCAATACGGCTTTGCGCTTTTTCCCGTATGGCTGGAGGCGTTGATCAACGCCGTCAGGAATGTCCACTTTCATCAGAATCTTCCTCAAGAGGTACTACCCCCTACCGTCCGAGGAATCCGCCACGAGTGGCAATTCATCAAATATCAAATCGGACTATTCATCGTCCTCATTTTCGCAGTTGTACTCGGAATCTTGCGATTAACGTGGGGTCGGAATGAGTCAATCGCGACAATAGTCAACGTCATATGGGCCTTCTGGGATATTGGACTGCTCGGCATTCTAATTCCTACCCTTCGCTATCGTGGGCGCCGAGTGAAATCGACCAAGTAGGGCCATCGACCAATTACTTGATAGGAATCCGTCCCAATCGCAGTAGTCCAAATGTCACCGCGTCTTCAAGAGCCATCGCCGATGCCGCAATCACGTTCTCGTGGACGCCAACAGTGTTCCACTCTCCCTTGCCGTCGCTAGTTTCGACGAGAACGCGAGTGATCGCCCCCGTTCCCAAGCGGCCTTCCAGGATGCGCACTTTGTAGTCAGTAAGTTCGAGTTGCGCCAATTCCGGATAGAAACGAAGCAGGCCCGAGCGGAGTGCCTTATCGAAAGCGTTGACGGGGCCATTTCCTTCCCCAGTGCAGGAAAACCTCTCACCCTGTGCGGTGAGCGTGATCTCCGCCTTCGTCACTATGTGCTGGTCGGCAGATCTTTCAACGGTTGTCAGCCAGTGGTCAATCGAGAAGAAACTTGGCCGAACTCCTGTGGCCTCCTCGCGAAGGAGCAATTCAAAGGATGCGTCGGCTGCTTCAAAGGTGAATCCGTGCGCTTCCATCTCTTTAACGCGCTCGACAACTCGTCCGATGACCTCACGATCTCCCCCAAGATCGATACCGAGTTCCTGAGATTTCAATTCGATAGATGCCCGACCCGCCATTTCTGAAACGAGCATGCGCATGTCATTTCCAACAGATGAGGGATCCTCATGTTGGTACAACGAGGGGTCTACTTTGATTGCGCTGGCGTGCAGACCTGCTTTGTGGGCAAAAGCTGAAACTCCTACGTAGGGTTGGCGGGCACTTGGTGCCACGTTGGTCACTTCTGCTACCGCATGTGAAATGCGGAACGCTTCTTGCAACGCACCTTTCGGAAGTACTTGCTGACCCTTCTTCAATTGCAGGTTGGCGATGATTGTCACCAAATCAGCGTTGCCCGTGCGTTCGCCATAGCCGTTCAGGGTGCCTTGCACGTGTGTAACGCCCGCCGCGACGGCTGCCATCGAGTTTGCAACTGCGCAGCCTGTGTCATTGTGGCAATGGATGCCGAGGCGCGCGGACGTGCTCTGCAAAATATCGTGGACGACGTCTGCAAGTTCATCGGGAAGCATTCCGCCGTTTGTATCGCAGAGTGCCACGACATCTGCACCCGCCTCGGCCGCGACCCTCACTACTTCAAGGGCGTAAGCGCGATTGGACCGGTAGCCGTCGAAGAAATGTTCGGCATCTAGGAACACGCGCTGACCTTCGCCGCGCAGATGCTTGATCGAATCGGCGATCATCGCCAAGTTCTCGTCCAGCGTTGTTCGAAGTGCCAAATCGACGTGACGGTCATAAGCCTTTGCAACAAGGGTGACAGCCGATGCACCAGAATTTCGCAACGCACCTAGAAGGACATCGTCTGCGGCATTCACATTGGGACGACGGGTAGCGCCAAAAGCAACGAAGGTCGCGTTCTTCAGTTTCAATTCAGTCTTGGCGCGTTCGAAAAATTCGGTGTCCTTGGGATTTGCCCCCGGCCAACCACCTTCAATGAATCCGACACCTAAATCATCCAAATGACGGGCTATTGCTAACTTGTCATGGACAGAGAGATTCAACCCCTCCTGTTGGGCTCCATCTCGCAGGGTGGTGTCGTAGATATGAAATGCATCTGAGGTCATTACAGAACTTTTCGCATCCAATGATGCTTGTCGGCAATGGTGCCGTGTTGAATACCAAGCAAAGTCTCACGGATCTGCTTGGTGATTGGACCAGGCGTGCCGTCACCGGTTACCCATGTGCCCTTGGCGCTCTTCGCACTTCCCACAGGCGTTACGACCGCCGCGGTTCCGCAGGCAAAGATCTCGGAGATCTCCCCGCGCTTTACGCCATCGCGCCATTCGTCAATGCTGATCATCACTTCTTCTGATTTATAACCAAGGTCCTTTGCCAATGTCAGGATCGAATCACGTGTGACTCCCGGCAACAATGCGCCAGTTAATTTCGGTGTCACGATGGTCGCATCGGCGCCGCGGCCCTTTACGAAGTAAAGGTTCATGCCGCCCATCTCTTCGACCCACTTGCGTTCCTTGGCGTCAATCCAGACGACTTGGTCGCAACCCTCTTTGGCGGCTTCCTTCTGCGCGATTAGTGATGCGGCGTAGTTGCCACCGCATTTTGCCTCACCAGTACCGCCTGGAACCGCACGCACATATTCCATCGAGATCCATACGGTGACTGCATTATCCGAATTGAAATATGCGGCTGCGGGAGTTGCGATGAGCATGTACATCGCGCGGTTGGTTGGACGAACACCTAGTCCTACCTCTGTCGCAAACATGAACGGTCGAAGATACAGGGACTCCCCGAAATTGCTCGGAACCCAGCCCGCATCCTGTTTAACGAGTGCATCTAAACTCTCGAGAAAAGTTTGAGTCGGGAGTGGTGGAAGGGCTAAGCGATCGGCGCTTCTTTGAAAACGAAGCGCGTTCGCCTCTGGTCGAAACAGGGAGATGCTTCCATCTGGCTGGCGGTAAGCCTTCAATCCCTCGAAAATTTCCTGACCATAATGGAAGACCATGGCCGCAGGGTCCAGTGAAATCGGACCATATGGCTTTAATTCGGCCTGACCCCAGCCATCTTCTTCGGTCCACTCCGCGACAACCATGTGATCCGTGTAGTACTTGCCAAAACCTGGCTTTGCCACCTTCTCGGCGCGATCCGCCGCGGATACTGCATGTGTCGAAGGAGTGATTTTGACCGTCATAGTTCTATCCCTTCAGGGCCGTTGCTAAGGCACTTCCAATTTCGCTGGTGCTTCGCTTGATTGTGCCACGTGTGCGCAAGTCTTGCGCCACAACTCGTTCGACATCGGCGGCCGCATCGTCTAGGCCGAGATGGCTCAACATCATCGCAACCGACATCACCGTGGCGGTTGGGTCGGCAAGACCTTTGCCCGCGATATCGGGTGCAGAACCATGAACTGGTTCGAACATTGATGGGAATTTGCCCGTCGGGTTGATGTTGCCCGAGGCAGCCAAACCGATTCCACCGCAAATGGCTGCGGCTACATCAGTCAAGATGTCGCCGAAAAGGTTGTCAGTTACAACGACATCAAAGCGATCTGGGTTGGTAATGAAGAACATGGAGGCAGCATCGACGTGGAGGTAGTCGGTGGTGATCTCTGGAAACTCTTTGGCAACCTCATTGAATGTGCGCGTCCACAAACCGCCAGAATGAGTGAGGACGTTGTTCTTGTGAACCAGGGTCACCTTCTTGCGCGACCGCGTCATGGCGCGAGCAAAGGCATCTCGAATGACGCGCTCTGCACCTCTTCGAGTATTCAGACTCTCCTCAGTTGCGATCTCGGCGTCGGTACCTTGTGCAAGCACACCGCCAGCGCCTACATATGGACCTTCAGTTCCTTCGCGCACAACGATGAAATCGAGTGATTCGACTCCCGCCAATGGCGAGGTGACACCCGGATACAAACGTGCCGGACGCAAATTCACGTATTGGTCGAATGCGAAACGCAATTTCAAAAGCAGTCCGCGCTCCAAGACTCCACTGGGCACGGTTGGATGCCCAACGGCACCAAGCAAGATGACATCGCTCTTGGCGAGCTCTTCCATGACAGAGTCGGGAAGGACTTCGCCGGTGCGGTGCCAGTATGTGGCACCGAGATCGTATGAAGTCTTCGAAAACGTGACCCCGTACTTCTCGCTCACTGCATCCAGAACCTTCAACCCCTCGGCAACAACTTCGATGCCGATTCCATCTCCAGGGATAACTGCCAGATTGAATTCTTTCTTCGCCATTGTCTTATGCACCTAACGTCACAGAGCGAACAAGATTTGCGCCGGTCTCTTTGGCGAGGGAATCAAGGACAGCGGGAACAACGGGCGAATCAACGGTGATAGCCATAAGCGCTTCGCCGCCTTCGTGGTTGCGCGCTACCTGCATTCCGCCGATATTGATGGAAGATTGGCCGAGGATATTTCCCACGGTTCCGACAACACCAGGTCGATCTGCGTAACGCATGAAGATCATGTTCTCAGACGGTACGACATCAAGATCGTAGGAATCAATTGCCACGATCTTCTGAACTTGACGGATGCCCATCAATGTTCCGCTTACCGTGATCTTCAGCCCACGCGAAAGCGCAGCGTTGAGAGTCACGATGTTGCGATGCTCTGGAGAAACCTCATCGGTCGTCACTGTTGTACCAAGACCACGCTCTTGCGCAAGGCCAGGTGCATTCACATATGTGACATCTTCGGCGCCTAGCCCAAGCAGGGCGCCTTTAAGGGCGCTGATCGCCAAGACCGAGCAGTCATGCTGTGCGATCTCACCATGAACGGCTACCTCGATATTGACGGGGACTTCCCCTGCCAAACCAACAAGGACACCAGCTAGTTTCTCAACGAGAGAAAGTGCGGGACGAACATCCTCGTGGATGATCCCGCCCTTGACGTTGACCGCGTCGGGTACGAGTTCTCCCGCCAACGCCTTCCGTACGGATACTGCTACTGCAATACCCGCCCGCTCCTGAGCTTCATCGGTGGATGCGCCAAGGTGAGGCGTAGCAACAACTTGGTCGAGGCGGAAAAGTGGCGAGTCTGTACAAGGTTCGGTTGAGAAGACATCCAGTCCTGCCCCGCCAACGCGACCTTCAGTAATTGCATCGAAGAGTGCTGCTTCATCGAGAACTCCACCGCGGGCGGCGTTGATGATGCGCACTGTCGGCTTGACCTTCTTAAGGGCATCGACACCGATGAGATTGGCAGTCTCTTTAGTCTTGGGAAGGTGAATCGTGATGAAATCGCTGATGCCAAGTAGTTCGTCAAGATCAACTAGGCGCACACCCAATTGAGCCGCACGAGCTGGCTGCAAATACGGATCGTAGGCAACAACCTTCATGCCGAAAGCCTGCATGCGTGCCGCAACAAGTTGGCCGATCCGGCCGAATCCAACGATTCCTAATGTCTTCTCGAACAATTCGACACCGGTGTATTTCGAACGCGCCCACTTGCCGGCACGGAGTGCCGCGTGCGCCGGTGAAATGTGACGCGCGGAGGCAAGTAGCAACGCAATGGCAAGCTCTGCTGCACTGACGATATTCGAGGTCGGTGCATTGACAACCATCACACCCGCAGCAGTCGCGGCAGGAATTTCAACGTTATCTAGACCTACACCAGCACGAGCGATGACCTTCAAACCCTTTGCCGCACCGATTGCCTCTGCATCCATCTTTGTCGCAGAGCGAATCAGTACCGCATCGACACCTTTTCCAAGAGCCTCCAGAAGTTCAGCACGGTTTGCCCCATCGCAATGCCGCACCTCAAAATCCGGGCCAAGCGCCTCAAGGGTCGCCGGGCTTAACTCTTCAGCAATCAGTACGACAGGTTTAGCCACGTGCAGCGCTTCCTTCTGTGTAATCATCTTTGGAGTTCTTGACCCATGACATCATCTTGCGGAGTTCGCGGCCGACCGCCTCAATTGGATGGGCGGCACCCTTGGCACGAAGTTCCTTGAACTCTGGGGCGCCGGCATCTTGATCATCAATGAAGCGCTTGGCAAAGGCACCGCTTTGAATATCGGCCAACACTGCCTTCATGTTCTCTTTGACGTGCGGATCGATTACCCGCGGACCAGAAACGTAATCTCCGTATTCGGCGGTATCAGAGACCGACCAACGCTGTTTTGCGATTCCACCTTCGTACATCAAGTCGACGATCAACTTGAGTTCGTGAAGGCACTCGAAGTAAGCAACTTCTGGCTGGTAGCCGGCTTCGACGAGAGTCTCGAATCCGTACATGACCAACTGAGAGGCACCACCGCAGAGAACCGCTTGCTCTCCGAAGAGGTCGGTCTCGGTCTCTTCCGTAAAGGTGGTGAGAATTCCACCGGCACGAAGTCCGCCGATTGCCTTTGCATAAGAAAGAGTAAGAGGCCAAGCACTGCCGGTTGAGTCCTGTTCGACAGCGACGATCACCGGAACCCCACGCCCGGCAGAAAACTCGCGTCGTACCAAGTGGCCTGGGCCCTTAGGGGCAACCATGGCGACATCTACGTTGGCTGGTGGCTTGATGTAGCCGTAACGAATGTTGAACCCGTGACCGAAGAAGATCGCGTCGCCATCTTTGAGGTTGGGAAGAATTGATTCAGCGTAGATATGACGCTGCACGGGATCTGGCGCAAGGATCATGATGACCGTGGCCTCTTTGACAGCCTCGGCGACAGAGACGACGCGCAAGCCTTCTGCTTCGGCCTTCTCGCGCGACTTCGAGCCATCGGCAAGACCGACGCGGACATCAACCCCGCTGTCACGAAGGTTCAGCGCGTGGGCATGACCCTGCGAGCCATAACCGATGACGGCGACCTTTCGACCTTGAATAACGGACAGGTCAGCGTCTTCATCGTGATACATCGTTGCCACGGTGTTCTCCCTTTTCTGTTTCTTTGGTTTTTTAATTCTGGTAGTCGGCTTGTGTGCTGATTTCATGAAGCGTCGAAATTCCCTGTGCGCTAAGCGTACGGTCTGAAAGTGCGGCCGTACCACGCTCGAGTGCTACCAACCCGGACTGGACCAATTCCTTGATTCCAAAGGGTGTTAGCGCCTTCAAGAGGGCTTCGATATGAACGCTCTCGGCCGTGCACTCGATTGTGAGTGCCTCTTCGTCCTCATCGACGACCTTGGCATCGTAGCGAGCAACCACTGCCAAGACTTCATCCATTTTCTCGGCGCCAACCTTCACGAGAAGCAACTCGCGATGAACGGTTGAATCCACCGGCATCTCCGAAACCGCAATGACGTTAACGAGTTTGTATACCTGGGCCATGACCTGGTCGAGCACGTGGCCTTCGACATTGAGGACGATGGTCATTCGAGACAGATCCGGATTCTCTGTCGGTCCAACTGCCAATGAGTCGATGTTGTAGGCGCGACGCGAGAACAGAGACGCAACGCGCGCTAGGACACCGGGGCTGTTTTCAACGAGAACTGCGAGCGTATGTTTACTCATCACAACTCCTGCGAATCCCAGTCGGGGGCCAGTCCCCGAGCGATCATGATTTCGTCATTTGACGCGCCTGCTGCCACCATCGGCCAGACCATTGCATCCTTGAAGACTCTGAAGTCAACAACCACTGGCTGATCATTGATCGACATTGCTTCCTTGATCACTGCGTCAACATCTTCGGGGCGCTCGCAACGAAGACCTGCGCAGCCCATGGCATCCGCTAATTTCACAAAGTCGGGGATGAACTTGGATTGCAGTGAGGTGTTGGAGTAGCGCTCTCCGTAGAACATGGTCTGCCACTGGCGGACCATCCCAAGACTTTCGTTGTTGATGATCGCGACCTTGATCGGAATGTTGTTGAGGGCGCAGGTAACCAATTCTTGGTTTGTCATCTGGAAACAACCATCGCCATCAATTGCCCAGACCGTCGTGTCAGGCATTCCGACTTTGGCACCCATTGCCGCGGGTACGGCATAACCCATGGTGCCCAGGCCTCCGGAGTTCAGCCATGTGCGGGGCTTCTCGTACTTCACAAACTGAGAAGCCCACATCTGGTGTTGGCCAACGCCTGCGACGTAGATTGAATCAGGACCAGATATTGCTCCAATTCGTTCGATGACGAATTGAGGAGAAAGCGAGCCGTCTTCTGGCTTGGTGTAGCCCAAGGGGTATGTCTGACGTAGAGAAGACATCTGCCTCCACCACGACGTTAGATCTGGTTTGGATTTCTTGAATTCCTTCTGAACCGCGGGGATCAACGCTTTGATCGTGTGCATCAAATCGCCGATGACAGCTACGTCTGCATATCGGTTCTTGCCGATTTCAGCCGGATCGATATCTGCGTGGATTACCTTGGCGTTCACCGCGAAAGAAGACAGCTTTCCTGTGACGCGATCGTCGAAGCGAGCGCCAAGTGTCACTAGCAGATCGGCCTTCTGCAGAGCAGTTACGGCGGCAACGGTTCCGTGCATTCCAGGCATGCCCAAATGGAGATGATGGCTGTCAGGGAATGCACCCCGTGCCATCAGAGTGGTTACAACGGGTGCTCCCATGAGTTCGGCAAGTCGCATCAACTCTTTGCTGGCATCCGCCTTGATGATTCCGCCGCCGACATAAAGAACCGGCCTCTCCGACTGTGCGATCAGGACAGCCGCGTCGCGGATCGCCTCGTCATCGGGTTCGACCTGCGGCTTGTATCCCGCCAGATGAATCTTGGTCGGATACTTGAAGGTCGTCATCTTCTGCAATGCATCTTTTGCAATGTCGACAAGAACGGGGCCTGGCCGACCCGTGCTGGCGATATGGAAAGCTTCGGCAATCGCACGTGGGATTTCTGCTGGGTCGGTAATCAGGTAATTGTGTTTGGTGATTGGCATCGTGATGCCGCGAATATCAGCTTCTTGAAAGGCGTCGGTTCCGATTGCCGCCGACGGGACCTGGCCGGTGATGGCAACTATCGGCACCGAATCCATCTGCGCATTTGCCAACGCTGTGACGAGGTTTGTCGCACCAGGTCCTGAAGTAACAATGCAGACGCCTACGCGGCCAGTTGCCTGCGCATACCCTTCCGCCGCGTGGCCCGCGCCTTGTTCGTGTCGCACAAGAATGTGGCGGATCGAGGAGTCATAGATGGGGTCATAGGCGGGAAGAATGGCGCCGCCGGGAATTCCGAACATGACATCCACGCCGGCAGCCTCTAACGACTTCACCAGGCTGGACGCCCCAGTCATTTCTTTGCCCATCTTCCACTCCTTCCTATGTCTCGTAATCGAAAAATTGCGCCGTATAAATGCAAAAACCCTCAGTGATAACTGAGGGTAGCGCGGGATCTGATTGTGCTAGATCGCGCGCTTTTCAATCACTACTGATGTTCTCACGCGCATATTCTCGTATGCGCGTGAGGCACCGTCAACCTTTTGAGATTGGCATCTCATATGGTGAGAAGTGATTTTAGTCGCAGACAGCGCCTTTGCTAGCTGACCCAACCAACTTTGCATACTTGGCAAGAACACCGCGGGTGTACTTGTGCGGAACAGGAGTGAAGTTTTCACGCCTTTTCGCGAGTTCTGCTTCATCAACCAGAAGATCCAATGTGCGATCGACAGTGTTGATACGGACGCGATCGCCATTCTTCACGAAGGCAATAGGCCCACCCAATGAAGCCTCAGGTGCAACGTGACCAACGCACAGTCCCGTTGTCCCGCCAGAGAAGCGACCATCGGTCAAGAGAAGAACGGACTTACCAAGGCCCGCTCCCTTGATCGCGCCGGTGATCATCAACATCTCGCGCATTCCAGGTCCGCCCTTGGGACCTTCGTAGCGAATGACAACAACGTCGCCGGCTTGAATCGAACCGTTTTCCAGTGCATCCATCGCCTGCTGTTCGCGCTCGAACACTTTGGCAGGACCTTCGAAGAGATCGACATCAACGCCGGCAGTTTTGGTGACCGCACCTTCTGGCGCAAGTGATCCCTTGAGAACGGTGAGTCCGCCTCCCAAAGAAAGGGGCTTGGAGATCGCGCGCAAGATAGCGCCATCGGGATCTGGTGGTGCAACTTCAGCGAGATTCTCTGCCATGGTCTTGCCGGTTACAGTCAGAACGTCGCCGTGTAATAAACCAGCGTCCAGCAATGCTTTCAGAACGACGGGCACGCCACCGACCTTGTCCATATCGCTCATGACGTAGCGACCAAACGGTTTGAGGTCACCAAGGAGAGGAACCTTCGAACCAATGCGATGGAAATCTTCGAGCTCAAGATCGACATCGGCCTCATGCGCGATTGCCAGCAAGTGCAGGACGGCGTTTGTAGATCCGCCCAATGCCATGACTGCAGTGATCGCGTTTTCAAATGCTGGCTTTGTGAGAATGTCGCGTGTTGTGATTCCCTGACGAATCAATTCAACAACTGCAGCACCTGCTTTTACCGAGAACGCATCACGTCGACGATCAACCGCTGGTGGCGCAGCAGAGCCAGGAAGTGAAAGTCCGATTGCCTCCCCCACTGTCGCCATGGTGTTCGCTGTGTACATACCGCCGCATGCACCTTCGCCGGGGCAGATGGCACGTTCGATTTGATCTAGTTTGTCTTGCGTGATCAGACCGCGAGCGCATGCTCCAACTGCTTCGAATGCGTCGATGATCGTGACATCTTTGCCATCAACTTGTCCTGGCAGAGTCGAGCCGGCATAGACAAAAACACTGGCAACATCGATACGTGCAGCGGCCATCATCATGCCTGGCAAGGATTTGTCGCACCCTGCGAAGGTCACCATTCCATCGAGGCGTTCGGCTTGCATGACGGTCTCAACTGAATCGGCAATTACCTCGCGAGAAACCAGCGAGAAATGCATTCCCTCGTGGCCCATCGAGATTCCGTCCGAGACCGAAATAGTGCCGAATTGCATGGGGAATCCGCCGGCGTCGATGACGCCTTGGCGCGAGGCTTTGGCCAACCGGTCGAGGGAAAGGTTGCAGGGGGTTATCTCGTTCCAGGAAGAGACAATGCCTATTTGCGGCTTGACCCAGTCGCCATCCTGCATGCCCACCGCGCGCAACATTCCGCGTGCCGGAGCTCGCTCCATTCCATCGGTAACCAGACCTGACCGGGGCTT
>DASXUM010000096.1:0-23642 GCA_036504835.1 Candidatus Nanopelagicaceae bacterium
GCAGGAACTCCCGCGCGTAGTGCCTCGACAACTGCATTTCTTCCGGCGACGAGTTCTCCTCCGCCCTTAGGACGCTCGCTCTTCTGCCGCGGAGCACGTGGACGCGTCTCTTTGGTAGCAGCAGCTTTCTTTCGCTTGGCAGCCGCGTGGTAGGGACGGTCCTCTGCTTTAGGGGTAGGACCTTTGCCGGTGAGGCGCTTCTTGTTCTTTCCGCCTGTGCCCGCGCTCGGACCCTTCTTGCTAGTGGCGCGAACTGCTCCACGCTTCTGCGAATTTCCAGCCATCTCGATTACCGCTCTTCCGTATGTGTGATCGACCATCGTGGTCCTTGCGGCGTATCTTCAATTGCAATTCCCACGGCGGCTAAACCGTCGCGGATTGCATCCGATGCAGCAAAATCTTTACGCTCGCGGGCGGCCTGCCGTTGTTTCAAGGCAACATCGATCGTACCTTCCAGCGCGTCGCGCAGGTCAAAGTCTCCGCCTTCGGCGAAAGCCGGGTCGTATGGGTCGCAACCGAGGACATCGAGTGCGCCGCGAATTTCGTTGGCTTTTGCTTCGATGGTTGCGACATCCGATGTCGTGAGCGCGACGTTGCCATCGTGCAGAGCATCCGAAATGCAGGCGAGCGCTTGCGGAACCGCGAGGTCGTCGTTCATGGCGTCGATGAAACCCTTGCTCAAAGTCGGAACCGGCGGGTTGCCAAGAATTTGTGATGCGCGATCGAGGAAGCTTTCAATTCGGCGGAAGGCGACGGCAGATTCATCCAGTGCCTCTGGTGAATATTCCAGGATCGAACGGTAATGAGCACTGCTGAGATACCAACGTAATTCGATGCGGCGTACCCGTTCTAGCACCGCGCTTACTTGCATGGAATTTCCCAGCGACTTGCTCATCTTCTCGCCAGACGCAGTAACAAGAGCGTTGTGCATCCAGAGTTTGGCGAAGGGCCAGCCAGCCGCCTGTGACTGCGCGATTTCATTTTCGTGATGAGGGAAGATGAGATCCAATCCGCCACCGTGAATATCAAAAGCCTCACCTAAATATGCGTGTGCCATTGCAGAGCACTCCAAATGCCAACCAGGTCTGCCCGATCCCCACGGCGTCGGCCAGGAAGGCTCGCCCGGTTTGGCGGCTTTCCACATCGCAAAATCTCGTTGGTCCTTCTTGAAAGTGTCATCAGAGTCCGCCGCAGATTGCAGATCGTCCACGTTCTGTCGGGAAAGTGCCAAGTAGTTCTTGAGTTTTCGCACTTCGAGGTAAACATCGCCATTTCCTGGGGCGTAGCCAATCCCCTTATCAATCAATATCTGCATCAATTCGACCATCTGCGTGATGTGGCCTGTAGCCCGCGGCTCGTACGTCGGGGGAATGACATTGACTGCCTCGTAAGCCGCGGCGAAGGCACGTTCGTATTTCATCGCAAGAGCCCACCAGGTGAGGCCTTCCACCTTCGCCTTGTTGAGAATCTTGTCGTCGATATCGGTGACGTTACGGATCAGACTCACTTGGTATCCGCTCTTGCTCAACCATCGACGCAAGATGTCGAAGTTGATTGCGCTACGAACATGTCCAATGTGGGGAGGAGCTTGAACAGTCGCACCGCAGAGATAGATGGTGGCTTCCCCATTCTTGATGGGGGAAAAAGGTTGAGCGGTGCGCGACAAGGTGTCATATAGCGTCAGCGAACTCATCACGGAAGTCTATCTTGTGGCGTTGATGGGACTAGAAGGAGGAATAGATCAGCGCCGAGGCAACCGCGGCAATTCCGCGACCTTCTCCAGTGAATCCAAGACCATCGGTCGTAGTCGCCGATATGGAAACATCTGCGCCTCCGAGAGCCTCGGATATAGCCGCAACGGCCTCGCTTCTGCGCGAGCCAATCTTGGGGCGATTGCCAATTACCTGTACCGATACGTTGGCAATCAAGTAATTCGCATCGCTAATGAGTTGAAGTGTCTCTGCCAGAAGTTGCGAACCTGAGGCATGGCGGTACTCCGGTCGGGCGACGCCAAAATTGCTGCCTAGATCTCCCAAGCCAGCAGCGGAAAGCAGAGCATCGCAGATCGCATGGGCGGCCACGTCACCGTCAGAATGTGCCTCGACACCGATTTCGTCAGGCCAGAGAAGACCGGCAAGCCACATCGGCCGATCGTGATCCACTGAGAAGGCGTGTGCATCCACACCGACCCCCGTGCGGAACCGAGGTACGCCCTCGTTCATGGGAGGAGTCATAGGTTGCCTTCCAAAGAAGGAGGTTTAAGAAGCAAGAACCTCGTCAAGAATAACTGCGGCCTTCTCTTCATCCGTGCGCTCGGCAAGGGCAAGTTCGGAAATGAGAATCTGCTTTGCCTTCGCAAGCATCCGCTTCTCACCAGCAGAGAGTCCACGGTCAAGATCGCGGCGGTAAAGGTCGCGAACAACCTCGGCCACCTTGATGACATCACCAGATGCCAGCTTCTCGAGGTTTGCCTTGTATCGGCGGGACCAGTTGGTGGGTTCTTCGGTGTATGGCTGACGGAGCACATTGAAGACTCGATCGAGCCCGGCGCTGTCAACGACATCGCGTACGCCGACCAGATCCACATTGTCGGAGGGAACTCGGACGGTCAGATCGCCCTGCGCAATTTTGAGCACTAAATAGGTCTTCTCTTCGCCTTTGATCAAACGTGTTTCGATGGCTTCGATTAGAGCCGCGCCGTGATGAGGGTAAACAACGGTTTCGCCGACCTTAAATGACATGAAATGCCCTTCGTTAGGGACTAATAATACCAGCACCCAGTGTCAGTAATCACCCCCCAATTTAGGCGCAAAATAAGGCTTTTGCGGGTTATTGGAGTAGGCGTGAGAGAATTGCGCCAGCCAAAAGCGTTCCTTATAGGTACCCATACGTTTGCAGGGAGAATCTGATGCATGTGCGTAAATTCGCAGTCTTGACCCTTTCCGTTTCGCTGGCGCTCTCTCTGAGCGCGTGCGGTTCAGGTAAAGATGCGCCTACCAAAATGATTACCCAAGTAACCGATGGTGTGGACGGCTCAGTCACCACGTATGGCAACAACCTTAAGGTCGATTCAGTTCTGCTTGTGGCCCAACCTGATGGCTCGGCAGTGCTCGTCGGAACAATCGTCAACGAAAATCCAACAGCAGACACATTGCTTGGCATAAACGTTGGCGGAGTAAATGCAACTCTTTCGCAACAAAATATTCCGCTGAAGCAGAACGTTGCTGTTCGATTTGCCGGTGATAGCGCAAATGCATCTGCAATTGTTCCTGGACTCAACGCGGCCCCAGGTTCGAGGGTTAAAGTCACATTTGCATTCGCAAGCGCGGGTGAACTTACTCTTGACGCGATTGTTCGCGAACGAAGCGGCGTCTACGCCAACGTTGGAGCCTAAGACTCCATCTTGTAACCCAAACCTCTGACGGTTTGGATGTACACAGGATTTGCCGGGTCTTTCTCGATCTTGGCGCGCAGACGTTTGATATGCACGTCCAGTGTTTTTGTATCGCCGACGTAATCGCTTCCCCACACTCGATCGATGAGTTGCAGGCGTGTTAGCACCCGACCCGAATTGCGCATAAGGAATTCGAGCAGCTCAAATTCTTTCAAAGGGAAATTGACTGCTTCGTTGTTGACCGAAACCAAATGTCGTTCCGTATCCATCCGCACTGGACCGGCGACCAGTACATGTCCGTCATCGGAGCCAAGAGATTGGTCACCAATTCTCCGCAGCACCGCGTGGATACGCGCCAACAATTCCCGTGAGGAATAGGGCTTTGTTATGTAGTCATCGGCGCCGAGTTCGAGGCCCACGACCTTATCCACCTCAGAATCCTTTGCCGTAAGCATAATTATGGGCACATTTGAGCGAGTACGAAGTTGTCGGCATACCTCGGTACCAGAGAGTCCCGGCAACATCAGATCTAGCAGGACCAGGTCAGCACCATTGCGATCAAATTCTTCGACTGCTTTCACTCCGTTATCAGCGACGCTTACTTCGAATCCCTCGCGCCCGAGTAGATAAGCCAACGCTTCCGAAAATGATGCTTCATCTTCGACAACGAGAATGCGTGTCATCTTTCCTCCGATTGGGACAGTTCCATGGATTTCACATTAACAAAGAGTGGAAGGCGAATCGTGAAGGTGCTTCCTGCATCCTCCACGCTCCAAACAGAAATGTCTCCACCATGATTATTGACCACATGTTTGACGATTGATAGACCTAAGCCCGTACCTCCCGTTGCGCGCGATCGCGCTGGATCCACTCGATAGAAACGCTCAAAGATTCGTTCGATGTCCTTCTCTGGGATTCCAACTCCTTGATCTGAAATAGAGATCTCAGCCAAGTTATCTTGCTTGCGAAGAGCCACGGCAACGCGAGTTCCGTCAGAACTGTAATTGATGGCGTTTTCGACAAGGTTGCTGATCGCCATCTCGATCTGACGTCGATCACCTAGTACTTCGAAATCTCCCAACTTCGTGAAAGATATTGAGATGTTGCGTGCTTCCGCCGCCATTCTGGAACCATCAATGGCTTCGGAAATCAGGTCGGCTAACTTAAGGACCTTGGCATTCTTCAACGGGTCATCATCTTGAAGTCGCGAAAGATCAATGATTTCCTGTACTAAGTCGGAGAGCCGCTTGGCTTCCGTCTGCATCCTGGTTGCGAATTTGACGATCGCTTGCGGATCATCGCTAGCGCCCAGCACCGCTTCGCTCAAGATCGATAGCGCCCCGATAGGAGTCTTCAATTCATGCGAGATGTTCGCAATGAAATCTCGACGAATAGCATCAAGTCGGCGATATTCACTGTCGTCGAAGATCAGCACAACAACCAGGCCTCGCTCGCCCAGCGGGGAAACACGGACTAGGAGGTCGTGCATTCCCGCGCCGATAGGGCCACGTGGCAGTTCGACCGTTCCTTCTTGGTATTCACGCGAGCGCCGCACAGCTCGGACGAGCGCCAGAATCGGATCAGAGACCAAACGCCCATCCCTTACAAGCCCGAGCGCTCCCGAGTGGGTTGATGAGCGAAGAACCACTTCTCCGGGAGCCAGAACCAGAAACTCCGCATCGATGATCGCAAGCAGATCCAGTACGCCAGATGGAATCTCCAATGAGGGGGCTTCAGAGACTCGGCGTCGACGTATCACTCCCTTATCGTAGAGTTGTTAGTGGCGAGCAACCCAACCAATAACGCGAAAAAACCTCTTTTGGCCCAAGTCTTTGCCCTTCATTCAATTCCCGTTCACTTACAGCCTCCGAAATGGGGCTCACAAGAGATATTGTTCGACTATGCGCGATGCATTTCATGATGATCTCAATTCGATCACCCAGACCCTCATTGACATGGGGGAACGAGTCGGTCGATCGATGGAGCTTGCCACAACCGCCCTGCTTACCGCGGACCTGCAGTTGGCCGAGCAAGTTATCTCCGATGACGATTACATCGACACGATGCAGCACGATTTGGATGCGAAGACCCTCAACCTCCTCGCCCGGCAGCAACCCGTTGCCGGTGATCTGCGGATGCTTGTCACTTCGCTGCGTATGAGCGCCGACATTGAGCGCATGGGCGACATGGGCCACCACATCGCCAAGATTGCGCGCATGCGCTATCCCCAGAAAGCGGTGCCGCCAGAATTGTCCGCAACAATTCAGGAGATGGGAAACGTTGCCAAGCGCATCATCGACAAGACCACCCATGTCATCCAGAATCATGATTTGCAGTCCGCCGTCGAACTCGAAATTGATGACGACGAGATGGATAAATTGCACCGCAAGCTTTTTGTGACCCTGCTCGATGACGCATGGCCGCACGGAACCGAGACGGCCATCGACATGACCCTGCTCGGTCGTTACTACGAACGCTGCGCCGACCATGCTGTCTCGGTCGCGCGCCGCGTCTACTTCCTAGTTACGGGTGAATATGCCTCCGAAAAGGATGATTCCCTCTAGCGTTTGCCCTGATTTGCCACCGCATCAATAGCGGCCTTGGCTGCGGCAGGATCGAGATACTCCCCACCCTTACGGGTCGGCATCATCTTCTCGTCCAACTCATACAGCAACGGAATACCCGTGGGGATGTTCAACTCTGAGATATCGGCATCCGATATGCCATCTAGATGCTTCACGAGGGCGCGCAGCGAATTGCCGTGCGCAGTAACCAGCACGACTTTTCTAGATTGCAGGTCGGGAACGATCGCATCGCTCCAGTACGGGAGCATCCGATTCACAACATCCTTGAGACATTCGGTACGTGGCATTGCATCGCCTAGGTCTGCATAGCGCGGATCGCCAAACTGACTGTAGGGATCAGAATCATCAATGGGCGGAGGCGGAACATCGTAGGAACGTCGCCACAGTTTGAATTGTTCTTCGCCGTACTTCTCCAAAGTCTCGCGCTTATCTTTTCCCTGCAACGCACCATAGTGACGTTCGTTCAAGCGCCAAGAGCGGCGGACTGGAATCCAATGTCGATCGCAAGAATCCAGAGCAAGCTGCGAGGTTGCAATTGCTCGGCGTAACAGCGAGGTGTGCACAACATCGGGCAACAAGCCACGGGAAGTGAGAAGGGCGCCCGCCTTACTAGCTTCACTTTCACCCAATTGGGAGAGACGGACGTCAACCCATCCGGTGAAAAGGTTTTTGGCGTTCCATTCACTTTCGCCATGGCGAAGCAGAATCAATGTGTGTGTCATGGGGCTATTTTGCCAACATTACGCTGCTTAGATCAAATGCTCGAACGCTTTGAGGTTTGCCAGTGATTCTCCCCGCGAAACTCTCCAGGCCCACTCGCGTCGAATTGAGGAAGCAAAACCTAATTCCAGAAGTTGATTAAAAGACGAATCCGAATACTGCAAAATCGAGCCAAGCAATCGATCGATTTCTTGATCGGTCACTGCAGTTAATGGGAGCCTTCCCACTAGATACAGGTCACCAAGTTCATTTAGCGCAAAAGCGACCCCATACATTGATGCATTTTTCTGCAGACACCACTCGAAAACCTTGCCCTCATTCTCATCAGGTTTGCGGATCATGAAGGCATTGATGCTGAGTGAATGATCGCCTACAACTAAAGCACAATGGGTTTGGAGTTTCTTCTCCCCCGGCAATGTAACCAGAAAGGTATTTTCATCCTTGCGCTCGAAATCGAGGTCATGAGAATCGAAGAACTCTTCGAGGGTGACTCGTGGATCGATCTTCGCCATCGACACTACCCGCCGATAGAGGTGTTTTGGTGCGCCTGATCTGAGATAACTCGATCGTAGATATCAAGAGTGCCGCGGGCGGTGGCATCCCATCCGAAATGCGAGGAATGCTCGAGGGCGCCGAGTGAGAGAAGGGTGCGGCGCTGCGGTTCGACAAGCAAGCGGGCAAGAACTGAAGACCAGGCGCGTGGGTCATGTCCATCCACCAGTACGCCCGAGATGCCATCGGCGACTGCCGTGCGCAGGCCGCCGACTGCCGTCGCAACAACGGGCGTGCCGCAAGCCTGTGCTTCCAGAGCAACCAGACCAAATGATTCGCTGTAACTTGGAACGCAGACCAGATCAGCCGCACGATACCAATCAGGCAATTCCATTCGCGGAAGAGGAGGAAGGAAACGGATCACATCAGAGAGTCCGAGCCAGTTCACCAATTCCTTGAGGCGTTCGACTTCGGTAGTCCCACTGCCCGACGCTCCACCGATAATGTAAACGATCAACTTTGCACGCAGGTGAGGTGAATGCGCGAGCATTTCCGACGTGGCACGGATAAGAAGTTCTGGTCCTTTATGCGGCTGTATACGCCCAACGAAAGCGATCACCTGCGCGTCGAGGGGAATATTCAGAACCCGGCGCGCTTCTGCACGTCCGTTTCCAGGCGTGAAGGTGTAAAGATCAACACCCGGTGTGACAACATGAACAATGTCGGGGCAAGCACCGTATAACGAGACCAGACTCGCTGCCTCTGAATCGGTGTTAGCGATGAGGGCACTCGACGCCGCAACGACCTCGGTCTCACCAATCACGCGCAATTCTGGTTCGGGCGATTCATCCTCGGCCAGATTAAGGTTCTTGACCTTGGCCATCGTGTGCATCGTATGGATAAGCGGAATGTTGTACTTCTTGCTGGCTGGGATTCCGACTTTGCCCGAAATCCAATAATGCGAGTGGATCACGTCGTAGAGCGTCTTGCCGCAGATTGCCTTTTTAAATTGCTCGGCTAACGCGTCAATATAGTTTGGTAGCTCTTCCTTCGTTACGCCTTCCACTGGGCCGCCATCAATGTGGCGAACCGTCACACCTGGTGCCAAGTCAACAACGTCCGGGAGGTCTTTATGGTTTCGACGTGTGAAGATATCAACGCTCACGCCCATCGCGGCCATCCGCTTTGCGTTCTCGGCCACATAGATGTTCATTCCGCCCGCATCACCGATTCCAGGTTGATCAAGCGGGGATGAATGAATCATCAATGTTGCGATGCGTCCATTCATCAGATCAGTCTACCTGCCTTATAAATGGGCGCGTATGGCTCCAACTACCTTATTTCCCCCATATATAGGCGTGTTTTCGGCAGGGGCGGCGATTCCGAACTCCTTGAGCACTGCGACGACCAATGCGCCCATGGCACGCGAGGAGCCATCTTCAATCTTGTAGGCGAAGGTCCGTCCATCCGGCATCGAACCCACATTGACTCCTTCGGCGCCTTCCTTCATGAACAAGCCCTCAACCTCCACCATCTTGCGGGTTGCAAGTCGGTCTTTACCGGCCACCATTTCCGGAAAATCGCGGCAAGCCTGCAGAACACTGCGGTGAATCGGATCTTGCGAAACTGTGATTTGGTGAATGGCCTCTGCCAAACCCATCAAGGAAATAAGGAAGAGCGGAGCACCGCACCCGTCAATACTCGTGAGCGAGACTTCTTCACTTGCCAACCGTTCGAGTTCGGATCGGCACATCACTTGAAGCGGATGCGTCGGGTCCAAGTAATTGTGAGTAGGCCATTTGTTGATGACACAGGTAAGAAGCATTCCCGCATGTTTACCGCTGCAATTTTGGGCGAGCGATGTCGGCGGTTTCGATCCCCACTCGCGTCGTTCGTCATCTCCCAATGGGCGATCGCGAGTGTTGAGCAATGCGCTCTCGCTAAGGTCTCCGAGAGCCAGAATTTCCAGAACCGCACTTTGATGCATCTGCGATCCAGAGTGACTCGCTGCGACGAGAGCAAGCAAGCGCGGTTCGAGTTCGAGTCCGGCGCGTACCATCGCGGATGCTTGAATGCTCTTTATCGACGAACGAGGGTAGATAAGAGTGGCGGGATTCCCTTTAGAAATTTTGAGAGTCCCGTCCGCATTGAGAAGCACTAGATGGCCACGGTGTTGCGACTCCACAACATCATCGCGCGTGACTTCGGCTAGGACTTCGCTCTCAGTCATATGAACGCGGTAACGTCGACCAAATATGTGGTTGCATCAATTTGCCTTCTGCCGCCATGTCGTAAGCGAAGAATAATTCGCCATCTACTAGTCCATACAAGCGTGAGCCATCTGTAACAACTTTGGCGGTCGGCGCGGAATATCCCTGGTCCATCACCAATTGGATTTTGGCCGTATCAAAGCGGCCGACCCATCCCTCGGCAATCCCCGTGTTATGTGCCAGGACTACTTCCAGAGTGTTGTTGGGTTTGACGCGCCAGAACCCTGTCTCTGATCCCCCAGGTCGAATCACATCGCCGTCATCATCAATGATCCACGATCGCGAGTGGTAGTTGAGAAATGGCCGGCCGTCATGGCTAAAGACCACTTCGTGGGCAAACTCGAACGGTTCGATTCCTTCGTACTCGCCGCGACCTTTGCCACGCCAGGTGCCCACCAACCAGGCAAGTGGATTGAGGTCTGGGTGAAGTCCCTCTGGAATTGTGAATGCCATCTACTTCTTTTCCTTCCTCGGGCGAAATCCATACGCAAGTAGAACAATCCCAATAACGATAGCCACTGCGCAGAGCAGAACCGCGCTCACCAGCGACATCGACATGGTCTTTAGCCTATCTGCTTGATCCTTTAGGGTGGATCCATGGCACGAAGCACTCACTTAGTCATCAAGTTGGCCACGGGCGTGGAAGACGCCGAAAGAGTGGCGCAGGCCTTCTCTGTTGCATCCACTGCCCTCGCCGCCGGAATCGACGTCTCATTCTGGTTGGCAGGAGAGGCGTCATGGCTCGCACTGCCCGGTCGTGCAGAAGGATTCTCCCTCGAGCATTCGGCGCCCTTACATGAACTCCTAGCGAGTTTGATCGCCAATGCGACGGTGACGCTGTGCACGCAATGCGCCGTCCGCCGAAATATCTCTGATGGAGATCAGATTCCCGGAATACGCATTGCAGGTTCGGCTACCTTCGTCGAAGAGATAACCAACGACTCAACGCAAGCCCTCGTTTATTAAATCTCTTGGCTGGCTGGAATTCCTTCGACCGTCAAGGTGGCATCAAGCGGGGTGTTCCGCTTAACCACTGCGAGCGCGATGGTTCCCAATTCGTAATGACGCGCAATGGTTCCGATAAAACCAACCTTGACGCCATCTTTCTCTACCGCAGCGCCAACATTCGGAATCGTCACGACGCTACCGTCGAGATGGAGCAAGACCAATCTGCGCGGCGGTGCCCCAAGATTTGCGATCTTGGCGACGGTCTCCTGTCCGCGGTAGCAGCCCTTGTTCATGTGGACCGATTTATTAAGTAGGCCAAGCTCGTTGGGGATGGACTTGTGATCGGTTTCAAAACCAATTCGCGGCCGGCGAGCGGCAACGCGTTGGGCATCAAGTGCCCATGTGCCTACCTGAATCGCCGACTCATTCAAGCGATCGCGCCATTGCGCCAAATCTGCGCGCGGAACAATGGAGTACGGCCCACCGAGTTCGTCGCTTACTCCAGGCAGACGCAGGAGCGCATACTCATCTGATACATCCCGCACGTCCACCCGCATCATGAATTTCATCTTCTGCAGATGCTCGATCAACGGTTTAGCACGACCTGGGTCAAGGGTGAGCCATGTCGTTGTTCCGTCGTCAACAAGATCAAATTGATGTTCGATGTGACCTTGCGGGTCAAGGATCAGAGACGATACCCACTGGTGGGCCGGCAGATTCTCCAGAAACTGAGTTGTCAGCGAGTGCAGCCAGGTCAATCGATCTGCGCCGGAGATTGCGATGATCTCGTGGTGGGAGAGGTCAGCCCACGCCAAGCCTTCATCTAGTACACGCTGTTCTTTGCTGGGCTCGCCGAAATGCCAGACCGCACCGGCGTCTGGGCCATTTTCAACAAGTACTGCAGTCACGCTGCCAATCTATCGGCTTTGGCGTGCTGTCGCATTCTGCCGATTACAGCTCTTTCTGGAAGCAGGTTGCACATGTGCCATAGACCGCAAAGTGCGTCACATCCGTCTTGAAGCCGTAATCATCGGCAAGCGCGTTGACGAAATTGGCAGCAACATCAATGGGCGCATCGCCAACTGATCCGCAGATTCCGCAGACGAGATGGAGATGAGTCAGCTCTTCGGCGGCGTGATACGTCGCACCGCCGTGACCTAAATGGGTGTGCTGCACAAGCCCGACATTTTCCAGCGTCTCTAGATTGCGATACACGGTGGAGAGGTTGATACCAGGATGGGTCTGCCGAACCTTCTCGGCGACTTCCTCTGGGGTGGCATGACCCAATTCGCGGACAGCGGAGAGAACAAGTTCTCGCTGCGGAGTGAGTCGTAGACCGCGTTCTCGGAGTTCGTGTTGTTCAGCCATAACCGCCAGCCTAACGGAGGCGCAGTAGTAGAAGGTAAACCTCGCACCCGAGGCAGTAATTAAAGGCCGCGTTTAGGAAGGCTGCCGCAAGGGCTGCCCCTGCTGCGATTGTGAAGAGGAGAGAAATGTGGGCGAGCAATCCGGCCGTTGCAACCAAAGCGAAAATCAGGCCGACGCTCTGGGCGAACTGCGGTGGGCGAATATCTTCAGTTGGCACTTCGCCTTTCAAACGCGGACGGACAAATGTGCGAAAGATCCAGGAGTAGGGCGTGAACTGCGGTCCGCGGAAAGCGCCGATCGCGAATACGAGTAACTGGAATGCGATCACCCAGATGGAGTGAGAGGCGAGTGCTGCGACTAGGACCACTGTTGTGATCAGCGCGGCAAAGCGTGGACCACGCGCATCGATGGTTGTTGTTTTGGTAGTTGAAGTTTGAGCGGTTGTTTGAGTCACTGAAATTCCTGTTCTGTTTGTGTCGAGTGGATGGATGTGAAAGCAGAGAAACGCTTACATCACATTCGACATAACGAGCCCGCCAAGCGACCGAAATCTAAGACTCGGCGCTTGGTGAAGAACTTGGGCTCGCAGCAAAACATAGGTAAAGAATAAAGTGTTGCAAGAAGATGTGCTAATTGCGAAGGATTCGCACCTATTTAATCGACTCGAGGGTCTTAAGTACCTGATCCCGCGTCGGTGCGCCTACGGCTCTTCCCACTTCAAGTCCCTGAGAATCCAAGATCAACGTGGTTGGTGTTGAGTGAATATTAAGTTTTCGCACGAGCTCGAGATGGGCCTCGGCATCAATGTCCATATGTCGAACATCAGTCATCGTCGACACGACATTCTCCAAGAGCAATCGCGTGGCCCGGCATGGGGTGCAGAAGGCCGATGAGAACTGCACCAAGGTGGCCCTGGAGCCCAAAGGCTCTCCCAGGATCTCGGCAGTCAGCGCGGATTCGGGGGCCGTGTGCTTGGCACGGATTTTGCCTCTACTGCGCTGATACCAGAGGCCATAAGCCGTTGTTGGTATCAGCATGAGCAGAATTGGAAGCAGGGAATTCACCCGAGTAGTCTGTCCTATTAATGCTGAAGATCCAAGAATGGAGATCACCATGGCCCGCGTATTGCTATTAACAAATACGCATGGCGCCAGCGCAGAAGTCCTTCCTGCATTGGGTTTGCTTCAGCATCAGGTTCGCATTCTCCCTGCCGAAGCCAGCATCCTCGTAGACGTTCCTGAGATGGATCTACTTTTCATTGATGCAAGGCGCGATCTTCCAAGTGCCAAGAGCTTGACCCGCCTGCTTACGTCAACCGGTATCGGCGCGCCCGTCGTTGTCATCACGACCGAAGGTGGCCTGTCGGCGATTAGTGCAGAGTGGGGAATTGATGATGTCATCCTCGATACCGCAGGTCCTGCTGAAGTAGACGCGCGAATCCGCATAGCAATCGGCGAACACACAGCCATGCGCAATGCGACCGATCCAACCTCTGGTGAAATTCGCAGCGGTGAAATTGTTATTGACGAGAATTCCTACACTGCGAAGATCAAAGGTCGTGCCCTTGATCTGACATTCAAGGAATTTGAATTGTTGAAATACCTGGCACAGCACCCCGGGCGAGTTTTCACACGGGCCCAGTTGTTGCAGGAGATTTGGGGTTACGACTATTTCGGTGGCACCCGCACCGTCGACGTTCATATCCGACGCCTGCGCGCAAAACTTGGTCCTGAATTCGAAGCCATTATCGGAACGGTGCGGAATGTGGGTTACCGGTTCACACTCCCGCCAGGGACAAAAGAAAGCCTTGTTACAGAGCGCGTTCAGTAATTGATCCAGAATCTCGAGCATCTCAATCCGCAGCAACAAGACGGCGTGCTGTCGCTGATCTCTGCCGCCACCGAACACGATGGCATCCCTCCGATTGCAGAACACATCGTGCTCCACCTTCGCCATGGAGGAGACAAGGCCGATCGCCATCTGATCATCGAAGAAGGCGGCGAGATAATCGGCTACGCCCACATTGACTTAACCGACGCAGTCGCAGGTTCCAGCGCCGAACTCGTCATTCATCCTCTGCATCGCGGACATGGTCTCGGTCGAGCTCTGCTTGAAGAGATTTGCGGGATAACTTCCCCGCGATTGTGGTCACACGGAGACCTGGCAAGCGCCCGAAAACTGGCGCAGGACAACGGGCTCATAAGGGTTCGCACCGTCATCCAGATGCGACGCCCGTTAACGCAACATCTGCCTGACCTGCGGGCCGATCTGAATCTGCGCACTTTCCTGCCGGGGCTCGACGACGAGGCATGGCTGACTCTGAACAACCGCTCCTTCAAAGACCACCCAGAGCAAGGCAATTGGACGCTTGAGAATCTTCACCAACGGATGATGGAAGAGTGGTTTGATCCCAGCGGTTTTCTTCTCGCCACCCAGGGAGAGAGGCTCATCGCTTTCTGCTGGACCAAGATCCATGGCGCCCACACCCACTCTCACGACGGAAAAGAAGAACACGGCCATGACCCGATCGGTGAGATATATGCCATGGGCGTCGATCCGGACTTTCAAGATCTCGGATTCGGGAAGGCAATCACTATCGCGGGCTTGGCTTATCTTCGGCGGAAGGGTTTGATGTCGGCCATGTTGTATGTAGATGCTGAGAATGTGGAAGCTGTAAAACTCTACTCAGAGCTCGGTTTCTCCGAATGGGGACGTGACGTTATGTATCGGCTGCCCCGTCGTGGCTGAAGAAACTTTCACAATCAAAGCCAAGGTCTGGCTTTATTCGCACAATGAATCCTCATGGCACTTCGTCTCTGTTCCAAAGAAGCAATCTGATTACATCCGAGAACGTTTCGGATCGCAAAAGCGCGGGTTCGGCTCAATCCGTGTAACTGCATCTATCGGAACCACAGTGTGGAAGACATCCATCTTTCCCGACAGCAAGAGCGGAACTTATTTCCTTCCGTTGAAAGCCGAAATCAGAAAGAAATCTAAGATCGAAGAAGGCGACACCATCACTTTCACATTGGAAATCTAGCTAACTAGATCGGCACACAACTTCCTGAAGGCCTTGGTGTGGGCATCAACATCATCGGCGGTCGTTGCCGGTGACATCAGGGCCATGTTGTGAAACGGAGTGAGAAGAAAACCGTCGTTGAGCAATCGCAGATGAATGAACTGCTCTAGCTCGAAGTCTCCTGCATCGGCGGCTTCTCGACCTGTACGGGGAGCCGTGGCTTGAAATACATATTCCCCACGCGCGCCCAGACGGTTGCAGTGCCACGGAAGACCGAATTCCTTGATGGAGGCATCCACTCCGTCAGACCAGCGCGTGCCCAGAACAATCATGGATTCAAAGGCTTGCGGCGTGAGAACTTCGGAAAGAGTCGCCCGCATTGCGGCTAGTGAGAGGGCGTTGCCAGCCAAGGTCCCGCCGATTCCGCCCGTATCGATCTGATCCAAGGCGATGCGCGTGGAAATTGCGGCAGAGACTTCGCGGGTCATGCCAAAAGTGCCTGCCGGAATGCCTGCCGCAATTGCCTTGCCAATAGTGAGGAAATCAGGCTTCAATCCAAGCGCGCCGGTCATGCCGCCAGGTCCAGCCGAAATCGTGTGGGTCTCATCGATGATCCAGAGAGCGCCGTATTGCTTGGCTAATTCGCCAACGCTCTGGAGATAGCCATCCTCTGGAAGAACGATTCCGACGTTGGTCATTGCCGGTTCCATCAAGATTGCCGCAACGTCTCCGTGTGCAAGGGCTTCCTCCATCGAAGACAGAGAGTTGAACTCAACTACGCGGGTGGTCTCCTCAAGTGGAACAGGCGCTCCGATATTGCCCTCCCGAGCGACAGTGGTCCCATCGGCGTCCAAAGTGGCAAAAGTTTCATCAACGCTGCCGTGATAACAACGATCGATAACGATGATCTTCTTCTTACCGGTGATGTGCCGGGAGTATCGGATGACATGGCGGTTGGCATCTGTTGCCGAGACGGTGAACTGCCAGAGCGGCAATCCAAATCTCTTCACCAATTCTTTGGAGACCACAACGGCATCCTCTGTTGGAAGCATCGCAGTGAGCCCTTTGCCCACTTGTTCGCGTATGGCTTTAACTGTCGGCTCGGGAGAGTGGCCCGTCATCGATCCGGTATCGCCGAGGCAGAAATCTATGTACACGTTCTTATCTATGTCGACGAACCTCGCGCCCTGCGCACTTTCAACAAAGACTGGGTAAGCACCCGGCCACTTCGCCATCCACGACATAGGAACTCCGCCAGGCATAACTTTCCTCGCGTCTTGAAACATCTCGCCGCTCTTTGGATGTTTCTCCAGAAAGCGCTTCTGCTCCAAAGCGGTGAGATCAGCGAGGCGATTGCGGTCGATCATTCTTTATCCCTCCGAGAATACAAATAGTGCTTCCAAGTAATGCTCCCCCTCGATACCCAAGTTCGCGGCATCAGGTGGCGCAGTCTGAGGTTCCACGCAGACAGCATCTGGATCCTCTGTGTAGACGACCCACCAAGGCGAATCACATTCGATATCAATACGGGCTACGTCCTCCCACACCACTGCGGGAATGCCGCGGATCTGCGTAAAAGCGTCGTCCCACGGCTGCTTGGATGGCTCGACGAGTTTGCCGGTGGGCATGCCATCGCTATCGCGCTCCAGCATCTTCGCGGCACTGAAATCAACTTCTGCACTACCTCCACGTCCCAAATCTCGGGGAAACCATGGATGGAATCCAATCCAAGCTGGGAGATCGCATGCGCCTGGCTCGTATTCGAGACTCCAACGCACCGCGTCATCGAGCACTTCAATTTTCTGCTCAACGGTAGCCCCTCCATACGGGACGGGTAGTTCTAGTAGAGAACGACCGGGGCCAATTTCACGCCATGAAGATACATAGCCAAAACCATGCAATGCGTGCGGCGGGTCAAATGTTGTCGGAAGCTGAAATTCTTCTCCCAATGGATTCTTTATGATCCCATTCCGGATTCGCCCGGCCCAAGGAACCATCGAGTGCCAACCCCACCCTCTTGCACCTCCATTGAAAGGGAGGGCAAACTCCATATCGCGCCATTTCAAAGACGCGATTCGCCCACCTTGATCCAGATCAATGGCAACTTGAAATTCTGCATCATCGATGAACTGCATTTTTCTGCTCGATTCTTCTGGCTTCTAATTCTGACTTCGTTGGAGGTTGCATGCCTGCACGACTACAGGTTATTGCAGCCGCGAGGGCAGCACAATCCAACGCTTCCCGAAGGACTTTACCGCGCAGATTCTCGAGGCCATTTTCGAGGATTGCCTTAGAAATGATTGCTCCGACCGTGTCACCAGCACCAACGGTGTCCACAACTCCAACAGATAACCCCGGAACCTCAACCACTTCCTCTGAAGTAACGGCCATGAGGCCCTTTGCACCTTTTGTCACCACAACAATATCGACGCCGCTAGTAATCCAGGCTTTCGCTATAGCGACAATGTCGGTACCGGGATACAACCACGTCAGATCATCTTCGCTGGCTTTCACGACTGACGCAATTGATATCCAATCCTCCACTGATTCGTGATAGCGATCTCTGTCGGATAGATAAGCAGGTCGCACGTTGGGGTCGTAAACAATGGGGGCGAACTCACCAACTCTCATTGCCCACTCGTACAACTCTTTTGCACCCGGTTCGACAATGGTGGCGAGTGAACCGATATGTAGCAACGCCGGTTTGGCCCGAGACGGGTCGGGAAGCCAGGTGCCGTTGAAATCAAAGGTAGCCGTGCCGTCAATCGAGAATACATATGAAGCAATTCCTTCTTCATCAACGCTGACTTTGGCCATGGCAGTTGGCTTTGCGCTATCAAGGACATGTGAGATTGAAACACCGTCTTCTGAGAATTTCCGACGTGCCAGATCCCCATATTCATCTGTTGAAATCACGCCAATGAATTCGACGTCTTTCCCGAGCAATGCCAGGGCCATCGCCGTGTTAGCAGGTCCACCAGCCACCAGCGAACCCTGTGGCAGTACGTCTATCAATATTTCACCGCAGACCCAGATGCTCACAGTAATCCACCTTTGCGAGCCAGATATTCAGCAATCACTTCAACGCCAAAGAGATGATCTTCTACTTGCGGCAGTCCACTAATTAGTAGCACTCCCACAAAGCCCAATCCCCGTACGTTGAGAGCCAGACCGCCCCCGTGAACCGCATGGGTCTCCTCTGGCAAACCCTTAGATTCATACCAATCGATTCCTTGCTCTTCGGCTAAGACTCGTTCGTACATCGTCGAGTGTTCGGTCGCGAGAACTACCCGGGCCTTTCGTGCAATCCAGAGATCGTTCTCGGGCGAAGAACCCGGAAGTGATGCGTGATACACAGTCCAGTCCTTCAATCTCACTTCAATAGCAATGGGAAGTGATCTACCTCTCCCTATTTGTGCGGCAATCTCGCCAAGTTCTAATGCCTCGCTCTGGGTCAGCGATGGCAACATCAAGGTGGCACTCTCTCGGGCAAGTTCGGCACTTTTAAATCCGCCAGTGGTTTCGCGCATGGGCCAATCCTGCCTTACGGTTGGGCAATGATCACTATTCCGCAGACCTCACTTACAGTTCACCCGCTCTGTCTGGGCGGCAACGTTTTCGGTTGGAGCGCCAACGAGGCCCAATCTTTCGATATTTTGAACGCCTACTCCATGCACGGAGGCAACTTCGTCGATACCGCTGACGTCTATTCGGAGTGGAAAGACGGAAATGAAGGCGGCGAGAGCGAACGCATCATCGGCAACTGGATGAAAAAGCACGGCAACCGCAATTCCATGATCATCGCGACCAAGGTCGCGAAGTACTCAAAGCGCCCTGGCCTTAGCGCGAAGAACATTGTCGAAGCCTGCAACGATTCGCTACGTCGATTGCAGACCGACCACATCGATCTCTACTACGCGCACGAAGATGATGCCAAGACTCCACTGGGCGAAACCTTGGAAGCCTTCACGAAATTGATTCAAGAAGGCAAGGTTCGCTACATAGCGGCATCTCAGTATTCAGCCGGCCGACTTGATGAAGCATTGCGCGTGAGCAAAGAGAACGGCTTCGCTTCCTACGTTGCACTTCAAGATCAGTACAACTTGATGGAGCGCAAAGGCATTGAAGGCGAAACCGCCGATGTGATCAGCGAACACAAGATCTCCGTCCTCCCCTTCTATGGACTCGC
The DNA here is from genome assembly GCA_036504835.1 of Candidatus Nanopelagicaceae bacterium. Taxonomy (GTDB): domain Bacteria; phylum Actinomycetota; class Actinomycetes; order Nanopelagicales; family Nanopelagicaceae; genus QYPT01. Next base: position 18,986 of record DASXUM010000096.1, read on the forward strand.
ACGCGGATTCCTAAGCGGCAAGTACCGCCCGGGAGTAACCGTTGAATCAGTCCGTGCCGCCGGCGTCGCCCAGTATCAGAATGAGAGGGGCTGGAGGACAGTCGAGGCCCTGCAGGAAATCGCCCGGCATTACGCCAGCACCCCATCGGCGGTTGCGCTGGCTTGGCTACGCGCGCAACCGAGCGTGAGCGTGCCGATCGCCAGCGCACGCACCGTCGAGCAGCTGGGCGAGATCGTGCAAGTCCTGGAATTGAGCGAAGAAGACATCGCACGACTCTCGGAAATTACTGCGCTCTCCGATATCAGCAGTTAATCTTTCGCCCTGGGAGGGGCGATGGCTACTGACGACGAAATCCGAGAGAACCAGCGAAACGCGTGGGCGGGGCTTTCTGCAGGTTGGGAGAAGTGGGATGCGATCATCATGGACCAACTTGGTCCAGTCAGTTCTGCCATTATCGAAAGCCTTGATATCGCAGTAGATCAACAGCATCTCGACATTGCCGCAGGCACTGGCGAGCCAGGATTATCTATCGCCCGACTAGCCCCGCAGGGCCGCGTTGTTCTCACTGATATTTCGGAGCAGATGCTCGATATCGCAACACGACGGGCACAGGCACAAGGGATCACCAACTTTGAAACCACAGTGTGCAGTGCAGACGACCTTCCTTTTCCCGATGCCTCATTCGACAGCGTTTCAGTTCGTTTCGGATACATGTTCCTTCCAGATCTTCCCAAAGCCTCCGCGGAATTCGTACGCGTGCTCAAACCAGGCGGGCGCATCTCTTCATCAGTGTGGATCAAGCCCGATGCAAACCCGTGGACCAATATTGCGATGCAAGCGATCGCCACGGAGATAACGTTGCCGCCACCCGATCCCGCCGGTCCGAATATGTTCCGCTGCGCCGCACCCGGATACGTGAGCACCCTCTACGAAAATGCGGGATTGCGCGACATTGCCGAATGGGATGTCGGTGTAGAACTCGTGACGGATTCGCCAACGCAATATTGGGAGATGATCAGCGAGCACGTCTCACTTGCCGTAGCAGCACTTCAACGCGTAGATGAGTCCGCGCGCGAGCGAATTGCGAAAGTTGCCATTGACAAAGTCAGCGAATACGAAGTTGATGGAAAGGTGAGAGTTCCGGGATTGGCTAGCTGTATCGTCGGGACAAAACCACTTTCAAACTAACCGATTGATTCGGGCCCCACACTCCACGCCACGTCTTCATGACGGTCGATGACCCAAGCAGAATATTGCGCCAAGTCAGGATGGGAGAACCAGATCGCACCATCGCGTCCCTCGACCATAAGGGCGGTGGCAAGTGCATCAGTGAGTCCGCCATCTGGGCCGAGCACCGTCGCAGATCGGGCACCGATTGCGATCAGTCCCGAGTGCGGATCAATTATGTGCGCACCCCGCTCATATGTTCCACTTGTTGCAATGGCGCCGTCCATGATGTTGAAGACTTGAACGATCTCTTGTCGGTTCTGGGGATTAACAACGCCGATCGACCAAGGCTCTGTTTTCCCTTCGCCTAAATGGCCTCCCCGCAAAGTCAGGTCGCCCGCCGCGTTTATCTGTACGTGTTGCGCCCCGGAATCCAGCATTATTTCGGCGCACTTATCCGCGGCCCATCCTTTTACGAGTCCAGATGGATCGAAGCCGCCTGCTACTGCCCAAGGATCAAAGGCTCCCTCTGTTATCTCGCGCGCGAGGGTGCAGCGGTTCCATACATCTTTGACTTCATCACTTGTCGATTCAATTGAGATTTCGTTTCTTCGCAGTTTCGAAATAATCGACTCAGGCTTATACGTCGAAAAAACTTCATCGACATGAATCGCGAACTCGCGCACCTTATCGATTCCAGCTTGCAGAGGACCCTCGTCGCCTTGGCTGTTGGACGCGGCGTCTACAAAGAGAACGGTGCCCCAGACTTCTATCTCTGCGCGAATATGTGCCACGCAGAGATCATTTCACAGACCGGCTTTAGCTAGGGCTGATTGAAGCGAGGTATACCAACCGTACGAGGTGTATGAGGCACCGGTAGCACCCGTAATATTCGAGCCTTGCGCGGCAAGGGTCTGCGAGCGCAACACTGGAATCGCGTACTGGGTGTAGCGATCGCTACGTCCACTCGGTGCCTGCAATGCCTGCGCATCGGTGATCTTTCCGTTTACAACGGTGATCTGCACTTGCACGTTTCCGTAGTTGACGTTCACGACGCTGCCAGTGAAGGTTCCCGAAACTTTCTTTGGTGCTGGAGCCGCTGCAGTTGGCGTTGATGCGGCCGGTGTAGTGGTTGTCGCCGCGGGCGTTGACGCAGCAGGAGTCGACTTGGTTGTTGTCGTTGTTGTTTTAGCGACTGCCACCTTCTTCTTGGTGACTCTCTTCTTTTTTGCAGTTGTGGCCTTAGGTGGCGTCGCAGCAGGCGTGCTGGCTGTTGGCGTAGTAGCGACGGGTGTTGATGCTGCCGGGGTTGTCGTCGTTGTCTGCGCGATGGGAGTTGTCGTTGTTGCCGCACTTGCAACGCTGGAGAGTCCCCCCATGGCGCCTTGCGAATTCAGCTGAGGTGGTGTTATCGAGAGGACCGCTCCCAGGCCACCAACGGTGCCTCCAGCTATAAGTAGCGCCCGTTTCATGCCGACCCCCTCGATAAACGAATTCCCATTGCAGTGAACTGATTTTTCACCAACAACCTGTGAGGGACCTGAATCCAAACCGAGCAGACCATGCGACTTTGATTCCCTACTCGGAGTGGAAGGCGAATGCCTCGTCGTGGAAGCGGTTCTTCGGTACACCTGCATCCCGGGCGGCTTGGCGCACCGCATCCACCAGCGGACCAGGACCGCAGATGTAGATCTCGGAATCAGCGAAGAGCGGAATTATCCGCGTCAAGGTGCGCGCATCCATTGGATGCTGGCTGCGGGGTCCCACCAAGTAATGGATCCGAATAGAGCCCTCCGATTGCGCGGCCAGATAGTCGAGTTCCTGCCGGAGGACAAGGTCTTCGTCACGTGATGCGCGGTAAAGCACGTCCATCTGCACGCCGTCCCTGAACTCCTCCATGATGGCGCGAATCGGGGTGATACCCACGCCGCCACCTACGAGAACAACGTGTCGTCTCGAAGAGCGTCCTGCTGTGAATGCGCCATAGGGGCCCTCCACGAAAACCCGCGTACCAGGCTTCAAATACGCCAGCGATCGCGAATGATCACCTAGGTCTTTCACCGTGATTCGCATGAGATGCTGCGTTGGCGCAGCCGACAGAGAGTACGGATGCGAAATTAAGAAATGATTGCGGGCCAAGAATCGCCAGCCGAAGAACTGTCCGCCCTCTGCTGCGAGTTTATGGAGTTTGCGTCCGCGCATAATGACAGAGACAACGCCCGGCCCTTCGATGACAACCTTTTGAACTTTGAGGTTATGCCTAAAAGAGCGGAAGACAGGAATGCCGATTCGCCAGATAACAACGCTGGCACCCATGAATACATACAACGCCGTCCAATAGATGCGATTAAGCGGATGCCCGATGAACATCGGTCCGTTGAGAACCTGATGCATGAAGGAGAGCGCGATCGCCAGGTAGGTGTAGACGTGAATCAGCCACCAGGTTTCGTAACTCATCTTGGCGCGCGCCTTCTTGTACGAGGTCACACCGGCCATGATCATCATGGCGAATCCGGCTAAAGCCGGCCACATCCAGAGATACTGATGAAGCAGGCGCCAGAGCTCGACGATTAAGGGGACGTGGTCTTGCCCGGCATAGCCCAAGATGACAAAGAGAACGTGGAATCCGATGAGGAACAACGAGTAGGGACCAAGTTTGCGATGCCATGTCACTAGGCGGTCATGGCCGACGCCGCGTTCCACCCACGGGATGCGCGATACAAGAACAATTCCAAGGAGGGCGAAGTAGGTGCCGACGAGGGCGCATGTACGCGATAGAGAATTAATCGATGCATAGACCGAATTGATGTCGGATTTTCGCAGTGTGGTCAATTGGAGGGCGATTGTCAGGCCCAATCCCAGACCAGTGATGAGTGCGGCCCAATCCACGCGCGAGCTCTTGGTCCTTTGTTGGTGCGCTGCCATGGCGCAACCTAACCCCAACTTCCTGAGAGTTAAATGAGTGGCACCTCAGTGCTCGCCTTGAGCGGGTAGTACGCTCGCTCTTAGACTTTTCCGTTCATAAAAAACCGCGTCAAGAGGAGAGAAAACCATTCAATCCCTCCAGTTGATCCGCCTCTTGGTCGGGCGCGAACTGACCTTGCGCTACAAGCGCAGCGTCATCGGCATCGGGTGGACCCTCCTCAACCCCATGCTCACCAGCTTCATCCTCTGGATAGTTTTCTCGACCGTCTTTGCCTCCCGCCTGCCAACCGGTCAGCGCTTCGCCCCCTATCTCATGGCAGGAATCCTGCTCAATACCTTCTTCAGCCAAGGGTTGGTGCAGTCGGCCGAATCCATCGCCAGCAATGGCGGCGTCCTCACCAAGATCTATGTGAAGCCGCAGATATTTGCGGTCTCGTCCGCCCTTGCCGCATTGGTCAACTTCTTTATCGGGATGATTCCCCTCATCATCGTCTGCGCGATCTCGGGCCAGCGCATCGCCTGGACATTCCCGCTCGTCTTCGTCGTCGGCTTCTTTATGGTCTT
>DASXUM010000097.1:0-2961 GCA_036504835.1 Candidatus Nanopelagicaceae bacterium
AAATCTAAGAAGTGGGCGATATCTGGTCGGAATAGGAAGACACCATCAAGAAGTACGATCGTGTCGCTGGCGACCATATATTTCCGCTCGAGCGTCCACGTATCTGCCATTAAATCCAGGCACATGAGGGTCTTTTCTACCTGACCTTCATCCCGGATTGGCTTGAGGAGTTCGTCTCTTAGCCGTTCGAAATCGAATCCGTGCTCGAAATACTGATCTGGTTCTGACACATCCGCAGGGTGGCGATCCGCCCGAGATCGATGGAAGTCGTCCAACCGAATGACTTGAACAGCGAAGCCTGAACTCACGAGTTCTTCGGCCAGCAAAGTCGTCATCGTCGATTTCCCCGAAGTATCCATACCCGTCACGCCAACTACCATCGGCCCCGACGGGGGCCTTCCTTCGGTAATCAGTAAGGCTAGTTTCTTTATCACGTGTTTCTTGTTCGTTTGGACAAATCTTGGACAAACTCTTCCAGCCAGGTCACGAACTCAGGTCCGAGATCATCGCGTTCGACGGCCAACCTGACCACCGCTTGGAGGTAGCCCAATTTGTCACCCGTGTCATAACGACGTCCTTTAAAGATCACTCCGTGAACAGGGCCGCCACTGTCGTTTCGTTTCGTCAACTCTTGAATTGCATCAGTGAGTTGAATCTCGCCCCCACGACCCGGCTTGGTCTCTTGAAGCACCGCGAATATCTCGGGCGTTAGGAGATATCGTCCAATAAGGGCGAAATTGCTAGGCGCGCTTTCGGAGGTTGGCTTCTCAACAACTCCCGTTACGCGAACCACATTCTCAAAACCAGCGGTAGCGGAAATAGGTTCGATTTCCGCCGCACCATATAGAGAGATATCACTTGATGGAACTTCCATCAAAGCAAGAACACTGCCGCCGAAATGTCGATGTGCCGAAATCATGGCGGGCAGGATCGGATCTCGTGGATCGATCAGGTCATCTCCAAGAAGTACCGCGAACGCTTCGTCGCCGACAAAAGCCGAAGCTGTAAGCACCGCGTCACCTAACCCGCGCGGATGTGCTTGGCGGACGTAATGCATGTGTGCCATCTCAGTGGATTCGCGGACAGTGGCGAGCAGGTCAAACCGACCCTTCTTCTCCAACATGTCTTCCAACTCAGCAGCCCGGTCAAAGTGATCTTCGAGGGCACGCTTGTTACGACCAGTAACCATCACAATTTCAGTCAGTCCTGCTGCTGCCGCTTCTTCGACGACGTATTGGATTGCCGGCTCGTCCACGACGGGGAGCATCTCTTTGGGCATCGCCTTCGTTGCGGGAAGAAAGCGAGTCCCCATACCTGCGGCAGGTATTACTGCTTTTCTTATTACGGCCGAAGATCGCGTATTTGGCATGCGCTCACGCTAGCGCATGGTCAATAACTAGTCACCATTGAGTACGAGCAGATTTCGCCGACAACTTAAGCAACTCTCCTAACGTCAAAATGGACCGACCCTTTTCCCGCTTTCGGCGTTCAAGTTCTGTTGCCAGGGCAAGAAAAATGATGGCCGTTGTAAGAGCATCGCCAAGGGCATGATGTGGAGAATAAGCAGGCAAATTCAGGGTCTTTGCCAAATGTTCAAGGGAGGGTTCGTGGTCAAGATCCACTTCAACAACTCCACATGTTCGCGCAAGTCCTGCCGTGTCGATTAACCTCTTGGAGAAATCCAGATTGATGTCGGCTAAATGATCTTTGAGAAAGGCATTCTCCACCCATCCCGCGTGGGCAATAACAACGCGACCGCGCAGTCTCTCGGCAAATTCAGGTAACACTCCTTCCAAAGGAGGAGCGTGCTCAAGATCGACGGCACGTATGCCATGAACGCGAATGGAGGAGGGCGAGGGTATCTGCTTTGGACGCACCTCACGGTAGTAGTTTGCTTCTGCGATTATTCGCCCGGATTCGATTTGTACGGCCCCTATCGAGATTATCTCGTCCGTTTTGAAATTTAATCCGGTCGTCTCGAGATCGATGGCACAGTAGTTGATGTCTCGCCAATTCGAATCCAAATCAGATTTGGCAAGTCGGCTGATCTTGCCTAGCCAACTCAACTAACCCTCGATTCCCACTCGGCTTGAATTCGATTCTGAACTGCTGCGACGGCACGAAAGGATTCTCGCAGGTGTCGACGAGTGAGAGAATCAAGATTGTGCGGAGATATCCAACTTGAGCCTTCTTTACCACTACGAATCGAGGCAATCTCCTGCTCGAAGATCAATTGATAAATATCTTTGAAGGCATTTGCTAAGACATCGGCCTCATCTTCCTTCAATGATCCGTTACCAGCCGCGCGTCGCAGCCGGTCAATGGTCCCGCCGCGCACATCGCCTTGTGCAATTGCCAGCCACCGAGCGAGCGAAGATATCGGCGTCAATCCGCCCTTCTTCAAATCCATCTCTCCTTGATTCTCGCCCGAGTGCTCCACGACGAAACCTCGCACAAACCCAATAGGCGGTTTCTTCGCCAACGTAAATCTGAGCAATTCCGAAAGAAAGGCATGACTTCTAGTTGTGGAACGAATTGTGTCGGTAATCGTGCGCCCCAGAGTCAGTTGCGTGAGCGGTTGGCTATCGGCTGCGATCGAGGAAAGCAGCAATGCACCCGCTCTAGAGGGGTCGGAGAGCCAACCTTGCGAGACTTCGATCCAGGCCGATCGTGAGCGACTAAATAGAAGGTTGTCGGCATTTGCACCATTGGGACAGCGATGCAATCCACACCGTTCCATCAAGGTGAGCACCTGTGATGCGCTTTTTTGGATTTCATCGGACAGGTCAGCGGCCCCCGGAAGATCAGCCCAAACAATTGCTGTATCGACATCCGAAATTGGCAGAGGCTCTCCACGTGCCATCGATCCCAGAATGAGCCAAGAATGTGTGACTGGGCTTTCTACTGCATCAGTTAGATCAAGAACACGAGTAAGAATCGCATCCACAATCGCGGACATAA
>DASXUM010000098.1:0-2531 GCA_036504835.1 Candidatus Nanopelagicaceae bacterium
ATAGTGGTCCCGATGCTCCACCGTTGACCAATCACTGCATTGGTTACGTCTACACCTTGGGTAGTGAGATTCTCACCGAATCTTCCGTAGGCGATATCTATGCCGATTTCCTTCTCCCACCAGGCAACATCCTCACTGGCATAGGCGTAAACGGCTTTGTCATACCCACCGTGGCTTTTTCGGTCGGCGACGACATCCCCAAGTAAACATTCATTGGATGCATTCACAAGTCCAGAGACGGGCCGCTTGTCGATTCCTGTGCGACCGACACTTCCCGTCCACTCACCCTCATGGACAACGGCCGTCAGATTTACGGAAAGAACTACCGACGTCGAACTGGTCATGGGTAAAGGTACTTGCTTAATCGAGAGCTTCGGCGAATTGGCTCGCATACAAATCGAAGTAGAAGCCCCTCTTTGACATAAGTTCTGCGTGGCTCCCTTGCTCGATGAGCCTGCCTTTATCCATCACCAAGATTGTGTCTGCATCTCGAATGGTAGAAAGTCGGTGGGCGATGACGAAGCTGGTCCGACCGACACGTAGCTTAGCCATGGCTTGTTGCACGAGAACTTCAGTGCGAGTGTCGACCGAGCTGGTTGCCTCGTCCAGAATAAGAATCGCGGGATCGGCCATGAAAGCACGTGCGATCGTGATCAACTGGCGCTCTCCGTTGGAAACAGTGGCGTTGTCATCTGTGAGCATGGAGTCATATCCATCTGGCAGAGAGCGCAAGAAGTGATCGATATTGGCGGCCTTCGCTGCCGCAACCACCATGTCGTGAGACGGATCCAGGCTTCCGAAGGCGATGTTGTCGCGCATCGATCCGGTGAAGAGCCATGTATCTTGCAAAACCATGCCGAATTGCCGACGCAGATCATCTCGAGTCAGGGAACGGATATCTTTTCCATCGAGAGTGATGGAACCCGAATCGATCTCGTAGAAGCGCATAATTAGATTGACCAGGGTGGTTTTTCCCGCACCCGTCGGCCCGACAATAGCTACCGTCTCACCAGGTTTGACCGACAATGAGAAATCTTCGATCAGCGGTTGATCGGGAAGATAGCGAAAAAAGACGTTATTGAATCGGACTTCACCTTCCGCGCGACCGATCTCGGCCGCCTCGATTGGATCAGGGTCTTCTTCTTTGGCATCCAAGAGTTCGAACAAGCGCTCCGCTGATGCGACACCGGACTGGACGATGTTCATAAGTCCAGCAATCTGCGAGAGAGGCATCCCGAACTGCCGTGAGTACTGAATAAATGCTTGAACATCACCCAAAGACATCCCGCCAGTTGCCACCCGATATCCCCCGAGAACTGCGATGGCAACGTAGATCAGGTTTGAAATGAGTGCGGTGGTCGGCTGAATAATGCCGGACATGAACTGCGCCTTGAAACTGGACTCATACAGTTTCTCGTTGAGAGTGGAGAAATCCTTGATGGCTTGCTCGCGCCTGCCGAATACTTTTACAAGGGCATGCCCAGTATGCATTTCCTCCACATGCCCGTTGAGTTTTCCAGTCCAATCCCATTGAGCTATGAATTGGCGCTGCGACCGCTTTGCGATGCGAATTGAAACGAACATGCTGAGTGGAATCGCAATGAGGGAGACGACTGCCAATTCGGGGCTGATCCATACCATCATCGCTAAGACAGAAATGATCGTCAGGATTGAATTGAGAATATTTGAAAGCCCCTGCTGAAGGGAGTTAGCAATATTGTCGATGTCGTTGGTTACTCGACTGAGCAGATCTCCCCTTGATTGAGTGTCAAAGTAACTCAACGGCAATCGGCCAAGTTTCTCCTCCGCCAAGCGACGCAATCGGAAAACTGTCCGTTGTGTTACACCTGCCATGAGATAGCCCTGAATCCACATGAACAGGGAAGCGATCAGGTAAAGGCCAACTGCCAACATGAGGACGTGATAAACCGCGTGAAAATCAATGCCTTTCCCGGGTATTACTGAACTCTTCTGGAGCATATCGGCAAGACGATTTTCTCCTTTGGCCCGAAGCCCGGCAATCGCCTGCGCCTTGCTTACTCCTGCCGGCAATCGGCGCCCAAGAAATCCATAGAAGACATAGTTCGTTGCCCGCCCCAGAATCTTGGGTCCAAAGGATCCGATGACCACACTTGTCGTTATGAGAAGAAGGACGATTGACAAGATTTTGCGTTCTGGTCCCAATTCACTCAGCAGACGTTTGAGTGATCCACGAAAATCCTTCGACTTGGAGGGAGGCGGACCGAACATGCCGTGCATTGGCCCGCCGCCTGGACCCGCTGGTCTTTTGGCAGCAGGTGCCTGCGTGCTCATGCGGCCTCCTCGGGACTGAGTTGAGAAAGGACAATCTCACGGTAAGTCGTGCACTCGTCCATCAATTCCCGATGGGTACCGATGCCGACGATTCTTCCCTCGTCGAGAACGATGATCTGATCAGCGCTCAAGATCGTGCTGACTCGTTGAGCCACGACGAGGACTGTGGCATCTGCGGCTGACTGCTCAAGGGATGCGCGCAATTTCGCATCAGTCGT
>DASXUM010000099.1:0-4502 GCA_036504835.1 Candidatus Nanopelagicaceae bacterium
TAACTTGAGCGCGCCTTCCATCGCAACCGGATATCCCACGTTGCGTCCGAGGAAGAGGACTGAGTTCTCCTTAGCAAAGCTGCGGGTGAGCTCGCGCAGCGGTTCGACTGTTTCGAGAATCTGCTCGATCTTGGCAGGAAGCTCGGTCATTGAGTCGAAGATTTCACGGACTTGGTCTGAATCCATCTCGCCACGAGTCTGTGCCAGATAGAGGCCGATCAGGTAACCAGCAATAACCTGCGTAAGAAAGGCCTTTGTCGACGCCACCGCGATTTCGGGGCCAGCGTGGGTATAAAGAACCGCATCAGACTCGCGCGGAATTGTCGAACTATTTGTATTGCAGACCGCGAGGATCTTGGCTCCGGCCACTTTGGCGTGCCGCAAAGCCATCAGCGTGTCCATCGTCTCGCCGGATTGAGAGATGGCGATTACCAATGTGTCCTTGTCGATGATCGAGTCTCGATAACGGAACTCGCTCGCGACCTCCACCTCTACGGCGATCTTGGCCCATTTCTCAATGGCGTACTTGGCAACCATGCCCGCATGAAAAGCCGTGCCACAGGCCAAGATGACAATTTTTTTGAGGCTGCGAATCTCATCCTTAGTCAGATGAAGTTCATCGAGGAGAATCTCGTTGTTCTTTCCAAGTCGACCAAGCAAGGTATCTGCAACGGCCTTGGGCTGCTCGAAGATCTCCTTGAGCATGAAGTGCTGATACCCACCCTTTTGAGCAGCACTCGCATCCCACGTGATTTCGTACTCCTTGGGAATAAGGGGCTTGCCATCTAGGTCTGTGATCTCAATTCCAGAGGGAGTAATGGTGACCACTTCGTCTTGACCCAATTCAACCGCGCGTTTGGTGTAGTCGATAAATGCGGCAACATCTGACGCCAAGAAATTCTCGCCCTCGCCTAGACCGACAACGAGGGGTGAATTGCGTCGAACTCCCACGATGACATCGGGTTGGTCGGAATGAATTGCCAGCAACGTGAAAGAACCACGAAGAGACTTCACGGCCTCTCGCATCGCGGCAGAGAGATCGCCGTTGTGGGATTTGCGGAGGTCGCTGAGCAGATGCGCCACTGATTCGGTGTCGGTATCTGATTCGAATGTATGGCCCTTGGCAATGAGCTCGGCCTGAAGTTGGGTGTAATTCTCGATGATCCCGTTATGGATGACGGCGAGTTTGCCCTCGTTATCCAGATGCGGGTGAGCGTTGCGGTCAGTTGGTCCACCGTGCGTCGCCCAACGAGTATGGCCGATTCCGCTGTGAGTAAGCGGCAGGCGTTGATCAAGGGCGGCCTCAAGATTGGCAAGTTTGCCCGCACGCTTTTCAACAAAGAGTTTGTTAGGAGTTCCAAGGGCGATACCGGCGGAGTCATAGCCTCGATATTCAAGGCGGCGCAATCCCTCAATTAATGGAGTTATTGCAGATTGCGGTCCTGTGTATCCCACAATTCCGCACACAATTTACCCCAGTTCCCGCTGCACGATTTCGGCAAGCCTTGCTGCAATTTCAGAGGCAACGCTATCACTTGAGGCTTCCACCATCACGCGTATTAGCGGTTCGGTCCCCGAAGGGCGTAGCAAAACCCGACCACTGTCGCCCAATTCAGCTTCTGCCGCGCAGACTGCATCATGGATTGCCGAAGACGTTGACAATTTGTCCTTCGCGACTCCTCGAACGTTCAGTAGCACCTGAGGGAACTTCGTCATAGCACTTGCCAACTCTTTGGCGCTCTTTCCAGAGCGCTTCAACTCCTGAAGCAAAGTTAGCGCGGTAAGAATTCCATCGCCCGTGTTTGCGAAATGTTTCAGAATGACATGGCCAGATTGTTCGCCGCCGAGTGTGCAATCCGAATCGATCAAGCGTTCCAGTACATAACGATCGCCAACTGGCGTTGTTATGACTTCAATGTCTGCTTGCTTCATCGCCTTCATGAATCCCAAGTTGCTCATCACAGTGCCGACCACGCAATTGCTCTTCAGCAACCCACGCCCCTTCAAGCCGATCGCGAGGATGGTCATGATTTGATCGCCGTCGATAACGTTGCCATGCGCATCAATTGCCAGGCAGCGATCCGCGTCTCCATCGTGTGCGATGCCAATATCTGCCGATGTCTCAATGACTTTCTCGCGCAACGATTCCATATGCGTAGATCCGCAGTTCTCGTTTATATTCCATCCATTTGGATAGTCCGAGATCGCAATTACCTCGGCGCCAGCGCGTCGCAAAGCCTCCGGAGCGACATATGAGGCTGCTCCGTTGGCACAATCGACGACAACCTTCAACCCATCTAGTCGCATATCAACAGTGGACAGAAGATGGTTTAGATATCGTTCGGAGGCGGTGTCGTCGTTTATTGCTCTGCCGACCTCCTTGCCAGTGGGACGCTCCCATGGTTCACCAAGTCGTTTTTCGATCGCGAGCTCCAAAGCATCATCGAGCTTTCCGCCGCCACGAGCAAAAATCTTGATCCCGTTATCAGGCATGGGATTATGCGAAGCGCTTAGAACAACGCCTAGATCAGCACCGCTTTCGGCCACAAGAAAAGCAATAGCGGGGGTTGGAATGACCCCCACTCGATAAACATCCACGCCAGCGCTCGTCAATCCAGCGACTACGGCAGCTTCCAAAAATTCTCCGGATGCACGCGAGTCTTGGCCGACAATTGCACGCGGACGCGTTTTGGTGGAGCCCAAACTCTCAATGAGAATGTGGGCAGCGGCAACGGCTACGTCGAGGGCTAATTCAGCAGTGACGTCACGATTGGCCAAGCCACGAATACCATCGGTGCCAAAGAGCGCCATATTCGCGGGTTAAATATCGCGGATGAGAATTAACGCTTGCTGTACTGCGAGCGCTTACGAGCCTTCTTTAGACCGTACTTCTTGCGCTCGATAACGCGGGCATCACGAGTAAGGAATCCAGCCTTCTTGAGTGCTGGGCGATGTGCTTCTTCATCGATCTGGTTGAGTGCGCGAGCAACTCCCAGGCGAAGAGCACCGGCTTGTCCAGATACTCCGCCACCATCAATGCGAGCGAAGATGTCGTAACCATTCTCGGCACCAACGGTGCGGAAGGGCTCGGAAATTAGTTGTTGGTGAACCTTGTTCGGGAAGTAAACCTCGAGTGGCTTGCCGTTGACGACCCATCGTCCAGTGCCTGGAGTTAGGCGAACGCGAGCAACTGCTTCTTTGCGACGACCAGTTCCGCCACCCGGTGCCTTGATTGCAGGTCGGTTGGTTGCGGCAGCTGGTGTAGAAGAAGAATATGAAGTCGGAACTTCAGTCTCGTCTAGATCATCAAATGTGGTGTTGTCAGACATCATTTATTCTTATCCTCTACTTAATGATCTGTGAAACTTGATCGAAAACATATGGGACTGGTGCTTGTGCAGCATGTGGGTGTTCTGGTCCTGCGTAGACCTTGAGCTTGGTTGCAACAGCGCGGCCAAGTGTGTTCTTTGGCAACATTCCCTTGATCGCCTTTTCAACGGCGCGGGTAGGGTGCTTAACCAACAAGTCGCCGTATACGGTCGACGTTAAGCCGCCTGGGAAACCTGAGTGCTGGTGTGCGAACTTCTGAGTCGTCTTCTGACCAGAAAGTGCAATCTTGTCTGCATTGATAATGATGACGAAGTCACCCATATCCATGTGAGGAGCGAAGGTCGGCTTGTGCTTGCCGCGAAGAAGAGCTGCTGCGTGGGTTGCTACGCGACCCAATACAACGCCTTCAGCGTCGATGACGTGCCACTTGCGCATCGCATCGCCAGGCTTTGGACTATATGTACGCACGCTCTTGCCCTCGTTCCTCTTCAATTACTTGTCCTAGCGCACTAATCGGCGCAGGAGGGTAAGGGTACCCGCGAGGGCGCCCACGGGTCAAAATGAGGCGATTTGGAGGACCCGAGTGGGCAGAAGTCCGCGAAATAGGCCTATTTTCCGCCCGTTGACGACAGACCCTTGCTCTTCGCCCAACCCAGCAGGGCCAGATCGTAGATTCCCTTCACCGATCCTGCCACAACCATCGGGGCGCCAAGTGCGATCTGCTGCAGGGCGGCTGCAAGCATCGGGCCAAAAGGTCGCACCATGTATCGCGCCGCATTGGTGACGGCAGCGGCGGGGGTTCGCTCCGCAGGGGTGACAACGGTCATCACCAGAGCCTGCCTCGTCGGAACATCCATCTGCGACAAGAAACTGCGCGCGAATAAAAGCATGAAAGCCACGGTGGGATTAGGCGCGAAAGCGATCGCGATAAGCAACATGTTGCTCGGAAGATGCGTCCCGACCATCGTCCAAATCAAACCGAAACGCCTGGCCAACTTGGGCGCCACAAGAACGCTGGCTGCTTGTAACAACGAGACACCGAAAAATACAAAGCCCAGGCTTCTCGAGGATGCCGAGTATCTCGAAGTGAAATAGTAAGCCAAGAAGGTCGCAGTGATCAGGCCGCCGCCGGCAGCATCAGCAGCAAACAAACCAGCAAGTTGATAGACATT
>DASXUM010000100.1:0-7582 GCA_036504835.1 Candidatus Nanopelagicaceae bacterium
AACGGACTTGGTCGCGCCTTGAATATCGCAAGGAGAAGGGCTACTGCGGTCAACGATTTCTCACCGCCGGAAAGGAGGGAAAGACGTTTCACGCGCTTTCCGGGGGGACGCGCTTCTACATCTACACCGGTAGTGGTCAAGTCATCTGGGTTGGTCAGGATCAAACGGCCGTCCCCGCCTGGGAAGAGACGAGAGAAGATGTCTTCAAAATGCCGCGCAGTGTCTTCGTAGGCATCCATGAAGATCTGCTGAACTCGCTCGTCAACTTCCTTGATGATGTCGAGAAGATCCTTCTTGGTGCGCTTGAGGTCTTCGAGTTGCTCGGCGAGGAAGCGGAGGCGCTCCTCCAGCGCGGTGTACTCCTCGAGGGCAAGCGGGTTGATCTTGCCCAGCATGGCAAGAGATCGCTCTGTGTTGATGAGGCGGCGCTCCTGCTGCTCGCGACGGTAAGGAATGAGATCTCCCGCGACGACTTCGCCTTCATCGGTTTCAATAAATGTAGGCACATCATTTTCGGGGCCGTACTCGGCGACCAATGTCGCCACGTCGACGCCGTGTTCCTCGACTGCTTTGAGTTCTAGTTGCTCGATGCGCATGCGTTGTTCTGCCCGTGCAATCTCATCACGATGAACGCTGGATGTGAGTTGTTCCAATTCGGCAGCGAGTTCGCGCACTCGTGCGCGGATAGTCAATGTCTCGCCTTCGCGGGCGGATCGTGCTTCTTCAAGTCGTCCACGTTCGGCTGCTGCCTTGGCAATAGAGCGCTCGATGTGAATGAGTGCTTCGTATGCTGCCTCTGCAATCGCCTGCGAAACAACCGCGCCGCGCGCACGTGCTTCGCGCCGGCTTATCGCGTGCTCAGATGCTTCGCGCTCGGCTTTGGCGGCATCCTCTAGTGCTTTGGCTCTTGCTGAAAGCGACTCAACGCGTTCTTCGCTGGTACGAACGCTCAATCGTGCTTCGACTTCGGTCGTGCGGGCCGCAGAAACTTCGGCGCGAAGTTCTTCGGCATGGGCATGGCTTGGCTCTTCGACATCTCCGTGATGGTGGATCTGCTCTTGTGCAATCGCCAATTCGCTCTCGTCGCGAGATTTCGCGGACTCTGCTTCGACAATTGCGGCGTTGAGACGCTCGACTTCGGCGCGTGCTGACTTGGCGTGCTGTCCGGCCACTGCCAATTGCTCGGTAAGTGCGGCGATGCGGGCATCGGATTCGTTGAGTTTGCTAAGCGCAACGTCGAACTCGGTCTGACGCTGGGCGAGTTGGGTTTCTGCAGCAGAAATCTCGAAGCGAAGTCGTTGGCACACATGGTTGACGTCGGAGATCTTCCGGTTCAACTCCTCAATGAGGGCATGAATCTCGATCAACGATGACGAAGACTTGGAACCACCACGCGCCCGCGATTGCGTGAAGACATCGCCTTCGCGAGTGACGACGGTCAGTGATGGATGTGAACCAATGATGGATGCTGCCTCGCGCGCGCTATCGGCAACGACAGTAGATGCTAGAAGTTCCTGCAGAAGATCATGGATCTGAGACGAGCGCACGTGGGCCGTGATGGCGGTCAACCCCGATGGAATTGCGCCGGCAACGTGGCGGGTATCAGGGCGCATAACAAGGAAATCGGCCTGCCCCAAATTCTCCGAGCGCAAAGTTGTTAGCGCAGTGACCGCGGAGGATAGATCCTGCAGAACTACGGCATCTGCCAAAGAACCCAGTGCGGCTGCTGCAGCGCCTTCCCACCCAGCATCGATTTCGACGAGGGAGGCGATGCTTCCCAGTATGTTGATCCCGCGTGGATCGCGAAGCAGTGCGGCGGCGCCATCGCGAGAAGCCGACGTCAATTGCATGGCCTCTAATTTGGATTCAAGGGCGTTGCGTTCGCGGTCGGCGGCACGTTCCTGATCGACGAGATCGGCCAACCTCGCCTTGATCTCATCGAGGGCGGATTTAGCGGACTCAAACTGCGAGTCCAACCCGAGTTCGCTGGAGTCAGCGCTGGCAATATCCAATTCGAAGGTGGAGTACTCGCGTTGGGCGGCATCTGCGCGCATCTGCGCTTCATCGCGAGCTTTGGTAAGACGAGAAATTTCTTCGGTGATCGCATCGAGTCGAGCTGCGAGGGATTTGATGTGTCCTTCTTGTCGGGCAGTGCCTTCGCGTTGATCGGCAAGGGCGCGCAGTGCCGCAGCGACACGATCTTCCTCGGCTTTGAGCTCTGCTTCGCTGATTGCAAGTGATGCGGTCGCTGCCTGCAATTGCGCACGGGAAGTCTCGACAGTTGCGCGCAGTTGCGCCTCTTCTTCACGAAGCAGAACGGCCTCGCGATCCAATGTTTCTGGATCACGTCCAGCAGTGCGTGCTTCTTCAGCCTCTTCGGCGAGGAAGCGCGAGCGCTCCTGTGCCAGGCTCTGGGTTCCGCGGAATTTCTCGCGGAGAGAATTGAGTTGGTAGTACGTCTCCTGCGCCTGCACCAATTTGGGAGAGTCGATTGCCATCTGCGCATCGAGCTCATTCTCGCGAGTCCGTGCAATCTCTAAATCATTCTCAACAATGGCGCGTCGCTCGCGCAGCGCAGTCTCATCGGCAACCTCTGCATCCAGGGTTCGGGAAAGCGAGATCAGATCGTCGGCGAGCAAACGCAGTTTGGCATCGCGCAGATCGGCCTGAATTGTGGCGGCCTTCTTAGCAACTTCAGCCTGCTTGCCCAGCGGTCGGAGTTGGCGACGAAGTTCGACGGTGAGATCTTGAATTCGCGCCAGGTTTGCCTGCATCGACTCGAGTTTGCGAAGGGCTTTCTCCTTGCGCTTGCGGTGCTTGAGAACGCCGGCAGCTTCTTCGATAAAACCGCGACGCTCATCTGGGTTGGCCATCAAAATCGCATCTAATTGACCCTGACCGACGATGACGTGCATCTCGCGGCCGATACCACTATCGCTGAGGAGTTCCTGAATATCTAGTAGGCGCGAGGCATCACCATTTATCTGGTACTCGCTGGTGCCGTTGCGGAAAAGAATGCGGGAAATCGTAACTTCGGTGTAGTCGATGGGAAGGGCGCCATCGGTGTTGTCGATGGTGACCGAGACTTCCGCACGTCCGAGCGGCGATCGACCGCTGGTTCCGGCGAAGATGACGTCTTCCATCTTGCCACCGCGCAGGGATTTCGCGCCTTGCTCACCCATCACCCAACTGAGCGCGTCAACGACGTTGGATTTGCCCGAACCATTCGGCCCGACGACGCAGGTGATACCCGGTTCTAGGCGGAGAGTGGTCGCGGATGCAAAGGATTTAAATCCTTTGAGGGTGATGCTTTTCAAATACACGGGGCAAACCTACCCTAGCCACCAGATGGCATCGGACTTAACCCTGCGGGGGCACGCTCAATAGTTCATATGCCACACGCGCGGCGATCTGCTCTGCCTCGCGTTTGCTTTTTCCTTGCCCTTCGGCGATGGCTTCCCCGCCGACCATGGCAAAAGCCGTGAAACTCTTATCGTGGTCTGGACCTGTTTCGGTCACAACATACTCAGGTGCACCTTTGCCTTGGGAGGCAAGGAGTTCTTGGAGGGCCGTTTTGCCATCGAGCCCGGCGCCCTTTGCCAGCGCATTCTCCAAAGTAGGTGCGATGAGTTTGATAATAATTTGGGCGGTCTCGTTGAAACCTTTTTCCAGGTAGATCGCGCCGATGATTGCTTCGAACGCATCGGCAAGAAGTGAATTCTTATCGCGCCCGCCGGTGACTTCTTCGCCTTTGCCCAAACGGATCACTGCGCCGAGTTCGAGGGAACGTGCCACATCGGCAAGAGCACGCATATTGACTACTCCGGAACGAAGCGGAGATAGCCGACTTTCATCCAGATCAGGAAAGCGGGAGTACAGCTCTTGGGTGACAACCAGACCCAGAACGGAATCGCCTAGAAATTCAAGACGTTCATTGGTTTCGGTAACGCCCGACTCGTAGGCAAATGAGCGGTGAGTCAGTGCCAACTCCAGCATGCGTGGGCTGAGTTCAACGCCCAGAGCCTTAGTTAGCGCAGAGTACAGATCAGACCTCGATTACCTGACGGCGGTTGTATGTGCCGCACGTTGGGCATGCAGTGTGCTGCAAACGAGGTGACTGGCACTGTGGGCATGCAACTAGGGCCGCTGCGGTGGTTTTCCACTGGCTCCGACGGGAACGGGTCTTGGAGCGAGACATTTTTCGCTTTGGTACTGGCACTTTTCGTTCCTCTTTCTAATTTCTAACAGCCCTATAAAGCCATAGATCGTGGGGTAAGTATCCCCTAAACCTTCCCTAATCTGAAATCGTGGTCCGCGATTACTCCTCAGGCTCTAGGTCGTCCAGATCCTCCAGCAGGTCCGAAAGGCCAGACCAGCGGGGGTCCTTCACATCATGGCGATGGTCGGGCTCAAGCAGGCTCCATTTCACCCCGCAGCGGGGGCAGAGGCCTGGGCAGTCCTCGGCGCAGAGGGGGTTTATGGGAAGAGCCAGAACGATGGCATCGCGTACGGGGGCTTCCAGGTTGATGACCTCGCCCTCGACCATGAGGTCCTCTTCATCATCGAGATCATCGAAGGCCTCGGCGGCTTTGCGCTGTGCTTTGGTGTGCGCCTTCTCGGGCTCGTACCGGTAGAGCTCTTGAAAATTACGCGAGATCGGCATCTCCATCGGATCCAGGCAGCGGATGCATTCGCCTTCTGCAACCGTGGATACCTGGGCGCTGACCAGAATCCCCTCGGTCACCGACTCCAATCGCATCGCCACGTGGATGCCCTGATCCTCGGGAACCCCGATGACATCGATGCCAATCCGCTCTGGTGCCGGGACATCGAAGGCGTACTCACGCATCTCCCCCGCCCGACGCGGCAGGTCGTGGGTGTTGAAAAGAAAAGTCTTGGACTTGCTCATCATCTGCGCAATCAGTCGTGGGCGAGCTGTGAGAGGACGTCCTTGTCGTCGGCCCCCGCTAGACGTTCGCGTCCTCTAGATACGGCGTCCATGGTCTTGTTCAAAATAACCTCGAGGGTGGCCAGGCGAGAGTCGATGTAGTTCTCGACCTCTTGGCGCTCGCGCTCTGCCATCGAACGGGCTTCATCCAAAATTCGCTGGGATTCATCGCGCGCGGCCTGAACTATCGAGGTCTGCTCGACCATGCGCGCCACTTCCTCACGCGCCATCGCAACCAACTGCTCGGCGCTCTGTCGGCCTTCTTCAACTATGGCATCACGAGAGGCAAGCAGGTTCTGGGCCTTGGCAAAATCCTGCGGAAGCATGTTGCGGGCCTCGTCCAAGATCTCCAGGAGTTCGGCGCGATGAACGACACATGATGCAGATAGCGGAACGCTACGCGCCTCTTCGACCATGGTGATGGCAGAACTGAGTTTCTCAATTGAATCCATAATTCAGTCCCCTGCTACTCGTTTGCGAAGTGCCTCATCGACATTTGGAGGAACCATTGTGGAAACGTCCCCGCCAAAATGGGCAAGCTCTTTGACGATCGATGACGATAAGAATGAATGGGTGGGCGAGGTCGCCATGAACATCGTCTCCACCTGGGCTGCTTGATAATTTATCTGGGCCATCTGCAGTTCGTAATCGAAATCTGTGACAGCCCGCAAGCCTTTGACAATCGTCGTCACATTGTTGGTGCGGCAGTAATCAACGAGCAAGCCATACCAAGAATCTACGACGACATTGGGAAGGTGCTTGGTGTTCTCTCGAATCATGTCGATACGTTCTTCAATGGTAAATAAACTGGACTTACTGCGATTGGCCAGAACAGAGACGATTACCTGATCAAAGTGCGAGGTTGCGCGCTCGATAATGTCTAGGTGCCCATATGTAATCGGGTCGAAGGATCCAGGACATACGGCGCTCTTCACAGCGCAAACGCTAGCAATGATTGGGGGTGTTATCCATTCTGGGCTAGTTTTCCGTAGTAAATGACGGCCTGCCCGTAGTTTCGCTCCCGAATGGCCTCAAAACCTGTGGGCCACTTCATCGACCCGGACTTGCTTGCTCGCTCCACCGCGATGAGCGCATCATCCTTCACGAAGCCACCTGAGCGAAGTTGAACTAGGCATTTATACAGTTCAACATCTGAGAAATCATATGGGGGGTCGATGTAAACAATGTCATATTTTGCAGGCGCTGGCACCTCGAGAAATCTCTGCACGGACATGGAATAAAGGTGGAACTGCCCGGGCACCTTGGATTTCGCAACCAATTCAGCGTTCTTGGTGATCGTCCGGCAGGCCGCTTCATTCTTCTCGACGGCATGCACGAGGCTCGCCCCGCGCGAGAGAGCCTCCAGCCCGATGGCACCAGATCCGGCGAAGAGATCCAGCACATTCAATGCTGTGAAATCGCCGAACTCTGAGAGCAGAGATGAGAAGAGTCCCTCCCGTGCTCGATCAGATGTCGGCCTGGTGGCTCCGGCTACGGTGGAAAGAGTTCGACCTTTAGCAAGGCCAGCGATAATCCTCATCAGGCAATTCTATGTATCAACCTTTATCTATGTAATCAGCGGCTTCATCAGACTGCAGTATCGCTAGCTCCTTGGCCAATGCGGGAGATGATGAAAGATCGGGGTCAGACTCGATCAGCGCCTGTGCATCGGATCGGGCATGATCGATCAAATCCTCATCTCGCAATACGCGGAGCAACCGGAGGTGCGATCTTGTTCCTGATTGGCTCACTCCGAGAACATCGCCTTCCCGCCTCTGCTCGAGATCGATTCTGGAGAGTTCGAATCCGTCGATGGTCGATGCAACCGCATCCAGTCGCGCTCTCGCTGAAGACTCTGCGGGCGCGGAAGTGACGAGAATGCACAAACCAGGAGATGTGCCTCGACCAATACGACCTCGCAACTGATGGAGTTGGGAGACGCCGAAACGGTCTGCATCCATAATCACCATCACCGTTGCATTGGGAACATCGACTCCAACTTCAATAACCGTCGTGGTAACCAAGACATCAATCTTTCCTTGCGCGAATGCCTGCATGGTCTCATCCTTAACATCGGATGAAAGTTGACCGTGCATGATCGCCAGACGCAGTCCGGATAGTTGATCTGAATGAAGTTTGGGGGCCAACTCTTCGACCGAGGTCAATTCGGTTGAGGTGGTCCCAAAGAGAAAATCCATGTCCGCATCGGAGGAGGCAGATGCATTAATGCGCGGTGCGACCACATATGCCTGATGGCCCTTAGCTACCTCTTCACGAATTCGCGTCCATGCCCTTTCCACGAAGGCGGGCTTCTCAACCGCATCAACGACATGTGTAGTGATCTGCTGACGCCCACGCGGCAATTCGCGGAGCGTGGAAACGTCGAGGTCTCCAAAGACAGTCATGGCCACAGTTCGAGGAATCGGGGTCGCCGTCATCACCAGCACGTGAGGCGGCAATCCTGCTTTGGCCTTGAGTGCATCGCGCTGCTCGACGCCGAATCGGTGCTGCTCGTCAACGACGATGAGACCAAGGTCGGCGAAATTGACGCTCTGCCCAAGAAGAGCGTGCGTGCCGATAATTATTCCGGCCTGTCCCGATGCGGCGAGTGCAAGTGCATCCTTGCGCGATGCG
>DASXUM010000101.1:0-6919 GCA_036504835.1 Candidatus Nanopelagicaceae bacterium
CCAATGTTCGTGAAGACTAATTGACAAGAGAAATCCAAATATTTCTTTCCGTCGTAATCCCAGAAATACGAACCTTGTGAACCCGCAACAGGTATTGGAGAAATTTGGGCTTGTGCCGACCAAGAATGAAATACGTACTCACGGTCTTGCGCGAAAACTTCAGCCCCAATTTGGGAGTTATTAAGGGGGATATTGGTTGAATCAGCCATTCGATTGTCCCTTTCCAAGGAGCACTAGCGCCACTATATCGGTCTGAAGTAACGTGCGCACATGAAACATGTGACCCATTGGATCGACGGCGTGTTGTCCGAAAAGCAATCAGACCGACATGGAGATATTTACAATCCCGCAACAGGACAAGTGACTGGAACCGTGGACTTCGCAAGTGCGTCCACCGTCGACCATGCGGTGCAGGTTGCATCAAAAGCGTTCAACGAATGGCGTCACAGTTCTTTGACAAAGCGCGTGCAGATCCTTTTTGCATTCCGCGAACTCGTAAGCGTGAATAAAGAGAAGATCGCTGAGTTAATCACCGCCGAACATGGAAAAGTGCTTAGTGATGCAGCCGGCGAAGTCACCCGTGGTTTGGAAGTTATTGAATATGCGTGTGGAATTCCGAATCTGCTGAAAGGTGGGTATTCCGAAGAAGTTTCTACCGGCGTCGATGTGTACTCAATTCGTCAGCCCCTTGGACCTGTCGCGATTATTTCGCCCTTCAATTTTCCAGCCATGGTGCCGATGTGGTTCTTTCCCATCGCGATCGCGTGCGGAAACTCCGTAATTGTTAAGCCTTCTGAGAAAGATCCCAGCGCCTCCATGTTCATGGCCCAACTCTGGAAGGAAGCCGGTCTTCCTGATGGTGTTTTCAACGTGGTTCATGGAGACAAAGAAGCTGTGGATGCACTGCTTGCACATCCCGGCATCAAATCGATTTCCTTTGTTGGTTCCACCCCTATCGCTAAATATGTTTATGAGACCGGCACAAAGACGGGCAAGAGAATCCAGGCACTTGGCGGGGCCAAGAATCACATGGTTGTTCTGCCTGACGCTGATTTGGATTTGGCGGCCGATGCGGCGATCAATGCGGGATACGGGTCAGCTGGCGAACGCTGCATGGCGATCTCCGCGTTGATCGCAGTCGAGCCGATCGGAGATGTGCTCGTTGCAAAAATCCGCGAGCGAATGCTGAAGATCAAAACGGGAGACGGAACAAAGGGTGCCGACATGGGCCCTCTTGTCACCTCGGTGCATCGCGACAAAGTTGCTTCCTACGTGGCAGCCGGCGTGAGCGAAGGCGCGACGCTGGTCGAAGATGGCCGCAAAGTGGAAGTTGGCGGTGGTGGCTTCTGGTTGGGACCGACCCTTTTCGATGATGTAACTCCCACGATGTCGATATACAAGGACGAGATCTTCGGTCCGGTTCTCAGCATCATTCGAGTGAAGAGTTACGAAGAAGCCCTCAACTTGATCAACACGAATCCGTATGGAAATGGCACTGCCATCTTCACCAACGATGGAGGAGCCGCGCGCAAGTTCCAGAATGAAGTCGAGGTGGGAATGGTGGGAATCAACGTTCCGATTCCAGTTCCTATGTCTTATTACTCGTTCGGAGGGTGGAAAGCCTCTCTATTCGGGGATTCGCACGCATATGGCGCAGATGGCGTTCAATTCTTCACTCGGGGCAAAGTGGTCACGAGTAGATGGTTGGACCCGAGTCATGGTGGAATCAATTTGGGATTCCCTCAAAATACGTAGATATATCGCGTGCTTTTAGCGTAAAAAAGGCGCGATTTAAGAGTTATTAGTGCTAGATGGTATTCTTTGGCACGCTCTATTGATGTTCATTAAGGGCACAATCGAGTGGAGTTGAGGGTTCATGGCTAATTCATCTACAGCGCATTTGGCTGGTCTGCCGGTAAAAAAGCGCGAAAATCTTCGAAACGTCGCAATCATTGCCCACGTTGACCACGGCAAGACCACGCTGGTCGACGCCATGTTGTGGCAATCCGGAGCATTTGCTGCCTACAAGGAGCAGTCCGAGGGCCAAGACCGCATGATGGACTCGATGGACCTTGAGCGCGAAAAGGGCATCACCATCCTTGCCAAGAACACCGCCGTTCATCGCGGCACCAATATCGTCAACATCATCGACACCCCAGGCCACGCCGACTTCGGTGGTGAGGTAGAGCGCGGGCTCGAGATGGTCGACGGAGTCCTACTCCTGGTTGATGCATCCGAGGGACCGCTTCCTCAGACCCGTTTCGTGCTTCGTAAAGCGCTTGAGAAGAACCTTCCCGTTATTTTGGTAATTAATAAGGTAGACCGTCCCGACTCGCGTATCGCTGAAGTCGTCGATGAGACCTACGAACTCTTCTTGGATCTAGATGCCAATGAGAAGCAGATTGAATTTCCGATTGTTTACGCTTCAGCTAAGGCCGGGCGCGCATCGCTGACCCGCACCGCTGATGGCGGAATGCCAGAGGAGGAGAACCTTGACGTTCTCTTCGACACCATCTTCTCTGCAATCCCAGCGCCTGAATATCACGAGGGTGCCCCTCTGCAGGCACACGTGACAAACCTGGACTCCTCTCCATACCTTGGCCGTCTGGCACTGTGCCGAGTTCGCGAAGGCGTAATCAAGAAGGGCCAGACCGTTGCGTGGATTAAGACCGACGGGACGATGGAGAAAGTAAAGGTTTCCGAACTCCTCCTTACTGAAGCTCTCGAGCGAGTTCCAGCCCTTGAGGCCGGACCTGGCGACATCATTGCCGTCGCCGGATTTGAGACCATCACCCTTGGTGAGACATTGGCTGATGCGGATAATCCAATTGCCTTGCCTCTGATCACCGTCGATGAGCCGAGTATCTCGATGACCATCGGTATCAACACCTCGCCGCTGGCCGGACAGAGCGGTACCAAGTTAACTGCCCGCCTTGTGAAGAGCCGTCTTGATGCCGAACTCATCGGCAACGTTTCGCTGCGAGTTCTGAACACCGAGCGCCCTGATACATGGGAAGTGCAAGGTCGTGGAGAACTCCAGCTTGCAGTGCTTGTTGAAATCATGAAGCGAGAAGGTTTCGAACTCACCGTTGGTAAGCCACAGGTGGTTACCAAGATGGTCGACGGAAAAATGCACGAGCCGATGGAGCACCTGACCATTGACGCACCGGAAGAATATTTGGGAGTCATCACTCAGTTGATGGCCCTGCGCAAAGCCCGCATGGAGCAGATGGTCAATCACGGCACCGGCTGGATCCGCCTGGATTACCGCGTTCCTTCCCGTGGCTTGATTGGCTTTAGAACTGAATTCCTCACCGAGACTCGTGGAACCGGTCTCCTGCACCACGTCTTCGACGGGTACGAGGCTTGGCACGGCGAACTCCGCACGCGTCCAACCGGCTCTCTCGTGTCAGACCGTCGTGGATTTGTTACCAGCTACGCGATGTACGCCATCCAAGATCGCGGCAGCATCTTCGTCGAGCCTGGCCACGAAGTCTACGAAGGCATGGTTATCGGCGAGAACTCCCGTTCCGAAGATATGGACGTCAACGCGGTTCGTGAGAAGAAGTTGACTAACATGCGTGCCTCCGGCACCGATGAGTCGGAGCGTTTGATTCCGCCAAAGCGTCTCAACATGGAAGGCGCCCTCGAGTTCTGCCGTGAGGATGAATGCGTCGAGGTTACGCCGGCGATGGTTCGTATCCGCAAGGTGATTTTGAACGCAGACGAGCGCGCCCGATTGACCGCTCGAGCGAAAAGACAGAATAAAGACTAAGAATTTTCCAACTGGTACGCTCTTGCGGTGACTCAACTCTCCGCGGGAGTTCGTTTTAGGCAGGCGTTGGTTGATGAATCCCCGTTGCAAGTTGTCGGGACAATAAACGCAAACCATGCTCTTCTCGCAAAACGAGCAGGGTACAAAGCGATCTACTTATCCGGTGGTGGAGTGGCGGCTGGTTCACTCGGTCTTCCCGATCTGGGCATCTCCTCCTTGGACGATGTCCTCACCGATGTCCGACGGATCACCGATGTTTGCGATGTTCCATTGCTCGTCGACGCGGACACCGGTTTTGGCGCGTCAGCTTTCAATATTGCGCGCACAACGAGGTCCCTGATTAAAGCCGGCGCAGCCGGAATGCACATAGAAGATCAAGCCGGTGCAAAGAGATGCGGACATCGACCCAACAAAGAATTGGTAAGTAAGCAGGAAATGGTCGACCGCATCAAAGCCGCGGTGGATGCACGCACCGATGAGGGCTTTTTGATCATGGCGCGCACCGACTCGATCGCGGGCGAGGGCGTTGATCAAGCCCTTGATAGGGCAAATGCGTATGTAGAAGCGGGGGCGGATGCGCTCTTCCCCGAGGCGATCTCGGATTTGGCGACGTATCAACGATTTACTTCCGCTCTAAAGGTTCCGATCCTTGCCAACATCACCGAATTCGGTTTATCCCCGATGTTCACGACCGGCGAGCTCGCGGGCGTCGGAGTCGCGATGGTCCTCTACCCGCTCTCTGCATTCCGGGCGATGAACAAAGCTGCTGAGCGGGTCTTTACAGCAATCCGCCAAGAGGGTACACAGAAGGGCGTACTTGCAGAAATGCAGACGCGCGAGGAGTTGTACCAGAGCATCAACTACTACGAATTTGAAAAAGCCTTGGATAAGTTTCAATCAAGTGAGGAGAGCGAATAAAAATTAGCGGCGACGAGAAGGTGGAAATTAAGCCTAAGAAATCTGTTGCACTTTCGGGAGTTGCAGCCGGTAATACCGCGCTCTGCTCCGTTGGCAAGACTGGAAATGATCTGCATTATCGCGGCTACGACATTCTCGACTTAGCGCAAAGGTGCGAGTTCGAGGAAGTGGCCTATTTATTGGTGCATGGAAAACTTCCCAATCACCAAGAACTCTCTGACTACAAGCGAAGATTGAAATCACTGCGCGGACTTTCGGATTCGCTCAAGCAGGTTCTGGAAGTACTGCCTGCTAGTGCCCATCCGATGGATGTGCTTCGAACCGGCGTCTCGGCACTTGGTTGCCAGTCTCCCGAATCCCTCGTGCACACTGGCGAGGAGGCACGCGAGATTGCCGATCACCTACTCGCATGCCTTGGATCAATGCTGCTGTACTGGTACCACTTCTCGCACAACGGCAAACGCATCGTTGTCGAGACCGACGATGAGTCAATTGGCGGACATTTCTTGCACCTCCTCCATGGCACTCCCGCCAACCCCAAGTGGGTCCAGGCTATGCACGTCTCGCTCATCCTCTATGCCGAGCACGAATTCAACGCCTCCACTTTCACTGCGCGAGTCATCGCTGGTACCGGCTCAGACATCTACTCATCGATTACAGGTGCAATTGGCGCATTGCATGGACCAAAGCATGGCGGGGCCAATGAGGTCGCCCTTGAAATCCAGCAGCGATATTCCAACCCAGACGAGGCAGAGCAGGATATTCGCAGGCGTGTGGGCGAAAAGGAAGTGATTCTGGGGTTCGGCCATCCGGTCTACACAATCTCGGATCCACGTAACAAAGTGATCAAGTCGATCGCGGAGGAACTTTCCCGCGAAGATGGCTCGCTTGAGCTTTTCGAAATCGCGGCGCGGATCGAGACAGTGATGTGGGATACGAAGAAGATGTTTCCCAATCTCGATTGGTTCTCAGCTGTGGCATACAACAAGATGAAAATCCCTACCTCGTTCTTTACTCCGATCTTTGCGATTGCACGGACCGCTGGTTGGGCCGCGCACGTAATTGAGCAACGCGAAGACAACAAGATCATCAGACCAAGCGCCAACTATGTTGGTCCAGAAAATCTGGCCTTTCGCCCGATCGACAACAGATAGGTTCCTTTGTGTCATCTCACGTTGAAGTAACTCGTAGGGAATTTGATAAAGAGATCGTCGATATCGTCGACTATGCCATGAACTTCACGATTGATTCAGATCTGGCATATGAGACTGCTTGGAACTGTCTCCTTGATACTTTGGGGTGCGGTCTTGAGGCGCTGGAATATGAGGCCTGCACCAAACTCTTGGGGCCGCTGGTTCCAGGCACGGTGGTAGAAAACGGAGTCCGAGTCCCTGGGACGAATTACGAATTGGATCCGGTTCAAGGGGCCTTCAATATCGGAGCGATGATTCGCTGGCTAGATTTCAATGACACGTGGCTGGCGGCCGAATGGGGCCATCCATCAGATAACTTGGGTGGCATCCTTGCCACAGCTGATTGGCTTTCTCGCAAGGCCGTTGCCGCAGGACGTCAACCGCTTTCAGTTCGCGATGTATTGACGGCCATGATCAAAGCCCATGAAATCCAAGGATGTATCGCGCTAGAGAACTCGTTCAATAAAGTCGGGCTCGACCACGTTGTCTTGGTGAAGGTCGCATCCACCGCGGTTGTTGCCACAATGATGGGATTAACTCGCGACCAGATCCTCAACGCGGTTTCGTTGGCCTGGGTCGATGGCCAGTCTCTACGTACCTACCGGCACTCACCAAACACCGGATCGCGAAAATCATGGGCGGCCGGTGATGCGACTTCTCGTGCAGTTCGGCTTGCCTTGATGGCGCAACTAGGGGAGATGGGATACCCAACCGTCTTAACTGCCAAAACATGGGGCTTCTATGATTCGCTTTTTAGAGGCCAACATTTCACATTCCAACGTGCTTATGGCTCCTATGTCATGGAGAACGTCCTTTTCAAGATCTCATTCCCGGCCGAGTTTCATTCGCAGACTGCCGTTGAAGCGGCCATGACGATATTCGGGAAGATGAAAGAAATTGGTAAGACTGCCGCAGACATTGCGAAGGTCACGATCAGAACACATGAAGCCTGTATCCGGATCATCGACAAGCAAGGTCCCCTGAACAATCCAGCCGATCGCGATCATTGCATTCAATACATGGTTGCGGTTCC
>DASXUM010000102.1:0-9272 GCA_036504835.1 Candidatus Nanopelagicaceae bacterium
CCGCGCCTTCGGCAAAGACTTCGCCGAACTTCCCGCGGAGTACAAAGTCGTCGGCCAGCCCGTGATCATCCCGGGGAGCATGGGCACTTCGTCGTATGTAATGGTCGGCGCACCCAGTGCAATGCAGAAGACCTTTGGCTCGGCCTGTCATGGAGCCGGCAGAGTGATGTCGCGCCATGCGGCCAAGGCAAAGCAATTGGGTCGCGAATTGCAGAAAGAACTGGCCGGGGAAGGCGTCATCGTCAAAGCCGCCGTCGTACGAGATTTATCGGAGGAGGCGCCTTACGCCTACAAAGATGTCGATGACGTTGTGAACGTCATTGAAACTGCGGGCATCGCAACCAAGGTTGCCCAGCTCAAACCACTGATCGTCATCAAAGGCTGAGATTTATATCTACCAAATTGGAGGAAGAGAGATGGGTACCTACCGAGTTACGAACGTGAGACGAGAACTATCTAAAGACGGATCCCACAAGCACATTGAGGGGGTTTTCGCCGACGGCGTTCACTACTCAATTCCCGAAGTAGTGGAGAGCATCAGTGAGGGCAATACGTGGAAGACATCCATTGGGGGCTTCGAGGAAGCAATCGTTGAGACGGCTTACTGTCACAAGACCAACTGCTGGCTTACCCCGTACATAGAGACCAAACCCGATAGCACCGAACTTGATAACTTGGAGAATTTGCCTGAGTCCTAGATGTAAATACTGAGTGGAGCTGAGGGGATTTGAACCCCTGACCCCCTGCATGCCATGCAGGTGCGCTACCAGCTGCGCCACAGCCCCGAAAACTTCGGATTTCGTACGGGTGAGACCTTATCGCAGGTTCGACCCAGACATGGAATTGAGCAAAGCGCGACCGCCCTTAACGGTTTGTTTCGGGTTCGGCGCCGCTTTCTTCGCCGTAGATCGGCTCGGGGATGGTCCCCGCGTTGTGTTCAACCAGGTGCCACCCGCGCGGGTTT
This sequence comes from Candidatus Nanopelagicaceae bacterium, assembly GCA_036504835.1. Classification (GTDB taxonomy): domain Bacteria; phylum Actinomycetota; class Actinomycetes; order Nanopelagicales; family Nanopelagicaceae; genus QYPT01. The sequence continues at coordinate 965 of DASXUM010000102.1, forward strand.
CTCTGCAGAATCGACCAGGCCGCATTGGAAAGCCCGCCGATTGCACCCCAGTGAGGAAGTGGCAGTTCGAGCATGTGTCCCAGAACGCAACGGGCCGCTCCTCCGTGGGTTACAACCACCAGAGTCTGACCGGTTTCCTCTTTCCCGAGTGCGCGCTTGATCGCCGACACCACTCTCTCTGCAACTTCTGTGCGTCGCTCCCCTGTCTCCCCTGCAGGATTGTTGTCACCATCAATCCAGCGGACGAAGTTTGCGAAATCCGCGGCACGATTTTCTTTGCCGGTCTTGCCTTCCCATTTGCCGCCATTTATCTCGCGCAGATCGGGATCGAGTGTCACGGGAAGATCGACAAGGGCAGCGAGCTCCAGTGCCGTCGACTTTGCCCTCTGCAGATCGCTGGAAATGATCGCGGTCGGTTCCATATCGGCAAGGAGCCGGGCGGCATGTTGTGCTTGGTAAATCCCCACATCGTTGAGGGGAATGTCGGAGTGGCCCTGAAAGCGATTGAGAATGTTCCAGTCCGTCTGGCCATGGCGCCAAAGGACGACGCGATTTCCCTTAAGCACGGTTCTTGGCATCCCTCACTGCATCTAGAGGAATGGTTGGGCAGTCGTTCCAGAGACGGTCGAGCATGTAATAGCGACGTAGTTCGTCGGTCTGAATGTGAACGACTAGGTCTGTGTAGTCGATCAGGATCCACTCGGGACCATTCTCACGGCGGGCTGGCTTCTGGCCGGCTTCGTGAAGTTTGCGTTCAACCTCGTCAGCGATCGAATTGATCTGTGGGGTGTTCTGGCCGCTGGCAATGAGAAAAACCTCGCACAGAACAAGCTGGTCGGACATGTCGATTGCCACAAGATCATGGCCGAGTTTGTCTATCACGGCATGAGCTGCAATTTGCGTGATCGCGATTGCTTCTTTACTTGCTGGCATAGAGGTTTCTTTCTTTGATGTATGTCCAGACCGATTCTGGAAGATATTTTATCGTGCCTTCATGTGCCTGAATTTGGCTTCGAATTTGCGATGCCGAAACAGGCAGAGCCTCGATATTCAAACCTTGACCGTCGCGCGCTATGACGACAATCTCGATGAGTTCCTGTAACTCCTTGCTCCGATGCCACTTTTCAATTCCCGCAAAGGCATCCGAGCCGATGATCAACTTCCATGATGCCTCGGGTCGAAACTTCTTGAGTTCTTCCACCGTGTCGATCGTGTACGTCGGCCCGGATCTGCGCACCTCAACATCGTTGACCCAGACGTGCGAACGTATTTCTTCGGGTAATTCTTTAACCGCCAACTCCACCATCGCGAGACGATCTTGCGGAGAAGCCGTCGGTGCCTGACTTCGCATCCATGGTTCGCCTGTCGGTACCACGATTAGTTCGTCAACGACGTCATGCGAGAAAAGTTGTTTGATCAGGTGAAGATGGCCCTCATGGATTGGATCAAACGTCCCGCCATAGAGACCTATGCGCGTTGGACTAGACAATTAATCCCGGTCGAGACGGAGAACGAGATACAGGAGAACCGAAAGTGTCCCGAAGGCGAATAGACCAAAGAAGATTGGGGGCGCAGGGAGTGTGCGAACGACTTCGCCGGCTAATGAGATCATGGCGGAAAGTCTAGCGTGGGGAAAGTGAATCCCACCCCCGCCAAACGGATACGGAGAGAATCGACTCCGTATCCGCCTCAATCACTGTAGCCCCGCTTCCTGTGAACGGTATTGCGCCTGCATAAGCCACTATTTGGACAATAACTTCTTAAAAGCGGCCTCATCAATAATCGGGACGCCGAGCTCTTGTGCCTTGGCCAATTTCGAACCGGGGTCACTTCCGACCAGAACATAACTAGTTTTCCCTGAGACTGAACTCGATGCCTTGCCACCGTGTGCTGCAATGACTTCGGCGATCTCATCGCGGGTGAAGGACTCGAGACCGCCCGTCACAACAATGGTCAAACCAGCCAACGTCTGCGGAAGGGCGGCGGTTTTCTGATTGACCATTGCCACACCCGCCGCGCGCCACTTTTCGACGATTGCGCGATGCCAATCTTGTTCGAACCATTCGATAATCGATTCGGCAATTATCGAACCGACGCCCTCGACTTCGGCCAACTGCGTAGAGGATGCCCTTTCAATCGCCTCCATGCTTCCAAAAGCATTTGCCAGAGCTTGCGCGGCAGTCGGCCCAACATGGCGGATGGATAGAGCGACGAGCACGCGCCATAAGGGACGAGACTTCGCCTCATTCAAGGCAGCCAAGAGTTTGCCGACGTTCGCCGCGGGTGTGCCGTCTTTCTTGCGGAAAAATGCCGACTTCGACAACTTCTCTTCATCCAGTGAGAAAAGATCGGATTCGTCGGCGATGATCTGATCGACGAGAAGCGCCTGCGCCGCCTCGTAACCGAGGACATCGATGTCGAGGGCCGCACGTGAACCGATGTAGAAAATCCGTTCGCGCAATTGGGCCGGGCAGAATTGCGTATTGGGACAGCGGATGTCGATGTCGCCTTCGGACATCGCGCGCAGTTCGCTCCCGCACTCGGGGCAATTGGTCGGCATCACGAACGGCTTTTCTTTCCCTGTGCGTCGTTCCACGACTGGTCCTAGGACTTCTGGAATGACATCGCCTGCTTTTCGGATGACGACCCAATCCCCTATCAATATCCCCTTGCGCGCCACTTCCTGCGAGTTATGCAAAGTCGCGTTGGTGACAGTGGAACCGGCAACCTTGACTGGCTCCATAAAGGCAAATGGAGTTACTCGTCCCGTGCGACCGACACTGACTTTGATGTCAAGCAACTGGGTAACCACTTCCTCAGGCGGGTACTTGTAGGCAATGGCCCATTTTGGAGCGCGTGAGGTAAAGCCGAGTTCCTGTTGTTGCTCGAAGAGATTGACCTTTACGACCACGCCGTCGATCTCGTGCTCGAGATCGTGGCGATGTGTACCGAAATTAGAAATGAAATCAAGGACCTCGGATCGCTTTGTGAAGACGCGGTACCGATCGCTGACAGGAAGTCCCCACTTCTTCAGAGTCTCGTATGCATCGCTCTGCGAAGTAAATGTGGCGCCTTCAAGTGCACCGACACCATGAACCACGACACTCAACGGACGCTCCGCAGTCACACGAGGGTCCTTCTGTCGCAAAGATCCGGCGGCGGCATTTCGCGGGTTGGCGAAAAGCGGTTTTCCCGATTCTTCCAAAGAGGCATTAAGTTCGGCGAAAGCCGCTAACGGAAAGAAGACTTCGCCGCGAACTTCGATGACGCTGGGCAGATTCTTACCCGATAATTTGTGCGGCAGGTTCTTGATCGTCTTCACATTGAGGGTGACGTCCTCGCCGGTGACGCCGTTGCCACGAGTAAGCGCGCGGGTAAGCGTGCCGTTTTCGTAAAGCAGGTTGATGGCAAGCCCATCCACCTTCAGCTCGCAGAGCCACTCCGAAACCGATGCAGTCTTCTCGGTGCGATCAAACCACGTGTTCAACTCTTCAATATCGAAAACGTTGTCCAGGCTCATCATCTTCTCGCGATGGTCGAACTGTTCGAAGTGGGTTGCGAACCCCCCGCCGATTGTCTGGGTAGGCGAATCTGCTTCGCGGAGTTCGGGGTACTTGGCTTCTAATTCTGTGAGCTCTTTCAGAAGTAAATCAAACTCTGCATCGGTAATCGCGGGCTTATCTAAAACGTAGTACCGGAATTGATGGTCGAGAATCGCCTCGCTCAACTCTGCAATGCGATGGCGTGCCTTGGTTGTCACTGCTCGGTCTCGCAGATTGTTGCCGATCCCACCACGCGATCTCCGTCGTAGATTGCCATCTGCTGACCCGTGGCTAAACCAAGGAGAGGCTCATCGAGTTCGGCGATGAGTGAGTCGTTGTCGTAGTAATAGGTGCAAGGAAGCGGCTGTCCGTGCGCACGTACTTGCACGAAACCGCGATTGCGATCTGGACCCACGGCAGGCCCGCACCACACTGTCTTCTCACCGATCATCCGCGTCACAGCAAGATCTTCGCGCGGACCTACGACAACGGTGTTGGTCACCGGCTCAACCTTCAGAACGAAGCGCGGAGATCCGTCGATAGTCGGAACGGAGAGGCCCAAACCTTTGCGTTGCCCGATTGTGTAGGTGTACGCGCCTTTGTGCTCGCCGATCTGATTGCCGTCTTGATCGACGATAGGGCCGACTTTGCTGCCCAGCCTTTGGTGCAGCCAGCCGGCATTATCACCGGATGGAACAAAGCAGATGTCATGGCTGTCGGGTTTGTTGGCGACATAGAGGCCACGTGCTTTTGCTTCCTTGCGGACATTGACCTTCGTCGTATCCCCCAGCGGGAACATGGCGCCGGCGATCTGTTCGATGGTGAGAACAGATAAGACGTATGACTGATCCTTCGAATTGTCGATGGCACGATGCAATGTCTTGCCCATCTCGCCTTCGCGAGTGATTGCGTAATGGCCGGTGACCACGCCATCAAATCCCATTGCGCGGGCACGGTCGAGCACTGCGGCGAATTTGATTTTCTCGTTGCACCGCAAGCATGGGTTTGGAGTGCGTCCCGCGGCGTATTCGGCGATGAAGTCTTCAACCACGCCTTCGTGGAATTCCTCGGCCATATCCCAGATGTAGAAAGGAATGCCGATGACATCGGCAGCACGCCGTGCATCATGTGAATCTTCAATGGTGCAGCAGCCGCGCGCGCCCGATCGGTACTTCTGCGGATTGGAGGAAAGGGCAAGGTGCACGCCGATTACCTCGTGGCCAGCCTCGTGCGCGCGGGCAGCAGCTACCGCTGAATCCACACCTCCGCTCATGGCGGCAATGAGTTTCATCGCAGGTTGGCCATCCTTGCTCGCTCGATAACTGAAGGTAGAAAGAGTAGAGCCTGATCCACATCGAATTGCGTCGAGGTGGCGCCAAGCGAGAACCGTATGCTCGAACGGGCGGTCCTATCCGTGTGGCCCATGGCAAGGAGCACGTGGCTGGGTCGCTGGACCCCAGCGGTGCAGGCCGAGCCGGTCGAACAAGCGATGCCTTCGTTATCCAGAAGAAGTAACAAAGTGTCGCTCTCCGTACCTGGGATTGTCACATTGACGATTCCCGGCAGTCTTTCTGCATCCATGCCGTTTACATAGGCATCGGGAACTCGTTCCAAAATTCCATCGGTCAATTTCTGCCGCAATTCGAGAACCTTGGCATTGCGTTCAGCAAAATGATGTGAATTCTCTTTCACGGCAGCGGCGAATGCCAGAATGGACGGAGCATTGAAGGTGCCGCTGCGGATATCTCGTTCTTGTCCTCCCCCATGCAACAGTGCAGGGACATCAAATCCTTTGCGAAGCACAAGTGCACCGACGCCAATTGGACCGCCCAACTTATGCGCGCTCACACTCATCGCAGTCAGTCCCAAATTGCTGAAGGAAAGCGGGACCTTTCCGAAACTCTGCACAGCATCGCTATGCACGAGAATGGTGGCAGATCGTGCCAGCTCCACCACCTTATCTACCGGTTGCAGGACGCCGGTCTCGTTGTTGGAACTCATAATCGAGATGACGGCTATTTCATCAGCACGACGCGCAATCAAATCTTCTAGTTCGTCCAGGTGAACGACGCCGTTGCTGTCAACGCCGATCTCAATGACCTCTGCACCTTCGTGAACCTTGAGCCATTCGGCAGGATCCAATATTGCGTGGTGCTCGATGGCTGAAACTACGACCACGTTGCGGCCCACCGCTTGGCCCTTCCAGTACAACCCTTTAAGCGCCGTGTTGTTCGCCTCGGTACCACTTGCAGTGAAGATGATCTCGCTGGGGTGGCAATCCAAGGCGATCGCGATTTCCTCGCGCGCACTCTCCAGGTCCTTGCGAACCTCGCGACCGAAGGAATGCAGACTCGACGGGTTGCCTAAATGCTTAAGTTGCTCGGTCATGACCTCGAGGGCAACATCGGCCATAGGCGTTGTTGCAGCGTGATCTAGGTAGACGGGCATGAGCCCAAGTCTAGGACTTGCGCGCTTTGACCCCTTCGCTCGCCTGCGGCAGCACGGTGAAGAGATCGCCAACTACCCCAAAATCAGCCAATTCGAAGATAGGCGCCTCAGGATCCTTATTTATGACCACAATCGTCTTGCTTGTCTGCATGCCAGCACGGTGCTGGATCGCACCCGAGATACCGCAGGCAACGTAGAGCTGCGGGCTCACGGTCTTGCCGGTCTGACCCACTTGATGTGAATGCGGATACCAACCGGCATCGGTTGCTGCACGCGATGCGCCAACGGCTGCACCTAAGAGATCTGCGAAAGTCTCAACTGCAGAGAAGTCACCATTTGTTCCGCGACCACCTGAAACGATTATCTGTGCTTCGGTGAGTTCGGGTCTGCCTTCTGCAACTGGCGGTTGCGATGAAACGACTTCGGCGCGCTTGGCCGCATCCGATATGGAAACCTCGACATTTACAATCTCCGGCGAACTCTTCGCCATGTCAGGTGAGATGGAGTTCGGGCGCATTGTGATGATTGCGCAGCCTTGCGACACATGGGAGTGCACTGTCGTAGAGCCGCCGAAGATCACCTGAGTTGCAACGAGTTCGCTTGTGACATCGACTGCATCTGTGATCAAGCCTGAATCAGTAAGGACCGCGACGCATCCCGCCAACTCTTTTCCAAATGCACTTGATGTAATGAGAAGTGCAGAAGGCTTGTGCTCTTTGACAAGCCCCGCGATTGCTTCAGCAGATGCCGCAACACCAAAGTGATCGAAATCCGCGTTCTCCAAGACAAGAACTTTTGCCACACCAGCAGTATTGACTTGCGATGCAAGGGCAGCGCCTTTACCGGGTGCAGCAAGCACAATCGCGGTTACATTGCCGACACGGGCACCACACGTTGCCAACTCAGCAGTCGTCTTGGCAACTATTTCGCCCGCGAACTGGGCGAGAATGAATACGTCGCTCATATCAATTTCTTCTCTACTAAGAAGTCCACGAGCGCTTTGCCCCCGTTGCCGTCATCGACGATTTTTATTCCAGCAGCCTTTGGTGGACGAGGCGTAGCGTCATCGACGACACTGCGAGCGCCGGACGAACCGACCGATGATGCTTCGATTCCTACGCCCGCCAGATCCTTGATTTCGACGGGCTTCTTCTTAGCCGCCATGATGCCTTTGAACGATGGATACCGAGGTTCGTTGATCTTCTCCACGACGCTGATTACGGCAGGAAATGCGGCCTTCATCGTGTCCACACCGGCCTCCGTCACACGGGTGATGGTCACTGCTTTTGCGCCCGGATCAACGTTGACCGATCCGGCGAAAGTAAGTTGAGCCCAAGAAAGTCGCTGGGCCACCATGGCGGGCACGACACTCATGCGCGCATCGGTTGATTCTGTCCCGCAGAAAACTAAATCGAAATCTCCGCCTTCGATCACTTTTGCCAGAACTTTGGAAGTAGAGAGTGCATCTGAGCCAGCTAGTGCTGGGTCGGTGATGATGATGGCGCCATCGGCACCCATGGAGAGTGCTTTACGGACGGCGTCAGCGGTGCGCTCAGGTCCCATTGAAATCACGATGACGCTGTTGGCGCCGCCTTCTCCGTTGCCCCCATGGGCTTCGACCACGCGTAGCGCCTCTTCGACTGCATACTCATCGAGATCATTGAGGACCGCATCGACACCTTGGCGATCCAGTACCCCGCCGCTCATCTTCTTCTCAGCCCACGAATCAGGCACTTGTTTCACGCAGACGGCGATCTTCATGGAGCGATGCTACTGGTGCGTAAGATTAGAGACAATAAATGCAATTGTGATCTAAACGCCAGTTTCATTATCTGAGAAGAACGCGAGGAGAGTCGATTGTTACCTGCAGATCCGAGGTTTCTTGGCGCCACTCTCACTCATGATGGCGCCAACTTTGCACTGTGGGCGCAAGCCGCCGATGCCGTCGAACTCTGTCTCTTCAATGAGATCAACGGTCATTTCGTGGAGACGCGTTTCGCTCTCGCGCATCGAACTGGGCCGATCTGGCACGGCTACTTATCAGGAGTACGTGCAGGTCAAAGATACGGCTATCGCGTGTACGGACCATGGAACCCTGAGCAGGGCTTGCGTTTCAATGCAGCGAAATTGTTACTGGATCCGTATGCCCATCACCTTGATGGAACAGTCCAGTATGTCCCCGAAATTTACAGTTACGTAAGCACAGATGGTTTAGGCAACGGCGACGTCAACGCTCGCGATGATCGTGATAGCGCCGGAAAGGTGCCGTACTCAGTCATAACCGGCCACGAAAGGCGCCACATCAATCGGCTCAACAC
>DASXUM010000103.1:0-8147 GCA_036504835.1 Candidatus Nanopelagicaceae bacterium
TCGAAGAGAATCCCAAGCGCGCGTTCGGTCTGCTCACTCTATTTTTTCTATCACCCATCTCCTCCGCGCAACTTTTTGAAGCCGCCGGGATTATCAAGCGGATCGCGCTTGGCCCACTTCTGATTGCTTTTGCAGGAGGGCGCTTGATCTCCTACTCGATCTACGTTTCAGGCGCCAGCGTCCTCAAAGAGACTTCTCTCGGCCAGATCGTTCAGAAGGAATTTACATCACCGGTGGCAATCGTCATCCAAATCCTCTTGATCATCGGCCTTGTTGCACTCGGAAACGTGAAATGGAATGGGGCTAAAAAGTGATTTCTTCTACCCGCATTTGGGATCCGACGGCGTTGGCGCGGTAGCGATCAAGTAAGGATCGATCGCCTGAGACATCGTTGACCGCGATTGATTGCCCCGACATTCCTGCCGTAATAATCTCGAATAGAATGACTTCTACCGACTCATCGATGACAGACGTATCGATACGGGGGTCATCACTTGAATAGCCACGTCGCGCATTCACTGCATCAATGGAGATGACTTCGACACCATGTTCGGTCGCGAAGGATTCAACTTGTGCTGACTTGGCAGCCGAAACCGGACCGCAAAGCAGGTAGAGCGTGGGCTTTTTTACCGCCATCGCTCGAACTTAGGCAGTAGGCGCCAAGTCACTCGGAGAATCAGGTGCGAGCGATTTCGGCGACCCCGCGAAGGTGAACTTCGCCTCGGCGCCTTCTCCCTCCACATCAACAAGTACGATCTCGCCAGCCTTCAACTCGCCAAAGAGAATCTTCTCGGACAAGCTGTCCTCGATCTCTCGTTGAATTGTTCGGCGGAGTGGTCGAGCACCAAGCAATGGGTCGTAGCCACGTGCGGCTAGCAGATCCTTGGCGGCCAGGGTCAACTCGATTCCCATGTCCTTTGCCTTCAAGCGATCATCAAGGTTGGAGATCATGAGATCAACAATCTGCACGATTTCAGGTTTGGTCAACTGGTGGAAGACGATGATGTCGTCGATGCGGTTGAGGAATTCAGGACGGAAGTGTGTCTTGAGTTCATCGCCAACCTTGGCCTTCATGCGCTCGTAATTGCTCAACTCGTCTTCGGAGTTCGCAAAACCAAGGCCTGCGCCCTTTGAGATATCGCGGGTACCGAGGTTGGTCGTCATGATGATGACCGTGTTCTTGAAGTCAACGACGCGACCTTGCGAGTCAGTCAGGCGGCCATCTTCGAGCACCTGCAGCAGTGAGTTGAAAATATCTGGATGTGCCTTCTCGATCTCGTCAAAGAGGACGACGGAGAATGGCTTACGGCGAACCTTCTCGGTCAGCTGTCCGCCCTCGTCATATCCAACATATCCAGGAGGTGCACCGAAGAGTCGTGAGGCAGTGTGACGCTCGGAGTACTCGGACATGTCGAGTTGAATCAACGCATCGGCGGTGCCGAAGAGGAAGTTGGCAAGGGTTCGCGAAAGTTCAGTCTTGCCGACACCTGAAGGTCCGGCGAAGATGAAGGAACCACCGGGGCGCTTAGGATCTTTCAACCCCGCGCGAGTACGACGGATTGCCTGTGAAAGCGCCTTGATCGCCTGATCTTGTCCGATAACGCGGCGATGAAGTTCGTCCTCCATGTGAAGCAGACGCGAGGTCTCCTCCTCCGTCAATTTGAATACTGGAATACCAGTCGCAGTCGAAAGAACCTCTGCAATGAGTTCCTCGTCGACTTCTGTGACCATATCGAGGTCTCCAGCCTTCCATGTCTTTTCACGCTCGTGCTTCTCATTCATCAACTGCTTCTCGTTATCGCGCAATGAAGCAGCCTTCTCGAAGTCCTGGCTGTCGATTGCCGATTCCTTCTCGCGGCGGACAGTGGCGATCTTCTCGTCAAATTCGCGAAGCTCTGGAGGTGCAGTCATACGGCGGATACGCAAACGCGAGCCCGCTTCGTCGATCAAGTCGATTGCCTTGTCCGGCAAGAAGCGGTCGGAAACATAGCGATCGGCCAGGGTCGCTGCCGAAACAAGGGCGGCGTCCGAGATCGAAACACGGTGATGCGATTCGTAGCGATCGCGCAGACCCTTAAGGATTGCAATGGTGTGCTCAAGAGTTGGTTCAGCAACTTGAATTGGCTGGAAACGTCGCTCGAGGGCGGCGTCCTTCTCAAGGTGCTTGCGGTACTCATCGAGTGTCGTGGCGCCGATTGTCTGGAGTTCGCCGCGGGCAAGCATCGGCTTCAAGATGCTTGCTGCATCTATCGCACCTTCTGCTGCACCGGCACCGACGAGTGTATGAATCTCATCGATAAAGAGGATGATGTCGCCACGAGTGCGGATCTCTTTCAAAACTTTCTTCAAGCGCTCTTCGAAATCTCCGCGGTAGCGGCTGCCGGCGACAAGTGCGCCCAGATCGAGCGAGTAGAGCTGCTTGTCCTTCAAAGTTTCTGGAACATCGCCACGAACAATTGCTTGGGCAAGTCCCTCGACGACTGCAGTCTTTCCGACTCCTGGCTCGCCGATTAGTACTGGGTTGTTCTTGGTGCGACGTGAGAGGACCTGCATCACGCGCTCAATTTCTTTTTCGCGGCCAATAACCGGATCGAGCTTTCCTTCACGGGCAGCCTGTGTGAGATTGCGCCCGAACTGATCAAGGATCAGCGACGTCGACGGAGTTCCTTCTGCAGGACCTCCTGTGGTGACCGGCTCTTTGCCCTGGTAGCCAGAGAGAAGTTGAATAACTTGTTGGCGCACGCGTGAAAGGTCGGCTCCCAACTTCATCAAGACCTGAGCTGCCACGCCTTCGCCTTCGCGAATAAGTCCAAGCAGAATGTGCTCGGTGCCGATGTAGTTATGGCCCAACTGGAGAGCTTCACGCAGAGAGAGTTCGAGAACCTTCTTGGCGCGGGGGGTGAATGGAATATGACCGCTGGGTGCCTGTTGACCTTGTCCGATGATTTCTTCGACCTGCGAGCGCACAGCCTCGAGGGAGATACCTAGGGATTCGAGGGCTTTGGCGGCAACGCCTTCGCCTTCATGGATGAGGCCAAGGAGAATGTGCTCGGTGCCGATGTAATTGTGGTTGAGCATGCGGGCTTCTTCTTGCGCCAGCACGACGACTCGCCTCGCCCTATCGGTAAAACGCTCAAACATCGTGGCTCCTTTTTTGATTTCCTGCTCTTCTTAGCCTAAACCAAGTGCGGTTTTGGCGCGAAACTCCTCGCCTGGTCTTTATAACCGCTGATCTGGCTGGTTTATGCCCAATCCATGGTGGTTATCTGGAGGGGTAAGCGCAGATCATGCGCCGTCCAATTGACTACAGATACTTCAACATCCGGGTGTTGCCCAGAGTATTGGGCTTGACGCTCTCCAGGTCGAGGAATTCGGCGATACCAGTGTCGTAGGAATGCAGAAGCTGGGTGTACACCTCCGGATCCACCGGAGTCCCATGAATCTCCTCGAAACCGTGGCGGCCGAAGAAACCCGTCTCAAAGGTTAGGCAGAAGATCCGCTTTACCCCGATCTCGCGGGCTCTCACGATAATGGCTTCCAGAATCCGATGGCCGATGCCTTGTCCCCGATAATTCTCAGCAACTGCCACAGTGCGCACCTCGGCTAAATCCTCCCAGAGAACGTGGAGTGCGCCGCACCCGACGACTTCGCCGTTATCAATGGCAACAGTGAATTCCTGGACGCTCTCGTAGAGGGTGACGGTCTCCTTTGAGAGAAGTCGGCGTTGTGGCGCGTACGTGTCAATGAGTTTGCGGATGCCTTTGACGTCAGTAGATTTCGCGGCGCGAATCTCAACCATGGCTAATCGATCTCTGGTTTCACCAGCGGGAAGAGAATCGTCTCGCGAATACCAAGGCCGGTAAGTGCCATGAGCAGTCGGTCGACGCCCATCCCCATGCCACCCATCGGCGGCATGCCGAACTCCATCGCACGTAAGAAGTCTTCGTCCACGCTCATGGCTTCGACGTCGCCCTTCGCGCCAAGTCGTGCTTGTTCAACAAGGCGCTCGCGTTGGATAACCGGGTCGATGAGTTCGGAGTAACCCGTTGCCAATTCGAAGCCATCAACGTAGAGGTCCCACTTTTCAACGACACCAGGAATTGTGCGATGCGCTCGCACCAAGGGCGCGTTGTCAGTAGGAAAACCCATTACGAACGTCGGTTCATGAAGTTTGTCCGCCGCTACATGTTCGAAGATCTCTTCGGCTAATTTTCCTTTAATCCAACTCGGATCTACCTTGATTCCTAATCTCTCCGCGAATTTCTTCAGATCCTCCATCGACGTCAACGCCGTCACGGTTTCGCCGACACCTTCGGAAATGGCGTCAAAGAGTGAGATCTCACGCCACGTTCCGCCTAAGTCAGATTCGCGTCCATCGTGGTGAGTGACTACGTGGGTTCCGAAAATATCCATCGCCGCATTCTGCACAAGCGATCGGGTTAACTCGGCAACCGTTCGCCAATCACCGTACGCCTCGTAGCTCTCGATCATTGCGAATTCCGGCGAGTGGCTTGAATCTGCGCCTTCATTGCGGAAATTGCGATTGATTTCGTAGACTCGCTCGATTCCGCCGACGACGCACCGCTTTAAGAACAACTCGGGTGCGATACGGAGAAAAAGATCCATGTCGTATGCATTGCTGTGCGTCTTGAACGGACGCGCCGCGGCACCACCGGGTTGCACTTGCAACATGGGGGTCTCGACCTCAAGGTAATCGCGCTCGTGATAGGTATCGCGGAGCGAGCGCATGACGGCTGGTCGCAAACGGGCATTGCTCCGTGCCTCAGGACGAACAATCAGGTCGACATAACGCATGCGAACGCGCGTCTCTTCTGACATCGGCTTGTGTTCATTGGGTAGCGGGCGCAACGACTTTGCAGCGAGCGCCCATTCGTTTGCCAAAATTGAAAGTTCTCCGCGTTTTGAGGTGATGATTTCGCCCGTAACGCTAACGATGTCTCCCAAATCGATATCGCTCTTCCAGGAGGCAAGTGAATCCTCGCCTACTTTGTCGAGGGAGATCATTGCTTGAAGAGTCGTCCCATCACCCTCGCGTAAAGTTGCAAAGCACAATTTTCCGGTATCTCGCTTGAAGATGATCCGCCCGGTAACGCTCTCTATATCTCCGGTAGCGACATCGATTGCGAGGTCAACGTAAGACGCCCTGATGCGAGCAAGGGATTTCGTCCGCGGAACCGAAACGGGATACGGCTCGACGCCACGCTCGAGTAGTCCCGCCCGCTTTTCGCGCCTAATGCGCAACTGCTCGGGGAGATCGTCTTCTTCGGGAGTAATGGGAGTGGATGACATAGTGCGCGAAGTCTACCTAGTCAGGCATTTCGCTCGTGAATGAGGCGAAGCCCGATCAATGTCAGATCCGGCTCGTGGTGGCCGATGGTCTCTGAAATTCCAAGGACCAGTGGCGCTAAACCACCAGTCGCGATGACAGAAGGCGGCTCTGAATATGTCAGCCCAAGTTCGGCCGTTATTCGGTTTACCAATCCATCGACTTGGCCTGCGAAACCATAGATTGCCCCAGATTGAAGGGCTTCTACGGTGTTCTTGCCAATTACAGAACGGGGACGCACGAGTTCAACTTTTCGGAGCTGAGCCGCGCGGGCGGCAAGGGCATCAATGGAGATTTCGATCCCGGGAGCGAGGGCGCCACCGAGAAACTCTCCTTTGTCCGAGACGACATCGAGGTTGGTGGAAGTTCCAAAGTCGACCACGATCGCCGGTCCATGCGGATAGAGGGTATGTGCGGCGAGAGTGTTGACGATGCGGTCGGCGCCGATCTCTTTGGGGTTGTCGACCAGCAAGGGAACACCGGTCTTGATGCCGGGTTCGACGATGGTGGTACGTATATCGGGGAAGTAGGCATTGATCATGGTGCGAAGCTCTCGCAATGTCGAGGGCACAGTAGAGCAGACAGCCAATCCGGTAATTGTGTAATCGGCTACGAGGGTGCCAAATTGGAGCCAGAGCTCGTCGGAGGTGTTGCGGGCATCCGTCTTGACTCGCCAGGATCGAACTAAGTTTTTCCCGTCAAAGACACCAAGGACTGTGTTTGTATTTCCAACATCGATTGTAAGCAACATTTAGATCTCCGCCTTTAGGTCGAGCCCGATATCCAATACTGGTGCTGAATGCGTTAGTGCCCCTATTGATATGTAATCGACGCCCGTTTGCGCATAGGCCTTTGCATTTTCAAGCGAGATGCCACCCGAGGCTTCGAGTTTGCACTGACCATTAACTAATGCCACTGCTTGGCGACACTGCTCAACGCTCATGTTGTCCAGCAACACTAAGTCGGGCTTATGAAGTAGGAGATCTTTGAGTTGATCTAGTGAATCGACCTCGACCTCAATATCAATCTGCGGATAGAGAGCGCGCACCCGCTCAAATGCTTTGCTGACCCCACCCACGGCTTCAACGTGATTGTCTTTGATCAATGCTGATTCACTGAGTGACATTCGATGGTTGGTGCCGCCACCCATGCGGACCGCGTATTTCTCCAAAACCCGCATGCCTGGTGTTGTTTTGCGCGTGTCCCGGATCTCGGTGTCGTAATCCTTCACTTCGTCAACCCATCTGCGAGTGAGAGTGGCGATGCCGCTGAGGTGACCGAGGAAATTGAGAGACGTGCGCTCTGCAAGAAGCAGAGCCCGCGTGTTCCCGCGCGCTGACAAAACAACGGTGCCTGCTTCAACATTGTGGGCACACAGAACAGGAGATTCGAAATCAGTAACGCCGACGAGTTCGAGGGCGACCTTTGCAACTTCAATTCCCGCGACCACTCCATTGGAACGGACGCGATATTCCGCGACGGAGCGATGGTCCTCTGGAATTGTTGCCACTGAGGTTACGTCCTCGCCACCAGCTAAGTCCTCCTCAAATGCCCGCTTGACAAGATCGACTGTGTGTTCTGGATCAAGCGATGCGCTGATCAAGGCTTGCCGAGTCTGCGGTGAAATTTCTGCGTAATTCATCCTTTGATCACCTCTTCAAATCCTGCACTCCAATTTCCATCCACATCCATCCTTTGCAGAATATGTTTTTCCCAAGCCGCCAGCGATTCCGGGAAATCCTCACGCCAGTGTGATCCGCGGGTCTCCTCGCGCAATAGAGCCGAACGAACTATTGCAGTTGCCAGGTGGAAGAGGTTGGTCGTCTCCCACGCCTCAACGCACGGTTGCGTGCTGACTTGGCTGCCAATCTCCTCAAGATCCTTGCTGGCCTTGAGCAGAGATTCGCGCGATCGCAACACACCTGCGCCTGCGCTCATACTGATTTGGAGTTTCTTACGAACATTGGGATCCAACAAAATCGTCCGTTGCGCAATCTCAACCGGCTCGGAGAATTCGGGGAGGTTTGCCGCAATATCGGCTGCAATGCGAGCGCTAAATACCAAGCCCTCGAGGAGCGAGTTGGATGCCAGACGATTCGCCCCGTGCACTCCAGTACACGCTGTTTCTCCGCACGCATAAAGGCCGGGCATGTTGGAACGGCCGTTCATGTCTACTCGAACTCCACCCGATGCATAGTGCGATGCGGGTGCAACAGGTATCAAGTCCTTCAAAGGATCAATGCCGTGCGCCAGACATGAGGCGTAAATAGTTGGAAAGCGCTCTGTGAATCCTTCGATATTGCGAACATCTAGCCAGACGTGATGAGCGCCGGTCTTCTCCATGTGACGCATGATTGCTTTGGCGACGACATCGCGCGGCGCGAGTTCGGCCATGGGATGTTGACCAACCATAAATCGAACGCCCTCGTCATCAACGAGGTATCCACCCTCTCCACGCACTGCTTCACTGATGAGAGGTTGCTGTCCCTGTGAGGCATCGCCCAACCACATAACCGTTGGGTGAAACTGGATGAACTCGACATCTGCTACATCTGCGCCAGCACGAAGAGCCAGTGCGACCCCGTCGCCGGTTGATACAGATGGATTAGTGGTCTGTGCAAAGACTTGCCCTAAGCCGCCAGTTGCTAGAACTGTCGCGCGCGCTATTGCGCGCCCAACGCCGTCACGTGTGCCCGCGCCAATGACGTGGAGGGTTACCCCGCATACTTTTCCGTTCGAGTCCTTCAATGCATCAAGTACCAGCGCGTGCTCTAAAACCTCAATCTCGGGGTCGTTTCTC
>DASXUM010000104.1:0-9327 GCA_036504835.1 Candidatus Nanopelagicaceae bacterium
ATTGCAGAGGCAGCATACGAAGCACTCATTCACATCGAGCGCTCTATTGCCAAGGCAGCAGCCGAACGTGGACGACTTGAAGAAGCACGATCCGCCCGCGAAGGCGAGACATTGACTATCCGCGCACGAGTGCGCGAGCTCGCTGCAGAACTCGAACAACTGACATCCAGCGTTCATCGTGATGAGATTGCACGGGCAGAACAACGCATGCGCATCGAGCAACTAGAACTCAAAGCAGTCGAGGAACACGGCGTCGACGTCGCGACATTGGTCGCCGAGTACGGCCCTGAAAATGATGTTCCGACATTTATTGAAACCGATGAAGGCGAAGTCGTCGCGGGAGATCTCATTCCCTACCGTCGCGAGCAGCAGGAGCGTCGCCTTATCAACACCGAACGATCGCTTGCGATGCTGGGCAAGATCAACCCGCTTGCCCTCGGGGAGTACACCGCGCTGGAGGAGCGCCTCCGCTTCCTCGCCGAGCAACTCGAAGATCTTAAGCGCACCAAGAAAGATCTTCTCGACATCATCAAGGAAGTTGACGAGCGCGTTCAGCAGATTTTCATGGATGCCTACGAAGACACTGCGCGTCACTTTGAAGATATCTTCTCTCGTCTCTTCCCAGGCGGGGACGGTCGTTTGATCCTGACCAACCCAGATGACTTGACCACTACCGGTGTAGATGTAGAAGCGCGTCCCCCCGGAAAGCGCGTGAAACGTCTTTCCCTCCTTTCCGGCGGTGAGAAATCGTTGACCGCAGTAGCCCTTCTCGTTGCGATATTCAAGGCGCGACCAAGTCCGTTCTACGTTTTGGATGAGGTTGAAGCAGCACTTGATGACGTCAACCTTGGTCGACTTCTTAGCGTCTTTGAAGAGTTGCGCGAGACTTCCCAACTCATCGTGATCACGCACCAGAAGCGCACCATGGAAATTGCCGATGCGCTCTACGGAGTCACGATGCGCGGAGACGGTGTCACTGAAGTGATCTCGCAGCGTCTGCGCGACTCCACTCAAGCCGTATAGGCAGTATTCGCATGGGCTTGTTTGGCAAGATACTTGCAAAGATCACCGGTACTGCGCATGCCTCGGCTGAAGACTGGGAAGAACTCGAAGCTGCTCTACTTGAAGCAGACCTTGGACCAGAACTTGCGCGGACAATTCTGCAATCTGCACGTACTGCCAAAAGCGATAGCGCGAGCCAGGCAATTGCATCGGCACTGCGTTCCTCGCTCTGCGACAGAAGCCGCGCGATGTCATCGGTTCATCCAAGTGCGATATTGGTTGTCGGGGTAAATGGAACCGGCAAGACGACCTCCTCCGCCAAACTCGCTAACGCGCTGGTTGCCAACGGAGAAAGCGTCTTGCTGGCGGCCGCCGATACTTTCCGCGCCGCAGCTGTCGATCAACTGCTCACATGGGGCGAGCGATTGGATATTGATGTTGTTCATGGCTCAGTCAACGCCGATCCTGCGTCAGTGGCATTCGATGCCGCGCAGCAATGCCTAGCCCGCCAAGCCGATTCACTCATTGTCGATACCGCTGGTCGAATGCACACCAAGAACGACTTGATGGATCAACTGGGCAAGGTGAAACGAGTCGTCGAGAAAGTCCTGCCAGTAAGCGAAATTCTTTTGGTCGTGGATGCGACCACGGGTCAGAATGGTTTGACGCAAGCCAAGGTCTTCGCTGGGGCCGTCGAACTCACCGGGATCATCCTCACCAAGGTCGATGGCAGCGCGCCCGGCGGCATTGCTCTGGCAATCGAGGCAACCTTAGGTATTCCGATTAAGTGGGTGGGATCAGGGGAGTCGGCCAGCGATTTCGCCCCCTTCGAACCAGAGGCCTACATTCAGTCTCTCCTGTAACCATTTCGTAACACAAGGGCGCTTTTTGTGACGCGCCCGAAACTCACTGCGTAGGTTGTCGTAACCGGCTTGCGTCATATTTCCCTCCATCTCAACGGCGAGAACGCTCACCTCAATATTTTGGAGAAAATATGAGCTTCGTTAATACGAATTTTAATGCCGGAGACACGGCCTGGATCTTGGTGGCCTCCGCACTCGTTCTGCTCATGACGCCAGGACTCGCCTTCTTCTACGGCGGAATGGTCCGTGGCAAGAACGTGCTGGGAATGCTGGCGCAGAACTTTGTGACGATGGGTGTCGTCAGCGTGCTCTGGATTACTGGTGTCTTCAGTCTTGCTTTTGTCGGAACTGGAAAATTCATCGGCAACTTGCACCAGTTCGGCCTCAACCACATCTGGCAGCAAGCAACAGGCTTTGAAGCTCTGACGATTCCTCCGTTGGTCTTCGTCGCATTTCAGTTGATGTTTGCGATCATCACTCCGGCCCTTATTACGGGCGGAACCGCTGATCGATTGAAATTTGGAGCATGGACGCTCTTCTCCGCGATCTGGCTCGTCTTGGTCTACGCACCTGTTGCTCACTGGGTCTTCTCTCCAAGTGGATGGTTGTTCAAACTCGGTGCAGAGGATTTCGCAGGCGGAACTGTTGTTCACGCGAACGCGGGTGCTGCCGCACTCGCAGTTATCTTGGTAATCGGGCGACGTCGCGGATGGCCAAAGGAGCGGATGCGTCCGCACAATGTTCCGTTCGTTCTTCTTGGTGCTGGACTTCTCTGGTTCGGTTGGTTTGGATTCAACGCGGGATCTGCTCTGGCCGCCAACACTTTGTCGGCGTACGCCTTCGTCAATACCAACACTGCAACAGGCGCGGCGTTGCTGGGATGGATTCTCGTTGAGAAGATTCGCGATGGTCATCCGACGACATTGGGTGCGGCCTCGGGTGCGATTGCGGGATTGGTTGCAATCACGCCAGCTTGTGGTTTCGTCAGCCCGATGGGTTCGATCCTTATCGGTTTTGCAGCAGGAATCGTCTGCGCACTTGCTACTGGCCTAAAGAACCTTTTCAAGTTCGACGACGCCCTTGATGTCGTCGGTGTTCACTTGGTTGGCGGTGTTCTCGGCGCCCTTCTCATCGGGTTCCTGGGCACCCACACGGTCAATGGGGCCAACGGCTTGTTCTACAAGGGCGGTTGGACGTTGATGGGGCATCAAGCCATTGCAGTATTGGCAGTTGTCGCATACTCATTCGTTGCCACCTACATCATCGCGCAGATCATGGACAAGACGATCGGACTTCGCGTCACCGCAGATGATGAAGCCAAGGGCCTTGACTTGAGTCAGCACGCCGAGACGGCATACGAGACCGCTTCCTATGGCGGGGGATCTCGTGTCATTTCTTCATCCGAGTCGAACTGAAAAGGGGAAATGAATGAAACTCATTACCGCAATTCTCAAGCCATTCAAGCTAGATGATGTAAAGAACGCCCTTCAGGCACACGGGGTCACCGGCATGACTGTCTCGGAAGCAAGTGGATACGGTCGCCAAGGTGGACACACTGAGGTGTATCGAGGTGCCGAGTACACGGTGGACCTCATCCCGAAAGTTCGATTGGAAGTTCTCGTTGATGACAGCGAAGCCGAAGCAGTCATCGCTGTCATAGTGAAAGCAGCCTCCACCGGATCCATCGGGGACGGCAAGGTTTGGTCGACTTCGGTTGATCAAGTGGTACGCGTTCGTACAGGCGAGCGCGGAGTTGATGCTATTTAATTACCTCCTAGTCAAATAGCATCAATGTAGGAAACGTGATTCCGGGTGCATCTCATCCGTCTAGTGGGCCAGAAAGGGTGCAGCAAATGGGAACACGTGAACGCAGAACACGATCGAACGAGAGCGATCGAGTTCTGAGCGCGCTCTTTCTCGCAGCACACGAACAGCTGCACAGAGGAACGCGTGTAGAAATCGCTGGGATAGCACTCGCCGCGGTCGGTGGTTACGGCCGCGGCGAGCTATGTCCAGGTTCTGATCTCGACATCCTCATTCTGCACAACGACCATCTCTCTGCCGATGAGTTGCAGACTTTCGTCAACGCAGTTCTTTATCCAATCTGGGACGGGAAAACTCCGAGTGCTGATATCCCGCGCAGTGTCGACCATTCGGTCCGGACAATAAGCCAGACGCGTGAAGCAGCGAGCATGGATCTCAAAGTTGCCATGGGCCTTTTAGATATTCGCTTGATCGCGGGGGATGCGGCGATGGTCGCCACGGTCCAGCACAATGCAATCGATGATTGGCGTCGTGATTCGAAAAGACGGCTCGGTGAATTGAAGAATCTCTTGGCCGATCGCCACGAACGATCAGGAGAATTGGCATACCTCCTGGAGCCGGATTTGAAGGAAGCGCGCGGTGGACTGCGCGACATCGTCGCTCTGCGGGCGATAGAGATGAGCGGTGTCCTAGATATTCCGCTGGAGCGAATCAGCACCGCCGAGTCTTCACTGACCAGCATTCGTGAGGCCCTTCATGTTCAGAGCGGCCGCACCAAGGATCGCTTGTTATTTCAAGAACAGGACAAAGTCGCGATCGCGTTGGGCTTCGCCGATGCGGATGCCTTGATGAGTGAGGTTGCCAAGTCGGCGCGCGCCGTGGACTACTTGATGCAATCAACCTGGCATCGCATCGACCATCGCGGTAAGGATGGTTTGGGACGATTCCTGCGACGTCCGCGCGTTACCAGCGTTGGCCGAGGAATCAGCGTGGCGCATCAGGAAGTTGTTCTGGATGTTGGTGCGGTCACGGTCGAGGACCCCGTCTTGGGTCTGCGCGCGGCCGCTAAGGCCGCCCAGCTCGGACTTCATCTCTCGATGGAATCGTGCGTACTTTTATCGCAATCCCTCAAGCAAGGCATCGGCGTCCTTCCCAATCCTTGGCCACGAGAGGCACGTGAGGATCTAGTTGCACTCGTCGGTGCCGGCAGTGCGATGGTTCCGGTCTGGGAGGCGTTGGACCAAGAGGAGATAATTTCTGCGTGGTTGCCGGAATGGCAGGCAGTGCGCAGCCTTCCGCAACGCAATTTCTTGCATCGCCACACTGTCGACCGACACATGGTCGAGACTGCAGTGCACGCGGCTGCCCTGACCAGGCGCGTTCATAGACCTGACTTGCTTCTCATCGCGGCGCTCTTTCATGACATCGGTAAGGGAGGGGATGAGGATCATTCCGAACGCGGCGCCCACCTCATCGAACCACTCGCACGGAGAATCGGATTCGGCGAAGCAGATGTAGCGACATTGGTTTTGCTAGTGCAACACCATCTTCTTCTTTCCGCCACCGCAACGCGGCGCGACTTGCACGATCCAGCGACGATCGCATCGGTGATGGCGGTCATTCCTGACTTGCAGACACTCGAGCTCCTGCATGCGTTGAGCATTGCCGATGGCGAGGCAACTGGAAGTGCGGCGTGGAGCAATTGGAAGGCGACGTTGGTTGCCGATCTGGTTGAGCGCGTGCGAATTGCGATGAGCGGAAGCATCGTCGCACCCGAGCCCGAGCTCACGCCGGAACAACGTGGGTTTGCAGAAGTGGGCGCACTGCGCGTTGAAGTTTTTGTGCGAGAGAGCGATTACGCCATTGAAATCATCGCACCAGATAGACCTGGACTTCTCTCTATTGTTGCCGGCGTTCTCAACTTGGCACGGCTGGATGTGAGATCGGCTCGCACGAAATCACACGGTGTCTCTGCTGTAATGAAATGGATCGTCTCCCTTGATCCCAACGCGCCGATTCCGACGGCCGCGAAGATCCACGCCGACATTCACGCCGCGCTCAATGGGCAGGGCGATCTAGATCGACGGATTCAGGAACGCGTGAAGGCGTATGCGCAATTGCCTTCGATTCCAGTCCCACCACCAGTTGTAGAGACGTTTGATCAAGCGTCCAGCGAGTGCACTGTTTTCGAGGTGCGCAGCCACGACCAACCCGGACTCCTCTTCCGCATCGGCGATGCCATCACCCGCTGCCGCGTCGATATTCGCTCGGCCATCGTCACGACATTGGGTGCTGAAGCCATTGATACTTTGTACGCCACTGAGATTGCCGGGGGACCGCTTAGCTCTGAGCGAGCCCAGGAGGTTGCACGTCGTCTCAGGGATGCACTGGCTTAACCCTTAGAAGTATCTGGTTGGCGCCGCCATGAAGGATTCGCGGCATCCTGGACTGCAGAAGTAATACCACTGCCCGTTGTATTCGGCGCGAGCAGGTGCATCGGCAATCCTGACTTGCATCTTGCATACGACATCTTGCGCGAACTCGTTATCCATATCAGTTGTACCTTTCGTCTTATAGAGATAGTAAACAATTGCAATTACGACCAGCGATACCGCATTAAGGACCGTTGTGGCGTTCCAACCGAAATGTTTGGATGTTGAGACGCGCACGGTATGTGCCGGAATCTGGGAGAAGAGCAGGAATACTCCTTCAGTAATCAGTCCGCTCAGACTCATCACAAACCAGAAAATGAGCGACAATCGCAGAGCCAAGGCGTTTCCGTAATATTTCCGGTAGATCATGACAAGTGGAAAGGCCAGCAGGTCTGCAAAGATAAATGCCACGACGCCGCCGAAGGTGATCCCGCCATGCCATAGAGCCGCGGCAAGCGGTACGTTGCCGATGGAACAGACAAAACTGATGAAGGCGATAAAGGGACCGATGATGGCGTTTTCCAAGGCCGATAGGAAACCGTGACCAGTGAGAAATAGAGTTTTCCATACGTTGACTGAAACCAGAGTTGATGCAAGGCCAGCAACGGCAAAGCCGATGATTAACTCCTTGCGCAACATAATGAAATCGCCAATGGTGTATCCGGCTGCGTTCTTCCATCCTTTTAGTGAGGCGATCTTCTTCCTCCAGCTGGTCTGCGTCACCATTTCATCGCTAACTTCCAAAGAGCCGCGCGCCGATTCAATCAAGGAGACCGGGATTAAACGTGGCAACAAGATCGTCAAAAGGATGATCATGATTGCCCCGCCCACGAATTCGGCCGCAGCAAATTGCCATCCCATCAAGATGATCAAGACGAGCCCCAACTCGATAACCAGATTCGTGGAGGCAAACATAAAGACCATTGAGCTTGTGAAATCGGCACCCCTGCTGAAAAGACTTTTTCCCAACGCACTTGCTGCATAGGAGCACGACGAACTGACCATTCCGAAAAATGAGGCGCGTGCCACGGTTGCTGGTCGGTGATCGCCGAGGACACTCTTCATTTCGGCTTTGGAGACAAAAGCCTGAACAAGTCCTGAGAGCGTGAAGCCGAGTACCAATGCCCAGAAGGTTTCGAAGAGCATCCACCAACCCTCAAGGAGGCCGTCAGCAATTTTGCTCACCTTGGGACTCTACTCGGGGGCGCAAAAGGGAGTAGTGCCGATTTGGCGTTAGGCTACGTGCCTATGTTTGATTCATTGACCCAGCGCTTTGCCTCTTCACTGGCATCCCTGCGATCTCGCGGCAAGATCTCACCGTCCGACATCGATAACACTTGCCAGGAGATCCGCACCGCTTTGCTCGAGGCGGATGTAGCCCTTGCTGTCGTCAACCAATTCGTCGAAGACGTCCGTGCCAAGTCGCTACAGACTCTGCCAACCCTGCAATCTGGAACAAACCAGGCGCAGGCAATCTTCGACATCATCAACGCCGCACTCGTTGAGATATTGGGCAATGAAGCACGACGGGTCCGCTTCTCCAAGCAGCCTCCGACCATCATCATGCTGGCAGGTCTGCAAGGCGCGGGTAAGACCACCTTGGCCGGAAAGTTGGCCAAGTACTTTGCCGACCAGGGCAACACCCCGCTCTTAGTTGCTTCAGATCTTGCTCGTCCCAACGCGGTAACCCAGTTGCAGGTCGTAGGTCAGAGCATCGGCGTCCCGGTCTTTGCACCCGAGCCCGGCAACGGCGTCGGCAACGCGGTCAAAGTTGCCCGCGACGGCGTGGCATTTGCCAAGTCGAAATTGCACAACATGGTCATCGTGGACACCGCCGGACGCCTTGGTGTTGATGAATCCCTGATGAAGGAAGCAATCGCCATCCGCGATGCGATCAACCCGAACGAGATCCTCTTCGTTGTTGATGCCATGATCGGACAAGATGCGGTCCGAACGGCTCAAGCTTTCCTTGAGGGTGTGGGTTTTGACGGCGTAGTTCTCACCAAGATGGACGGCGACGCCCGTGGTGGTGCCGCCCTGTCGATCACCCACCTGACCAAGCGGCCGATCATGTTCGTCTCCACGGGCGAGAAGCTCACCGATTTCGACATCTTCTACCCCGATCGGATGGCCTCGCGGATTCTCGGAATGGGCGATGTCGCGACTTTGGCCGAGCAGGCCAAGAAAGCCTTCGATCCGGCGACCTCGGCGAAATTGGAGAGCAAGTTCGCCAGCGGTGAGGATTTCACCCTGGACGACTTCCTCGAACAGCTCTCCGCCATGGCCAAGATGGGGTCAATGTCCAAGATGCTCTCCATGCTTCCCGGCGCGGGTCAGATGAAGAAGCAGATCGACAATTTCGATGAGGCAGAGATCGTCCGGACCAAGGCGATCGTCCAGTCCATGACGCCAGGGGAGCGACGCGACCCCAAGGTCCTCAACGGTTCCCGGCGGGCTCGCATCGCCGGAGGCTGCGGCCGGAGCGTTACTGAGGTCAATTCTCTGGTCGACCGGTTCAGCCAGGCCCAGAAGATGATGAAGCAGATGCGTGGGGGCAAATTGCCCGCGGGCCTGCCGCCGACCATGTATCAGGGGGCGGGCGCACCCCCCAAGCAGAAGGTCTTACCCCCGAAGAAGAAGTCCAAGTCGGGCAACCCGGCCAAGCGGGCCCAAGGCCTGTAAAGCTGGCCGATTTCACCTTTACGCGTGTAGATGGCAGGATTAGCAGTCTGTTCGGGGCCCTCTACCCCCAAACACTTCGTATTCGCACCAGTTGGACTTGTTGGATCGCGCACCCCGCTGCGAACAACCTGACCGCAACAACACCTACAGGAGCACAAGCACTTGGCTACAAAAATTCGTTTAATGCGCATGGGCAAGATCCGCACCCCGTACTACCGCATCGTCGTCACGGATTCCCGCAAAGCTCGCAATGGTCTTTCCATTGAGGAGATCGGCCGTTACTCACCAACGCAAGAGCCCTCTTTCATCGAGGTTAACTCAGAGCGTGCGTTGTACTGGCTCGGCGTCGGCGCTCTTCCAACACCTGCTGTAGAGGCGATCTTGAAGGTCACCGGTGATTGGCAGAAGCACAAGGACTTGCCAGGAAAAGAAGGCACCTTGCGCCACGCAGAACCACGCGTTCACAAGAGCGTTGCATACGAAGCCGCAGTCAAGGCTTCTATGAACGAGCCGAAGGAAGGCGCCACCACGCTGAAGAAGAAGGCGCAAGAAAAGCTTGCCGCTAAGTCAGCACCTGCTGTTGA
>DASXUM010000105.1:0-11702 GCA_036504835.1 Candidatus Nanopelagicaceae bacterium
CGATGCTTCCGGTAGATCAATGGAGAAGTTCGCAACCTTGGAAACGACCAAGCATTTGATCTCGCCCTTGCGGAAAAGATTGAAGAGGTGTTCGCGTTCTTTAATCGGCGTATCGCCCTTGATGATCGGGACATTCAGAACTTCTTGCAGTTCATCGAGTTGATCGATGTACTGGCCGATAACAAGAACCTGGTCATCTGCGTGGTGCTTAACCAGCTCTTCGACAATTTGACGCTTGGTGACGGTGGTTGCGCAGTGTCTGTATTTGTTTTCGGGCTCAGCGGTTGCATATGCAAGCCGTTCTTGCTCGGTAAGTGTCACTCTGACTTCAATGCACTCGGCCGGTGCGATATAGCCCTGTGCTTCAATCTCTTTCCAAGGAACATCGAATCTCTTGGGACCGATGAGTGAGAAGACTTCGCCTTCGAGTCCATCTTCACGTACCAACGTTGCGGTCAAGCCAAGGCGTCGTCGCGATTGGATATCAGCGGTAAATCGAAATATCGGCGCAGGAAGCAGATGCACTTCGTCATAGATGATCAGTCCCCAGTCGTGTGTATCGAAGAGGTCGAGGTGGGAGTAAACGCCACCCTTCTTCTTCGTCATGACTTGGTAGGTCGCAATCGTGACCGGGCGGATTTCCTTTTTAGAGCCGGAGTATTCGCCGATCTCGTCTTCGTTCAATGTGGTGCGAAGAAGGAGTTCCTCTCGCCACTGTCTGGCGGCGACCGTGTTGGTTACAAGTATGAGAGTGGTTGCTTTGGCATGCGCCATTGCAGCGGCGCCAACAATTGTTTTTCCAGCACCGCAGGGGAGGACTACAACGCCAGAGCCACCATGCCAGAAGCCTTCCGCCGCCAATTCTTGATACGGACGAATCTTCCAGCCGTTCTGCACCAAATCGATCTCGTGGTGTTGACCGTCGACGTAGCCCGCGAAGTCCTCTGCCGGCCAACCCAAGCGCAGTAGTGACTGCTTGATATGGCCCCGCTGGCTGGGGTGAACCGCCACTGTCTGAGCGTCGATACGAGCACCTAAGAGTGGCGCGATCTTCTTGGCTCGGATTACCTCTTCCAGCACCGCCGTGTCGGTGGTTACCAGGATGAGCCCGTGCACGGGGTCCGCTTCAAGTCGGAGGCGCCCATACCGCGACATTGTCTCTGCGACGTCGACAAGAATCGAATGCGGCACCGCGTAACGCGAGTACTTAAGAAGTGTGTCGATTACCTGCTCTGCATCATGACCAGCTGCGCGCGCGTTCCACAATCCAAGGTTGGTCAGTCTGTAAGTGTGTATGTGCTCAGGAGATCGCTCGAGTTCGGCAAATGGCGCGATTGCCCGACGGCACTCGGTGCTTAACGGGTGATCAATGTCGAGCAGCAGAGTCTTATCACTCTGAACAATTAACGGTCCATCAGTCATTGAGTAGGTCTTCTATAAAGTGGTGGAGAAAATTGGTGCGCTCTTCAATTGCGGAGACGCTGATTCGTTCGTTAAGCGCATGCGCACCGGAGCCAACTGCCCCAAGTCCGTCAAGAACACGGGCACCTGCGGCAGCTGCGAAATTTCCGTCACTTGCTCCGCCGACACTTGCGCTCCCGAGTTGCATTCCCATTTTCTGGGCAACTGTCGTAGCGCGTTCGTAGAGATACTGCGTCGAGGTCGGCTCCAGCGGCGGACGATTGAGTCCACCAGAAACCTTGATCTCTGCTTCTTTGTTTGTTGGATTGAACGACCGAATCGCCTGGTCGACTCGCATGAGATCTGCTTGCGAAAAGGAGCGCACATCAATATCGAGTACCGCATGGTCGGGGACAGTGTTGGTTGTGTTGCCGGAGCGCAAGACCGTAGGCACCACAGTGGTCCCGTGTTCGGAACTCTCTAATTTCGATAATGCAAGAACGACGTGGGCCATTTCAGTCGTTGCGTTGACGCCTTTCTCCGGTTCCAACCCTGCGTGGGAAGCGCGTCCGTGAACAGTGATTTGGTACATCGCTGTGCCCTTGCGACCGATCTTCACTTTTCCATCTAATGCCGCTTCCAGCACCAGGACGGCCTTTGCGCCGCGGGAAAGTTCTTGGATCAATTCTTTGGAAGTTGCGCTGCCGCTTTCTTCATCAGAAGTTGCTACCAGCGCGACCGAACCAGATATCCCTTTCAGCGCATACAGAGCTTGGATAAACCCGGCCTTCATGTCGAAGATGCCAGGGCCGCGGGCCACATCTGCTTTGACCTCCCAGAGAGGTTGGAAAGATCCCTTCGGCCAGACGGTATCCAGGTGTCCGAGCAGGACGATCTCTGGCTTTTCGGCTCCCCACCAGAAGACGGGGCGACCGTTGATCTGGCGTATCTGCGCGGGAACCCCGAGCACTTTCTGGGCAATATCAGCGGCCAGGCCCATTACTTCGTTGCACGCGGCCAGATCTTCCGTGGGCGATTCACATCGCACCAGAATTTCTATAGCTTCAAGGGCGGTGGGCATACCTTCTATTCTGCCGTACTTCGCTTGGCTCTGGGTGCTCAAAGCGGTGCAACTCCCGTGATGCGAGGGATCCGAAAGGTTTGGATCTCTCCGGTCCCGTGATCTCGAGCGATAAGTGAACCCGCGCTAATACTCAGTGGATCGATGATTCGATGAGTAACGGATCCGTTGTTGTCCGCGTAACCAATCGAGAGGGTGTGGCCTTGGACGATGAATTTGTGGAGAAGATCCAGCGTCTCATTTGCTGTGGTTCGAGGAAGAGATCCGAGGGCGTTGGCGGCGATTTCGCGAAGCGAGGTCTGCTTGTGACTTGATCGCTCTGCTGCGCGAAGCGCTCGGATGGCGGAGGTCAGACTCTCCTCGGTTGGCGTCTCGATCTCTCCAATAACGCGAGGCGGTCGTGGCTTGGATTTCGAGCGATTTACTTTCTGCCCAGTAATCAAGATTCCAGTACTCGACTCTGCCGCTGGCATGTATCCGGCACTTCGCAGAGCGATCATGAACTCATTGGCGTCAAGATCACAGACGAGTACCTCGGGTGCGATTCGACGGATCGGGAATCCCTCTAACTTCTTGTCGCTGATTATCTGGGTGAGAAGTGTCGGATCTTCACATCGAAGATAGGAACTCGTGTTTCCAACACGGAGACGGCCGTGGCGCTTTGCAACATCGCCGATCAAGTAATCAAGCGGTTGCGGCACCGGTGTCTTGGAGGTCTTGCGGAGGAAGTCTTTGATTTCTTCACCAGTCTTGCCATGATCAAGACCGCGTCGAATAGAGGATTCGCTGAACCGATAGACGGTTGCGCCACCGCGACTTTCTATGTCGGCGATTGAGTCCAATATCCGTGCCAGTCCAATTTCCAATCGACCGGGAGCAATCGCGGTGTTGTCGCCTTGAATAAGAATGTGGTCTACCGGTTTGGGCAGGTCCGAATCTATTTCGTAATCTTCGCGTCTATTCATAAAAGCCAGGCCGTACTTTGAAACCGCACCCTGCCCCGTAATGCCCAGCCATTCGGCTTCGCGGATCGTCCATCGGACGAGATCGGCTTGAAAACCAGGATTTCGCCGTGCCGGCGATTTCCATTTGATGAGCGCCAGGAGTGCATCCACATCAGGGGCTAACTCCGGATGCTGCGAAAGTACTTCTAGAGTGAGGCGGCGGGTACTTGATGCGTTTACCCGATCCAGTTCTGGACCGAGTGCGGAAATATGTTTTGACTCCGCGCGACCGACTAGTCCGCTAACGCGTGATGTGACGAGCCAGAGCGAAACAAGTGAGCGCCACCGCGTTTGTGGGCTTTGAGTCAGCCAGATATCAAATGCGTGCGTTGGCAGAACATGATCATCTCCATCGAGGACGACCAGACCATTCAAGTAAACGAGCTCTGCAACGAAAGCCGCACAGTTCTCATCGACTCCCAAGTGCTGAGCCGCCGCTTTGAGATCGCGGACACCAAGTCCGCCGGCTCGGAGAGCATTTGGTGGCTCCTCCGACCAGAAGTTCACGATCTCCTCGCACCATCGCAAGATTGTGGAGATGTTTGCGATTGCCGCGCGGTCGGAGATTTTCTGCGCCACGTCTCGTCCTGTAAGCACGGGTGGATTTGGTGAAGGGTTTTTGTGGATCTTGCCGCCCCGCAAATATATGGCGACATTGCGCGGAAGAATGACGGTGCGCTGATCAAGCGGGACTAGGAAATTTTCTTTGAGAAGCCAGGCGATTCCTGGCCCCGGGTTGCGAATGTCTCCGACGCTCCCGCGCGGTGGACCCCAGGTGAGTTTCTCGAGGACTTTTTTTGCTGCCTCCGGTGCCTCGTCGAGTTTCTTCATCGACAACTTGGCCATAGAAGCCGGTCCAAGTCCAGCGGGCTCATTTCCAAGCACTTCACGTAGCGAACTGGGAAGGCGATAACCGTCTTTGGATTTGTAAAGCAGAGCCATGTTCGACAGATGGGGGATCACGAATTTTGCGGAAGGATCGGTGACCGAAACGATTTCCTTCTCACTGATGGGCTCATCCAGTGCTGCGCATGCTTCGAGGACTTGAAACTGCCATTCGTTTAGCCGTTCGACTGCGCGGGCAAGACTTGGCGCGGAGTTGGCGCGGACTGCGAGAGAGGCGATGTCATGGGGGACTGGCGAGACCAAATCAGGTCTGAGCGCAAAAAGAGAGAGTAGTTCGGGGTCGTCTAGCCCGCGAAGGTAGTCTGCAAAAGAGCGCGTTTCCATAACCGCTCTACATTAGCGGGTGATCTGCTTTGGTGTTTACCCATCTTTATTTTTACGCGGAGTGAGCAGTACGCCCAGCGCGGCGACCCAGCTAGCTACGGGTCCCAGTACGCGGTTGATTGTTTGAGCACGGCGGAAATCGTGGATTGGCCAGGACTCCCGCAAGGCACGGATTCGCAGAACCGCGTCGGGATTGATGGCGCTGGGGTGGCCCACAGCCAGCAGGAGTGGGAGGTCATTGTGACTATCGGAGTACGCGTAGCAATCTGAGAGATCAAAGCCGCGCTCTTCGGCCAGTTGTTTAATCGCGATGGCCTTCTCTTTACCGTGCAAGAGGTTGCCGATCAATTCCCCGGTGTAGATCCCATCCTTTACTTCTGCGCGACTGCCCAACGCGCCCGTCAATCCCAATTTCTGGCAGATGACTTGTGCCATTTCTTGAGAGGCGGCTGTGACAAGCCAGACCTCTTCGTCGTTGCTCAGATGCGTCTGGGCGATATCAATGGTGCCTTGCCAGAGTGCAGGCGAGACATGTTCGTCGTAAACCTCCTGAGCCAATTTCGCAATATCAGTTGCTTTCTGCCCTTTGATGAAATTCGTCGCGGCGTTCTGCAACCGCTTCATCTCCTCAGGCTTCTCTTTACCTGAGAATCGGAATCGCAAGTTGGCGAGTACGAATCGTGAGATATCGGCCTTGGTGAAGAACCCGCGCTGATACATCCCTTTTCCAAGGAAGTAGAGCGCAGACCCGCGTATGAGCGTGTTATCGACATCAAAGAATGCCGCTCTTTTGGGGGTGGGGGCCATGTTCCTAGACTAGCGATCAAAGCATCCCTGCGACGCTTTATGCTTTGCTCATGGCATCAAGCGTTCACGTTATCCGTCACGGCGAAGTAGAGAACCCTAAGAAGATTCTCTACGGGCGCCAACCCGGGTGGCGCTTGTCCGAGCGCGGAAGAGACATGGCACTCGCCCTCGGAGAGTGGTCGAAGGAGATTGATCTCGGCGCCCTTCACGTTTCTCCACTGCAACGGGCACAGGAGACGGCTGCGCCCATCGCTGCGACGCACAACATGGAGATAACTACCGATGAACGTCTGATCGAAGCCGCAAATATTTTCGAGGGCGAGCCATTTGGAATTGGCGATGGTGCACTTCGCCATCCACGCGCTTGGCGTCATCTATGGAATCCGTGGCGTCCTTCATGGGGAGAGCCGTACATGGAACAAGTGACACGAATGCTTGCGGCAGTTTTCTCTGCGCACGAAGCGGCAGGTGAGAAAGATGCGATATGTGTCTCTCACCAACTTCCAATTTGGATCTTGAGAAGTGCTGTCGAAGGTCGTCACCTGATTCATGATCCGCGCAAACGCGAATGCACTCTTGCCTCTGTCACGACCTTTCATTTCGATGATGAAAATATGATTTCAGGAGTGAGTTATTCCGAGCCTGCCCGTCACTTGCTCCCCGTGAAGAAGTAATGAAGGCTCCATACCGTTTTGCCCTCGTGGGTGTTGCCCTTTCTCTTCTACTGACAGGCTGCGGAGGTGGCTCGTCCACCGGGTCAAGAAGTTACGTTGCTGGTAACGGGACGGTGACATTCATTAAGGCGGCCGAGCGTCAACCTGCTCCTACTATTGAGGGCGCAACACTCGCGGGTGGAACTTTCCGACTGGCGGCCCACCGTGTTGCAGTCATCAATGTCTGGGCGTCTTGGTGCGCACCGTGTCGGGCAGAGGCACCAGCGCTCGCCGCTTTATCGAAGACGTATCCGGAGGTCAGTTTTGTCGGGGTCTTGACCCGCGACAGCACCGCGACTGCCAACGCGTTTGTGCGACGTTTCGCGATTCCATACCCAACTTTGGTTGATGATTCGATTCTGATGGGCTTTCACAATTCCTTGGTAGCCAATGCGATTCCATCGACAGTTGTCATCGACAAGAACGGCAAGGTCGCGGCCCGAATTTCGGGTGAAATCACTGTCGCATCGCTGACAGACTTGATCAATCGGGTGAGCGCAGAATGAAGGATCTCTTTGTAAACCAGATATTAGACGGCGCCTTGCTGATTGCATTTCCTATATCGATCGTCGCGGGTCTGATCTCCTTCCTTTCTCCTTGTGTTTTGCCATTGGTGCCGGGCTATCTTTCTTATGCCGCGGGCATGTCAAAGAGCAGGGGACGAGTTCTCGCGGGATCCCTCCTATTCATTCTCGGTTTCAGCGTTCTCTTTATTTCTTATGGTGCACTATTCGGCGGTCTTGGCTCGAAGATACTTAACCATCAAGGTGTAATAACCCAGATTCTTGGTTTCTTCACCATTGCATTGGGACTCATCTTCATGGGCAGATTTCCCATGATGCCCATCTACAAACCGAAGATCTCGACAGTGGGTGGTCTCGTCGGCGCCCCGCTCCTTGGTTTTCTCTTTGGCGTGGGTTGGACACCCTGCATCGGGCCAGCTCTTGCGGCAGTTGAGACCCTCGCCTTTGAGCAGGCCAGCGCATGGCGGGGCGCATTCTTGTCGTTCGGGTACTGCTTAGGGTTGGGCATACCTTTCATTCTCTCGGGGCTCTTTCTCGACCGCTCCGAGAAACTCCGTCGGTTCATATCAAAGCGAGGCAACATCATTACAAACGTCGGCGGAGTCCTGATGATCGTGATTGGTTTTCTGCAAGTTTTCGGGATCTGGAATGACATCATGAACTCTCTTCGATCCTCTATCTCCGGCTTTATCCCGGTGGTCTAAATGAGCAATCAGAGCGATCTACCTGAACTCGGCTTAGTCAGTCTTCTTCGTTTTGCTTGGCGGCAACTCACAAGTATGCGGACGGCCCTGATACTTCTTCTCTTGCTGGGCGTCGCATCGATACCGGGTTCTTTGATTCCGCAGCGCCCGCAGAATCCGATGAAGGTGCAGGACTACTTCACCAACGACCCCACCCTCGCATCGTGGATGAACCGCTTCTCGCTTTTTGACGTCTACGGCTCACCGTGGTTTAGCGCGATCTACATCCTTCTTTTCATCTCCCTGATCGGATGCGTGCTTCCACGCACATTCGACCATCTCAAGGCCAGTCGTGCTTTACCTCCAATTACGCCGGCAAATCTTGACCGGATGGAGTTCTTCCAAACGTGGTCAGGCGGCGGGGATGAACTCGCCACGGCAAGGAAATGGCTGGCTCGAAAGCATTTCCGGGTACGCGAATTCGAAGGATCGATCTCAGCCGAAAAAGGCTACCTGCGCGAAACCGGGAACCTCTTCTTCCATCTGGCTTTGATTCTCATTCTTGTCGGGGTGAGCCTTGGTGCTCTCTTTGGGATGAAGGGCGAGGCCATAGTGAATGTGGGTGAGCGATTCACTAACACGCCGACTACTTATGACAGTTTGAGTTACGGGAAATTATTCCGAGATCAGTCACTATCGCCGTTCGTCATCACGGTCGATGATTTTCAGGCGAAGTATGATCCGACAACAAATGCGCCGCAGGATTACACCTTGAAGGTGACGGTTGTCGATAAGCCGGGCGCTCCGAAAGTGCACCGAATTATCAAAGTGAATAGCCCGATTAGTTTTGGAAGCACCAACGTCTATCTCCAAGCCAACGGGTATTCGCCGATCGTCACGGTGCGCGACAAGTCGGGCGCAGTTGTACTGAGTGGGCCGGTTCCGTTCCTGCCGCAAGATGCCAACCTCACATCGATCGGTGCGATTAAGGTCCCCGATTCCACGCCGCAGTTGGGTTTTGTCGCCTCCTTCCTACCGACGGCGGCTATGGACAAAGTTCGCGGTGGCATCTCCACCTATCCGGAGGCTCTCGATCCGAGACTTCTCTTTTCCGTGTGGAAGGGCGATTTAGGTCTAGATAGTGGGATTCCACAGTCGGTCTATCGCATCAACACCACCAAGATGACCAAGATTGGATTAGAAGCACTCAGCGTTGGTCAGACCTTCACGTTTCCTGAGGGCAGTATCCGTTTCGACGGTTTCGTCCCATGGGTGAACCTGCAGGTGGTGCGAGATCCCGGGAAAATGTATTCCCTTGCGGGGGGTATTCTGGCGATCCTCGGTTTGCTGGGCTCGCTCTTCACTCGTCGACGCAGGATTTGGATTCGCGCTGCGGGCGACGGGAAAGTTGAAGTGGCCGGGCTTGCCAGGAGCGGAGCCCCTGGTTTGGAAAATGAAATTGCAATGCTCGTTGCCGATTTGATAAAGGATGAAAAATGACGCACTCAACGTGGGCCTATCTCTCCAACTACTTGGTTTATTCGGCGATGGCGGTTTACACATTGGCCTTCTTCGGCCACGCATATGAAACCGCATGGGCAGTGCGTGCTCCTCAAGCCGAACACGTGAAGTCTGAGGGAAGCCTGCTGGTGAAGACCTTGGATTACAATCGAACTGAAAAGGCCGGCCGTATAGCAACCGCGTTCATGATTTTGGGATTCCTCCTTCTCTTTGCCGGCGTAGTAGCTCGCGGCATTTCGGCCGGACGCGTTCCATGGGGCAACATGTACGAGTTCTCCATCACCGGCGCACTTGCCTTCACCGGCGCCTATTTATTTGCTCTTAAAAAGTACGACCTACGCTGGCTGGGTTTGCCCATCGCGACTTTTGTCCTGCTAATTCTCGGCACTGCCATCACGGTTCTATATCGCCCGAGCGCACCGCTAGTCCCGGCGCTTAAGTCTTATTGGCTGGTCATCCACGTATCGGCCGCGATTATTTCTGGCGGAGTATTTCTTCTTGCCAACACGATTGCTGCGACATATTTGTATCTGGACTCGATGGAGCAGAGGGGCGGTCGCAAAGAGTGGGCCAAGCGCCTTCCATCGTTGGAAGTCCTTGATCAGCTTTCATACCGTCTGGTTGCCTTTGTCTTCCCACTCTGGACCTTCGCAGTGATTGCCGGAGCCATCTGGGCCGAGCATGCGTGGGGTCGTTACTGGGGTTGGGATCCAAAAGAGACTTGGGCATTCATCACCTGGGTCGCATATGCGGCATACCTGCATGCTCGCGTAACTGTGGGTTGGCGCGGGCGGAAAGCGGCCTGGCTCTGTCTTTTTGCCGGCTCGACTTTCCTCTTCAACTACGTTTACATAAACATCTGGGGCACGGGAAAGCACACATACTCAGGGCTGTAATCGATCGGGCAACGAGGCTAGTCATTAGTGCAACCCCATATCGGGGAGATTCGGGTCCAATAGGCAAATCTCAAGAGCCCCGAGGCGCGATGTCATGAAGCTTGCAATAGCCGATGATTGCGTTATCCAAGACTTTGGTGCGACTCGTTCTCCACTCCTCTCCCACGTAGTTCGAAGGTTGTGCCGCCTGTGCAATTTTGGCAAAGGAAGCGAAGGTTCGAATAAAGGTCGATCGTTCGTATTGCGGCGCGCCCATGGACCACTGAAAAAAAGCTCCAGTCCAGGCCCGATCCATCGGTGGGACGAGATCGGGAAGCAAGTGATGAAGTGTCTTTGTACCTGGAACGATGAGAGATACGTTTTGCACGACCCCTAAGCGTTCAATCAATCGCCAAAGCCTCATAGCAGTAAGCGATGTATCAAGTTCTGGGTCATCCAGCCGAAGGTGCTCGAAGTTAGAGATTTCTTCGCCGCAGTCGCTCAAGCGGTCACGGAATTCATGGAGGGGCACGAGTCGGGAGGCTCGTTTGCCGATTCCCCAGGCGTACAACGTCTGATGGAAATCCCCAAGAAAACCTTCATCTTCGATTGCGTCGCGCACGCTTGCGAAGGAGCGTCGACCGTCGATGGTCGCTCGATGCAGCGAGTACTGGCCGCTGCGAGTGAATGGTATTCGTTGGTCGTAAGTTTCAAGACAAATGTCGAATTCATCGATAACACCTGCAACTCGGCGCTCGACGTCGTTGACAGCTCTGGCCTTCGAATGAGAGGTCCTCGTTTGGGCAGGGGGACATGGCACTTTCGTTAATTGGGGCTCAACTTCAGGCACTGCGATGCCGATGCGATACACGCCATGACTGACCCTCACTAACGGTCGACCGCAAGGGCTCGGTGGTCCCTTCCCAGCGTTGGCGGTCATGCCTTGTACGACTGGTTGAATCGAAGTCCACTCTCGGGTTGGATCAAGTTGTTGAACGCCTTTGACAATTTGAGTGAGCCGAAAGGCGCCGAATTCCTTCCGCAAGCCCTCTGCAACCATCAAGATCAGTTTCCAAGTGGGTTGATCCACTGGCTTCATCTGAGGTCCCGGTATATCTATTGTTGACTGCGAGTCCTCTTCAAAATTCTGCAACAAAGGCCCGTCCGGAAGATTCGTTTCGACTGCCATTTGGGAGAAACCCTTTTTATTCCTAAGTGGCATGAAATAATCTACTATCGCATCGAAAATAGCCATGGAAAAAAGTATCCAGTGCTTTTCCGATTCTGTATAGAGTTTATAAAGTCAGCCAAATTTCGATGGAAATTCAATTAGAACACAAATCTAAGTTGGCGGGTCTCGCCTCGGAAACTTTTCCTTGGCGCGCAGAGTCGACGGTACTGCGGCCCGTGTGCTACTCAGTCTTTGCGAACCGCGCACTTGCGGTTAGAAAAGCAATAAGCACTACAGGTACGAACATGGCCCAGCGAAGTTGAACAACGTCGGCGATAAAT
This sequence comes from Candidatus Nanopelagicaceae bacterium, assembly GCA_036504835.1. GTDB lineage: Bacteria > Actinomycetota > Actinomycetes > Nanopelagicales > Nanopelagicaceae > QYPT01. Next base: position 11,352 of record DASXUM010000105.1, read on the forward strand.
CCAAGCGAGGGCGGCCCGACGATAAAGCCGAAGTATGAAATGCCAGAGACGATTGCTACCGCCTGCGACGGCGCAACTTGTCCCTTGAACCGTGTGGCGGCGATCGTCCCAGCTGCGCTAAATAGCAGCGGGATGACGACGGAAAGCCCCATGCCCATGAAGAACCAGCCGAAGATGACGCCGAAGCTGCCACCGACAAGGAGCCCGATTGCCAGTCCCAGGCTTGCTATAACACCGGCTGCCGAAAGCATTCGCGGTGCGCTAAAGCGGTGCGCTAAACGGTCGCCCGAAAATCTCCCGACAACCATCGTGACCGAGAAAGCGATGTAGGGAAGTGCGGAAACAAAATGC
>DASXUM010000106.1:0-6983 GCA_036504835.1 Candidatus Nanopelagicaceae bacterium
TCCCAACGCTGGAGATACTCCGAAAAACTTTTCAGTATCTCAGCCAACAAAAGGTTGCGGTCGCAATCGGCGTAACCTTGGAGAGCAAATGAAGTCGCACTGGGAACCGGGAGTTCTTCCTGTCGGGTATGAACATTTATGCCGATACCCATCACGACACCTGCTGTTGTTGAGGTCTGCACGCGTTCGGCAAGAAGTCCGGCAACTTTTCGATTATTGAGCAGAATGTCATTGGGCCATTTCAATTTCACGCCCTCGCCGGCGCGGAACTCGAAGACCTTTGAAACCGCATTGACGACAGATTGGCCTGCCAGAAGTGGAAGCCAGCCCCAGTCCTCGTTTTTAGGCTCAACATAGAAAGAAAAGAGAAGGGCAGAGCGGGGAGGCGCAACGAATGTGCGATTTAGCCTTCCTCGACCAGCAGATTGAAACTCCGTTGCAAGAACGCTGCCGTGAGTGGCTACACCATCACGCACATTTTTTACCAAATCGACTTGCGTGGAACCAGCGGATTCGACGACTTTTACCCGCCAGTAACTGGATTTCACGAGGGCATTAATGCCATCGCTATCGAGAGGGACACTGAACGGGCTCACGCCTAGTACCGTAGGGGTATGAGCCGTGATCTGCATACAACTGCGGGAAAAATTCAAGACCTTCGCGACCGACTGGATGAAGCCGTCCATGCTGGGTCCGAAAGGGCAATCGAGAAACAACACGCCAAGGGCAAGATGACTGCGCGCGAGCGCATCGCCAAACTCGTCGACGCGGGATCTTTCACAGAATTAGATGAATTCGCAAGGCATCGTTCAACCACCTTCGGGATGGAGAAGAACCGTCCCTACGGCGACGGCGTCGTCACCGGTTACGCGACGATCGATGGACGCAATGTCGCCCTCTACTCCCAGGACTTCACTGTCATGGGAGGAAGTCTTGGCGAGGTATTCAGCGAGAAGATCGTCAAAGTTGCCGAATTTGCCCTCAAGAACGGAATGCCGCTTATCGGGATCAGCGACTCCGGCGGAGCCCGCATCCAAGAAGGTGTGGCATCTCTGAGTGGTTACGGAAAGATATTCCGCCTAAACGCTCGCTCATCTGGCGTGATTCCGCAGATCTCCTTGATCCTTGGGCCTTGCGCAGGCGGTGCGGCTTACTCCCCCGCCCTGACCGATTTCGTCATCATGGTCAACGAGACCTCACATATGTTCATCACGGGTCCGGATGTGATCAAGACAGTGACAGGTGAAGAAGTAGGGATGGAAGAGTTGGGTGGCGCTCACACCCACAATGCCCGCACCGGCAACTCGCACTATCTGGCCGAAAATGAAGACGATGCTCTGGATTATGTGAAGGCGCTGCTGTCGTACCTACCAAGCAACAACGTCGACGGCGCTCCCGTCTTGGCGCCAACAGAGACACTCGAGCAGAAAGTCACCGACTTCGCCCTCGACACATTGATCCCCGACAGTCCAAACCAGCCTTACGACATGAAGGTCCTTATCCACGCCCTCCTTGATGAAGCCGAATTCCTAGAAGTCCATGCGCTCTTTGCCCCAAACATCGTGGTTGGTCTTGGTCGCATCGAGGGACATACAGTCGGCATCATCGCCAGCCAACCCCAGAACTTAGCCGGAACCCTCGACATCGATTCAAGCGAGAAGGCAGCTCGGTTCCTTCGGTTCTGCGACGCCTTCAGCATTCCCATCGTCACTTTGGTTGACGTACCAGGATTCTTGCCCGGCACAGAACAGGAATGGAACGGCGTCATCCGCCGTGGCGCAAAACTTCTCTACGCATACGGCGAAGCATCGGTTCCACTTGTCACTGTCGTGACACGAAAAGCCTATGGTGGCGCCTTCATCGTGATGGGTTCCAAGTACATCGGGGCAGACGTCAACTTGGCTTGGCCGACTGCAGAGATCGCGGTTATGGGAGCACAAGGCGCGGTAAATATCCTTTACCGCAAGGAACTCAATGATGCTTCTGATCCGCAAGCGCTGCGCGAACAACTCATCACCGAGTACAACGACACCCTTGCAAATCCTTATCTGGCAGCTGACAGAGGTTTCATCGACGCAGTGATCGAACCCAACAAGACTCGCGAGTACATCACCAAGGCCCTCAGATCTCTGCGTACCAAGCGAGACACGCTTCCGCCACGGAAACACGGGAATATTCCGCTGTGATTCGGTACACCATCACTTCAGGGGACCCCACCCCAGAAGAACTTCTTGCCATTGAAGATGCCCTCAAGCGTCATGTGAAGCCGCGCGAGGTAATGAAGCCCCGTAGTGCTTGGGCTGCCCCGCAACTTCGCACACCTCTGCCGAGGAAAGCGTAAATGCCATCCATCATCCTTGCTTCGGCTTCGCCTTCTCGTAAGAGATTGTTGGAGGCCGCAGGTGTAGACGCGCAGATTGTGATCAGCGACGTTTACGAAGAGGACCCGATCTATCTCTCGATGACACCCAAAGAGATGGTCGTTGCCCTGTCCATCGTCAAGGCACACACTGTTCGCGAAATACTTGTCGGCAGCGGGCTCATCATCGCTTGTGATTCAACATTCGAATTCGAAGGAGTGTCTCTAGGCAAGCCGCTCACTCCGGAGGTGGCGAAAGAGCGGGCGCACCAACTCAGCGGCAAATCTGGATATTTGCACACCGGGCATTGCGTCTTGGACACCGAACGTGGAGTCGAACTTGCCGACATTGCTACTACAAAGGTGAATTTCTCCAAGCTCTCCGATCAGGAGATCGATGATTACGTCGCCTCCGGAGAGCCGCTCAATGTAGCGGGCGGATTCACACTTGATGGACTGAGCAGCGCATTTATCTCATCTATCGAGGGAGACTACACAAATGTCATCGGTCTCTCTGTTCCACTTCTGCGCAAGATGACGTCGCAATTAGGATATGCATGGCACGAGATAACACACCAAGCAATAGGAGCTCACGAATGAAGAGCGTACTGATCGCGAACCGAGGCGAAATCGCCGTACGCGTTATACGTGCCTGCAAAGACCACGGTCTCAAGAGCATCGCGATTTATTCCGATGAAGACCGCGGTGCCATCCATACGCTCTCCGCCGATGCTGCGTACTCACTGAACGGTCTCACTGCTGCCCAGACGTATCTCAATATTGAAAAGATCATCGCGGTCGCAAAAGAATCCGGGGCCGATGCCATTCACCCCGGCTACGGCTTCCTCTCCGAGAACGCGAACTTTGCGCAAGCGGTCGTTGACGCCGGGCTAATCTGGATTGGCCCGTCTCCAGAGGCGATCCGATTGCTCGGTGACAAAGTTTCGGCACGAAAAATTGCCGCCAAGGTCGGTGCTCCGTTAGTCGCCGGAACTGCTGATCCAGTCGCTGGGCACCAAGAAGTTACTGCTTTCGCAGAGGAATTCGGACTACCAGTGGCAATCAAGGCGGCACATGGTGGTGGCGGTCGCGGTCTGAAGATTGCCCGCACCATGGAGGAGATTCCTGAGCTTTTCGATTCCGCGGTACGCGAGGCCATCGCAGGTTTCGGAAGAGGTGAATGTTTTGTCGAGCGCTACCTCGACCGCCCGCGCCACGTCGAAACCCAAGTCCTCGTCGATTCATTCGGAGACGCGGTTGTCATCAGTTCGCGCGATTGCTCGCTACAACGTCGCCACCAGAAATTAGTAGAAGAAGCCCCTGCACCCTTCTTGAGTGATGCCCAGAATGCAGAGCTCTACAGGTCGAGCAAGGCGATCATGAAGGAAGCGGGTTACGTCGGCGCCGGGACATGCGAGTTTCTAGTCGGGCTCGACGGAACAATCTCCTTCCTTGAAGTGAATACCCGACTTCAGGTAGAGCATCCCGTCAGCGAGGAAGTCACCGGTATTGATCTAGTGCGCGAACAGTTCCGCATCGCAATGGGCGAGCATCTGGGATATGAAGATCCTGTCATTCGCGGACATTCGATGGAGTTCCGTATCAACGGAGAAGATCCCGGTCGGTCCTTTCTTCCCGCCCCGGGTCGTATTACCGAGTGGCGCCTTCCATCTGGACCGGGCGTAAGAATTGATGCGGGTTTCAAGAGCGGGGACACAATCGGAGGCAACTTCGATTCGCTGCTGGCCAAACTCATTGTTACGGGAAGTTCGCGAGCCCAAGTAATCGAGCGTGCCAGACGAGCCCTGGCTGAATTCCACATCGGCGGTCTTGCCACCGCTCTGCCGTTTCACAGGGCGATCGTGGAGGACCCTGCATTCACGGAAAATTTCACGGTCTACACGAGTTACATTGAAAATGAATTCGTCAACGAAATCCCGGCCTTCGGGAAGTCCGCTGCCCACATCCCATCGCACGCGGCTGCTGAGCATTTTGTCACCGAGGTAAACGGACACAGATTTGACGTGATCCTCCACGCTCCAGAGCCAATTCACAAACGCCATCGGGCCAAGAAGGGCATGAGCGGTCTCGTCACGGGTGATGGCCTAACAAGTCCAATGCAGGGCACCGTCGTGAAGATCGCAGCAGGTGAAGGCGACTTCGTTGAAGTAGGCGACCTTGTGATCGTCCTTGAAGCGATGAAGATGGAACAGCCGCTAATGGCACATAAATCGGGAATCGTGACGAACCTCGTCGCTGTCATCGGAGAAAACGTCTCAAACGGCGCAAGGCTCTGTGACATTATTGACGCATGAATCCACAAGATCCCGGCACTTTATACAGTGATCCCATAGGAACTGCCGTCAAGGCGGCCGCTCAAATTGCCGAACGCACGGGAGTTGCCAAGCATGACATCGCCCTCGTGATGGGCTCAGGGTGGGTCGGCGCGTGTGACGCCCTCGGCACGCCAACACACGAATTTGATGCACACGAACTCGAAGGCTTCGTTGAACCGACCGTCGTCGGGCATTCGGGAAAGATCCGATCCTACGAACTCAAAGAACATGGCGGCTCTATTCGCGCCCTGGTCTTTCTTGGTCGGACTCACCTCTATGAGGGCAAAGGAGTGGAACCAGTAGTCCATGGAGTGCGAACCGCAGTGAAGGCCGGATGCAAGATCGTGGTTCTCACAAATGCATCCGGAGCGGTAAACACAACCTTCAAAGTCGGCCAACCCGTTCTGATCCGTGACCACATCTCGCTCACTGCTACCAGTCCACTCATCGGTGCCGACTTCGTAGACCTCAGCGATGTCTATAGCAAGAGAATTCGAGAAATCGTTAAAGCAGAAGACCCCTGGATTGAAGAAGGAATCTACGTCCACTTCCGCGGTCCGTCTTATGAAACTCCCGCGGAGATCAACATGGTGCGCACAATGGGCGCAGACCTAGTTGGCATGTCAACAGTTCCGGAAGCAATCGCCGCACACGCGCTTGGCGCTGAAGTACTCGGTATCTCACTCGTCACTAACGCCGCCGCAGGCATCAGCGGTGAAAAGCTTGACCATAAGGAAGTAGTTGCCGCCGGCCTTGCAGCAACCGGTCGAATGGGCACCCTTCTCAACGGGGTCATCCCGAAACTACTCTAGCCACATGATGTCTGACGGTAGCCAAGACGAACTCAACTCGGAGTTGATTGACGAAGTCAACAATTGGATCCTGGATGATCCAGATCCTTCAACCGCGCAGCAACTCAAGAAATTGTTGGAAGACCGCAATTACGACCAACTGCGCACATACTTTTCTGGATTTCTACAATTTGGAACCGCAGGTCTGCGCGGTCCAATTGGACCAGGACCGTCCTGCATGAACCGCGCGGTTGTCGGTCGCACCGCAGCTGGATTAGCGCAGTTCATGAAGGACAGGGGATTGAACAGCGTCGTTGTCGGCCGCGACGCCCGATATGGTTCGGAAGATTTCACGCAAGAAACCGCGGAGATCATGAGCGGTGCAGGGATGAAAGTTTTTGTCCTTCCCCGACCCCTTCCGACGCCGGTACTTGCTTACTCAATCAGAGAACTTGGTGTTGATGTTGGAATCATGGTTACGGCCAGCCACAATCCGCCGCAAGACAACGGATACAAGGTCTACCTAGGTGGGACCGTTGACGGGATCGACTACCGCGCCTCTCAGATCATTTCGCCCACCGATGGACTAATTTCCCAAGAGATCGCCAAGGTGAGTTCATTGCGGACCAGACCGCGCGGAAGCCAGTGGGTCACTTTGGATGATGTAATCGTTGAGAAATACGTCGCCAAGACCTCGTTGCTGGTTAAGAACCCGGGAGATCTCACGATCGTCTACACAGCGCTCCACGGAGTTGGGACCGAGACGCTTCAAAGGGTTTTCCATGCGGCTGGTTTTCCAGCGCCGATACTTGTCGACGCGCAAGCTCAGCCTGACCCGGCCTTTCCCACGGTGGCATTTCCAAATCCCGAAGAGCCTGGTGCCATTGACCTTGCACTCGAAACCGCAAAAAGAGTCAACGCCGACTTGGTCATCGCCAACGACCCGGATGCCGATCGATGCGCCGCTGCAGTGAATGATCCGAAGACCGGCTGGCGAATGCTGCGAGGTGATGAACTCGGGGCCCTACTTGGCGAGTACATCGCCCGCAAATCCAACGGTGGAATTCTTGCCAACTCGATCGTCTCCTCTTCAATTCTCCAGAAGATCGCCCAGCACTATTCAATGGAGTTTCGTCAGACACTCACTGGTTTCAAGTGGCTGGCCAAAATCAAGAACCTAACCTTCGGATACGAGGAGGCGCTTGGTTACTGCGTTGATGCCCATTCGGTCAACGACAAGGACGGTATATCTGCGGCACTCGTGCTTGCACAATTGGCAACCGATCTGAAAATGGATGGGAAGTCACTTCTTGACCTGCTGGATGAAATTTGGCTTCGCCATGGATTTCATGGCACAGAGCAGATATCTATCCGCGTTCAAGATTTAGGGCGGGTCGCGACGTTGTTGGCATCGTTGCGGACTAATCCACCGACCGCCATTGCCGGCAGGCAAGTTCTATCTATTGATGATCTCAATAAGCCAAAGGATGGTCTACC
>DASXUM010000107.1:0-43717 GCA_036504835.1 Candidatus Nanopelagicaceae bacterium
GCCGAACGTGCCCGTGTCAAAGGCGCCGTGACCGAAATTTCCAATACTGCTGCAAAGATTCTGAAGATGGGCAAGGGGCAGGTGCTCTGGTACGAACCAACGTTCTCAACTTTGCACCTTGCACCTCTGACTGTCTCATCAGTTCTGCGCAACAACTTGCTGACCAAGACGCCGGTCATCGCGACATCTGCAACGCTGACGGTGGGCAAAGGTTTCGATGCGATGGCGCGCAACATCGGGTTTGTGGTTGATGATGCTGCCGAAGAGAGCATGGAAGTAGAAGATGGCGATGTCGACCCGAGCAATGTGCAGATGCTCGATGTCGGATCTCCTTTTGATTTCGCCAACCAAGGAATGCTCTATCTGCCTAAGCACCTTCCGGAACCAGGTCGAGATGGCCCCAGCATCGAAGCACTGACCGAACTCGGAGAACTCATCGATGCGGCCGGCGGGCGCACACTCGCCCTCTTCTCATCGTGGCGCGGAGTAGAGGCGGCCGACGCCCATCTGCGAAAAGTGCTGGCAGAGTTGCCGATAAGAATCATCACACAGAAACGCGGCGACGCAGTGGGCCCGCTGGTCGAGCGCTTTGCCAAGGATGAAACGTCGATTCTCCTCGGAACAATCAGCCTCTGGCAGGGCGTGGATGTTCCGGGTTCGTCGTGCATCCTGGTCGCCATCGACCGCATTCCTTTCCCACGTCCCGACGATCCGGTGATGTCGGCGCGATCGGCCGAAGTCGATGCGGCCGGCGGCAGTGGTTTCATGAAAGTATCAATGCCCCGTGCGGCCCTGATGCTTGCCCAAGGCACCGGACGGTTGATCCGCTCGGTGGAAGACAGGGGAGTCGTCGCGATCTTGGATTCGCGTATTGTCACAAAGCGATACGGATCAGTGTTGCTCAATTCGATGCCGCCTTTGTGGCGCACATCCGACGACAAAATCGTCAAGGAATCTTTGCGCAGACTGCACGCCTCATTTGCGGTGGAAGAGACCGCCTAGAAGTCGCGTTCCAGTATCGCGTGCACTGTCGGCCACGTCTTGGCAAAGCTTGGATGCAACTGCATCGAATCGATCTCATCCCACGGAACCCAACGCAACTCTTGCGATTCGTCGTTCATCTCATGCGGGATAAGTAGTGGGCTCGCACTTGCCACAACAGTGTCGTATCGCCAGTCGCCGTGATCATCATGATGGGTGCGATGGATAGTGACGAGGTTAGGATCGATCCCTGTTTCTTCCACCGCCTCGCGCAAGGCTGCTTCAATCACGGTCTCATGAGAATCGCGCGCGCCTCCCGGAATGCCCCACGTGTCGCCGTTATGCACCCACGGAGCACGATGCTGTAACAGGATCGTCCGATCGCGAATGAGGAGAATGCCCGCAGCGCCATGGAGCCCCCAGTGCTTGCCGCCGCATCTGCATTGGACCCAGCCGTCTCCGTCGCGATGCGCCATGAGACCACTTTATTCCTCGCACCGTGCTCTTTCCACAAAGGAGACATTTTCGAACATCTGTGAGTTGAGAGACTTTTACTCTTACGCAGATGGTGAATGAGAAATCGCAGAGAATGCTCATTGTTTCATTGTTAATGTGCCCCATCCTCTTACTAACCGTGTTGCTTGAAACTGACTATTCCCAGGCCAGCCAGTGCGCCAAGAAGGCATGTGTTGATGTGTACGTGGAAAACGGGCAGATCGTGATTGAAGCCCACAAAGGCAGTGGACCGAAATCGAAAACTGTTCGCAAGCCGATACCTAAAGCGAAGCCGAAGCTGACACCAGCTAAACCGAGACCAAAACCACGAGTTACGGCAACCTACGTGAAACCCAAGTCAGTGACGGTGCCGCGAAAAGTGGTGCCGAAGGCTGCACGCAAAGTTGCACCGCCGATCTCCTTGAGTGAGAAACTCGTCAAGTTGCTGCCGACAGCGAATATCAAACACGAGCCCGCCGCGAACGTCATCACAAACGTTCCGGTCATCTATTGGTGTGATCTTCCAGGTGTGTTCAGCACGCGGGTGGCGGTGATTGGCGAGGTTGTAGATGTCGCGATGAGAGCCTCGTTTACGTGGAGTTTTGGGGATGGTTCTTTCTTTGAAACGACATCGCCAGGATCGGCATATCCGAATCAGACCATCACGCACACCTATTCCAGAGCGGGAACGTATGCTGTCGTGCTCCTTGCGACGTGGGGTGGCGTGTGGACAAATAACGGTGTGGCCCGCGCAATCACGGGCCAGATTCGCAAAGTTTCAGTAACCACCGTAACGGTTGCCAATGCGCCCACTCGTTTAACTCAGTGATCGGCGAACAGGTGGGCACTTTCCACAAGCTGCCGGCTTCGCCTGCCTAAGTGTGGGCATCGACCAGAACTCTTTCTTCCTATGACAACACTTACATCACCACATGATCTACTGGCCGCAATTCCATTTCTCATTGGATATCACCCAACCGATTCCTTGGTTATCGTCTCCTTGAAAGAAGACTGCGTAGGAATGGCGATGCGGGTTGATTACCCAAGCATCGAAGCTGTCGGTTCGCCCGAAGCTTTTGATGCACTTGTCTATCACTTAGTGCGAGAAGGAGCCGAAGGAGCACTCGTCGTTGCATATGTTCCCGAAAGTCGAAATGACGGAGCAGAGATTCTCGAAAATATCTCGGTTGCACTCACTCGCGCTGAAATACCGACCCGAGAGTCATTGCTTATCGAGCAGGGGCGGTGGCGTTCTGTTCTATGTGGCGATCAAGAATGCTGCCCCGCGCAGGGCAACGAGCTTCCCGAAATATCTTCATCTCGGGTTGCGGTCGAGCAAGTGGCAGATGGGCGTCCGATGCCGTACGGGGATCGGGAAGGAATGGCCGAATCGATTGCACCTCTTGCCCTTGCTAATGATGCACAGTTCATCGCGCAGGTCGAGCAATTCTGCATTGATCCTGAAAACGATCAGATTCAGATTCTCCAACGTAGCGGCGCACTGGCGGTTTTGGATTTGGCATCGCGATTCGTCGCGGGGTCGTTGGGACGTGACATCGCAGGTGACCAGAGTCTGTCGGCCCAGGTCCTTGGCGGCTTGCGCGATATTCAGGTTCGCGATTTCGCACTCGGTTCCCATGATGAGAACACCATTGAGATCTACTGGACCATGTGGCGCTATCTCATCCGGATCGCACCGGCTGGCGTTGTTGCCCCCGTGGCTTCATTGCTCGCCGCCTTGTCATATGAGAAAGGGGAGGGTGCTCTCGCGCAACGTTGTCTCGATCGCGCTCTCGCCGATGATCCCTCGTACTCGTTGGCAGCACTGCTTCGGAGGGTATTTAGCGCCGGTTGGCCCCCTGAGTCCTTCGGCGCGATGCGCAGAGATCTCCATCCCAAGGTTTGTGCCGGGATCTTCGACTCCAATTAATCGTTTTTCCCTTTCACTGCCCTTAGTCTAGAATTCACAGAACATAGGTCACGAGTTCCAGGTACGAGCCCCGGCTAACTGGACGGCAACCCTCCATCGCGGCGGGGTGCTCCGGGTGAAGACCAGGTTGGTAGATTCATTACTGACAAGCGCGGAAGGCTTTTCATGACGACTTTGGGCACCACTGGGGCGTGGCTCGAGTTCCACGAGCCCGGAGAGCGCAAATTCCTCTCCATCGGCTCGCTCACTCTGGAAAACGGCGAAGTCCTTCCGGATGTGACGATTGCTTATCAAAGTTGGGGCGAGCTCAATGCGGCGCGCGACAACGCCATCTTGGTCAATCACGCCCTCACCGGGTGGTCGGACGTGCCGGGCTGGTGGCCGTCGATGGTCGGTCCGGGTCTTCCCTTTGATACCGATAAATATTTTGTCGTATGCCCCAACGTCATTGGTGGATGCCAGGGAAGTACTGGGCCATCCAGCCTGGCCCCCGATGGCAAGCGGTACGGATCGCGCTTTCCTACGCTGACGATTCGCGACATGGTCGAAGCAGAGGTGGCTTTCACAGATCAGCTTGGAATAAAGAAGTATCGATTATCTGTCGGTCCTTCCTTAGGCGGAATGCGCTCGCTGGAGTGGGCAATCCAGTACCCAGATCGAGTCGGGGCTATCTGCACGATCGGGTCATCGGCCGTTGCTACAGGGGATCAAATTGGAACCGCGTCGATTCAAATTCGCGCGATTAAAGCCGATCCACATTTCCACGGCGGGGATTATTACGACAAGAAGGAGGGCCCCCACGAGGGGATGGGTATCGCCAGAAGGATCGCCCATCTGACCTATCGGACTGAGGCCGAGATGGATGTGCGCTTTGGACGAGAACTCCAAGGAGATGACACCGGTCGCTACGCGGTGGAGTCGTATCTGGATCATCAGGCCCAGAAGCTGGCGAAGCGTTTTGATGCCAACACCTACATTGCTCTGACCGAGGCCATGAATTCCCACGACATCGGCCGCGGGCGCGGGGGAGTTCAGGCGGCGCTGGCCAGCATCACGGTCCCGGTCATTGTGGTCTCCATCGACACTGACAGGCTCTTCCCACCTCGCTTGCAGGCTGAGATCGCCGATCTGGTCCCCAATGCGCATGCGCTGGTCACGATTTCCTCTCCCTTTGGCCACGATGGCTTCTTGGTGGAGGTTGAGGCGGTTGGAGACGTGATTCGACGGGCTCTCACGCTCGGGTAGAGACTTTGCGGCCTGGAATGACCCTGTGGATGTGCATTTATGCCTGTGGATAATTTATAATATAGACATCACTTCTTCGCGGTTGATCGCAGATCAATCCAGCGAAGTCAAAACAAAGGACTGATGTGGCTTCTCTTAGTGCGCTCAAAAACAAGGCGAAGACGTCAAAGAAGGCGGCAGCACCAGCAAAGAAAGCCGTCGCAAAGAAAGCGGCCGTGAAGAAGGCTCCGGCGAAAAAAGCGGCAAAGATTCCTCTTAAGAAAGACCTCACTGTTAATGATGTGCGACTGATCATCAGCGCCAAGGAAGCAATTCATCGTCAGAAGGAAGTTGAAGAAGAATTAGCCGCGCGCGGTGTTACAAGTTTGAATCGCATTCCAAAAAAAGAAGATAAGCATCTAGTTGAAGAAGCACGCGAACTTGCCGCCAGTATTCCCGTCCTAACAGAGAAGTTGCGCAAGCACGGATTAGGTTCGCCGAATCGAATTCTTAAGAAGGCGGAGTACGCACTTGTTGCTCCGAAGTTGGTCGAGCCACCTGCCGCAAAGGCGGATAAGAGCGCGACAACGGCTGTTGCAAAGATTGACGGCGAAGAAGTCGAACTCGAAGAAGTCGAACTCGAAGATCTCGACGCACTTGTTGCAGAGGTTGCTCCCGAGGAAGTTGCCGAAGACAAAGCCAATGCGCCTCGAGTTGTAAACCTGGCAGAAGAGAGTACGGGCAACGAAGAAAACGCCTTTACGCTCAAAGCATCTGAAGAAGATGATGCTCCCGCACAGACAGTTATGACTGCCGGAGCAACAGCGGATCCCGTTAAGGATTACCTCAAGCAGATCGGTCGTGTTGCACTTCTTAACGCTGAGCTCGAAGTAGAACTCGCGACGCGTATTGAGGCCGGCCTGTTTGCCGAAGAGAAACTCTCTACAGATAAGAAATTGGATAAGAAACTCAAGCGCGAACTCGAATGGATTGCCGAAGACGGCCGCCGCGCCAAGAACCACCTACTTGAAGCCAACTTGCGCCTTGTTGTCTCTCTTGCAAAGCGATACACCGGCCGTGGCATGTTATTCCTGGATCTAATTCAGGAAGGAAACCTCGGACTTATTCGTGCAGTAGAGAAGTTCGACTACACAAAGGGTTACAAGTTCTCAACGTATGCAACCTGGTGGATTCGCCAAGCGATCACTCGCGCGATGGCAGACCAGGCGCGCACCATTCGTATTCCGGTGCACATGGTTGAAGTCATTAACAAACTTGCTCGTGTACAGCGTCAGATGTTGCAGGACTTGGGACGCGAACCAACGCCAGAAGAGTTGGCCAAGGAACTTGATATGACGCCTGAAAAGGTCGTCGAGGTTCAAAAGTACGGCCGCGAGCCGATCTCCCTTCATACTCCGCTGGGAGAAGAGGGCGATTCTGAGTTCGGAGACCTGATCGAGGACTCCGAAGCGGTGGTTCCGGCTGACGCGGTCTCCTTCACCTTGCTCCAGGAGCAGTTGCACGCGGTGCTGGACACTCTGTCTGAGCGTGAGGCAGGAGTGGTAGCCATGCGTTTCGGTCTCACAGATGGTCAGCCAAAGACGCTAGACGAAATTGGCAAGGTTTACGGGGTCACCCGTGAGCGTATCCGCCAGATTGAGTCCAAGACTATGTCGAAGTTACGTCACCCATCGCGTTCGCAGGTCCTACGCGATTACCTTGATTAAAGACATGAGCGACGAACTAGATGTAAAGAAAGTGACAATCCAAGTCCGCCCGAATGGCTCACTGCGAGTCACGGGGACGGTGGATTTTGTAGATGCAGAAGGAAAACTCATTCGTACAGATACGAATTTTTCGCTCTGCAGATGCGGTCACTCACAAGATAAACCGTTTTGTGATGGATCGCACAGAGCAGCCGGTTTTCAAGCGCCGGCCCTTTAATTAACTATCTAGCGAGCGGGTGCTTGCTCTAGTTTCTGCGTTTCATCCTGGATATGTGCGACCACTGGCTTAAGACCAGCCGCATACTCTTTGGCATGGTGACCACAGAAGAGAAGCTCGCCTCCGGATAGAAGGACGGCACGAACGTAGGCCTGTGCTCCGCAACGATCGCAGCGGTCGACAGCATTGAGCGGTGTGGCTTCTAAAATCATTTGCTCAGTCATTTCGCTCTCCTAACGTTTGACCTGGGGTGGTCATCTGTAGAACATCAAACCATGGGTTGGTTATTCCCCGCTTATAAATATAGGGCAAATCATGTAAATCTTTTGTTACACGGTGACCTAATCGTCCTTTCACCCCCTTCTCACAGCGTATATTCAATGTATATACATGAAAGGAGCCCGAATGCGGCGCGCTTACTGTGATGCATCTGTTCTCCTCGCTAGCCTTTGCGCCCGTGAGCATCAAAGATAAAAACCAAGAGCCGAGTTATACCGCTAAAGATTTGGCGGTCCTCGAAGGCTTGGACGCTGTTCGAAAACGCCCTGGCATGTACATCGGATCCACCGATTCCCGGGGGTTGATGCACTGCCTCTGGGAGATCATCGACAATTCCGTCGACGAGGCCTTGGCTGGGTATTGCAAGAAAATTGAAATCAATCTCGAATCAGATGGTTCGGTGGAGGTCCACGATGATGGCCGTGGAATCCCCGTGGATAAAGAGCCCAAGACCGGTTTAACCGGGGTCGAAGTGGTTCTTACAAAGCTACATGCCGGCGGAAAATTCGGCGGTGGTTCCTACGCTGCATCCGGCGGTCTGCATGGAGTCGGAGCTTCTGTGGTGAATGCCCTGGCATCTCGACTGGACGTCGAAGTGGACCGTGATGGAAAGATTTATTGGATGTCGTTCAAACGCGGCGTGGCAGGGATATTTGACGGCGATGGTCCGCGGGCGCCATTCACTCCCGCATCGGGTTTGCGGGTTGTTGGAAAGGTGCCCCACAAAGTAACGGGCACTCGCATCAAGTGGTGGAGTGACAAAGAAATCTTCCTCAAGGATGCCGAACTCGAACTCGAAGAAATTTACGCACGTGCCCGCCAAACTTCTTATCTGGTTCCTGGACTCACTCTCACTGTCAACGACAATCGCAGCAAGGTGAAGACGACTGAGACATTCATTCACAAAGGCGGCATCTCTGAATACTGCTCATTTCTCCAACCCGATGAACCCGTAGGCGAAGTTATTCGTCTTACCGGCGGTGGCCATTACGAAGAGACTGTTCCAGTTTTGGATGAACAAGGGCATATGGTTTCGACCGAAGTCGAACGCGACATGGCCGTCGATATAGCTTTGAAGTGGGGCAATGGCTTCGAGACGACGATGCGATCTTTCGTCAACATCATCGCAACCCCGAAGGGCGGAACCCACGTTCAAGGTTTCGAGCGAGCGATCACCAAAGCGATCAACGAAGCACTTCGCGCTACGAAGACTTTGAAGAACAATGAAGCAGATGTAATCAAGGACGATGTGATGGAAGGTCTTACCGGCGTCATCACCGTCCGTATGTCAGAGCCGCAGTTCGAGGGTCAGACAAAGGAAGTTCTCGGCACGGCTGCTGCCACAAGGATCGTCGCATCGGTTGTTGCCGAGGAGATGAAGGCTTTCTTCAATACAACCAAGCGGATCGACAAGGCAAGTGGCCGGCTTATTTTGGAGAAGATCGCGGCGGCCTCCCGTACCCGAATCTCGGCAAGGGCACACAAGGACCTACAACGCCGCAAAAATGCGCTGGAAAGCTCCTCATTGCCGACCAAACTCTCGGACTGCCGATCCGAAGATGTCGCACGCACTGAGTTATTTATTGTTGAAGGTGAGTCGGCTCTTGGCACGACCAAGGCCGCGCGTAACTCCGAATTCCAGGCGATCCTGCCTATCCGAGGAAAGATTCTTAATGTCCAGAAAGCCTCGCTGTCACAAATGCTCGACAACACCGAATGCGCATCGATCATCCAAGTCATCGGCGCCGGTTCGGGAAGATCATTTGAGATCGACGAAGCGCGTTATGGCCGAATCATCCTGATGTCGGACGCGGATGTCGATGGAGCGCATATCCGCACCCTTCTCCTCACCCTCCTGTATCGCTACATGCGTCCACTCATTGACGCTGGGCGAGTCTTTGCTGCCATTCCACCGCTTCATCGGATCGAAGCAATGGGTTCAGGCGGAAAGAAGGGCGAATTCACCTACACATACTCTGACGATGAGATGAAGAAGGTGCTCGCCGATCTGGCGAAGTCTGGCAAGAAATGGAAAGAGCCAATCCAACGTTACAAAGGTCTGGGTGAGATGGATGCCGATCAACTTCGTGAGACGACTATGGATCCAGATCATCGCACGTTGCGACGAGTAACCGTCAAAGATGCCGCAGCGGCAGATGCCATGTTCGAACTACTCATGGGAAATGATGTTGCACCGCGCAAAGAATTTATCTCAACCGCCGAAATCGATCGCGACAGAATCGACGCCTAAGTGTCGGCAAATCCGGCAAGCGGCGTTGTGGACGCTGTCGAGCAAACTTTGACTCTTGCGCAAACGTGGGTGCATTGGGACGGAAAGCCGCGCCTTAGCGAAGAAGGCGATCGCGAGTACACGCCGTTGAAGGCACTACGCCGACAGGGCGACCACATCATCGACCATCTTGCAGAGGTTGATGAGTTGCTTGCCGGTCATCTGCCAATGGCCGACGAGTGGCAGGCTAGCGCCGTGACTTTTCCAAGTGAAATGGCTCCTTTTGCGCAGAGCGATTACCTCGAAGCCGCGCAAAGACTGCGCAGATTGGCTCGGGTCTTCTTTCTTCGCTATGAAGTCGCCGGATCCGAAGAATGGGATCGTCCGCGAGAGGATTCGTGGACATTGCGAGAGATAGCAGACCACCTTGCAACAGCGTGGTATGCCGAGCAGATAGGCGATCTCACTCCCTAGAGCGTGAGCTGAGCCGGGAGGATCACTGTTCGGCGTGGAGTTGCAAAAGATTTTCCTACAGCGGTGAGTTCATCGCTCACCTGTTTCTTGATGTTCTCTTCGCTTTTCAGGAGAGTCACAAGGGCGTCGATGGTCTTCTTCAGTTCTTTCTGCTCCGTCTCCAATTCGAGTTTGGACATCTTTGTCAGGCGGCGCAGCGGCATGTCCAGGATGTAGACAGCCTGCTCGTCGTTGAGCTTGAAGCCCTTGATGAGCGCCTCTTTGGCCGCGGCCGCGTCATCGCTGCCCCGAATGATCTTGATGACTTTGTCGATGTCGATGATTGCCTTGAGAAGTCCCTCCACCAGAGTCAATCTCGCAGTGGCCTTGGCTTTTCTGAACTCGGAGCGGCGGCGCACAACTTGCACGCGGTGGGCGATGAATACTTGCAGTAGCTCTTTTAGTCCGAGGGTTTGCGGCCTTCCATTTACCAGTGCCACCGCGTTGATGGCAAAGCCATCCTCCATCGGAGTGAGTTTGTACAACTGCTCCAAGACTTGCTCCGGCTCAAATCCGTTTTTGAGTTCGATGACGACATTGGTGCCGGTCTTGCCGTCTGTGAGATCGATGATGTCGGAGATTCCTTGAATTTTCTTAGCCTTCGCGAGGTCTGCAATGCGCTCGACGATCTTCTCCGGGCCGATGTTGAACGGCAATTCCTTGATCGTGATCCCCATTTTCCGAGATGAAACCTTGCTTATCTCGACAGTGGCTCTCACTTTGAAACTTCCCTTGCCGGTGGCATACGCCTCTCGCACACCTTCGGAACCAACGAGTTGGCCGCCGGTGGGGAAGTCTGGTCCCGGCACATATTTCATCAATTGCTTCAAGGTGGCGTTGGGATTCTCGATGAGATATTTCGTTGCTGCGATGACCTCGCCGAGATTGTGCGGTGCCATATTCGTGGCCATGCCAACGGCAATCCCTGACCCACCATTGACGAGAAGGTTGGGATAGGCCGCTGGAAGAACTAGCGGCTCCAGGATCTGGCCGTCGTAGTTGGGACCAAAATCAACGGTGTCTTCGTCGGCCTCGGCGACCATGGCCATCGCAGGCAGGGCCAAGCGGGCTTCGGTGTAACGCATTGCCGCCGGACCAGAATCTAGTGATCCAAAGTTTCCGTGGCCGTCAACAAGGGGCAGGCCCATGGAAAAAGATTGCGCCATGCGCACGAGTGCGTCATAGATGGCGACGTCGCCGTGCGGGTGGAACTTACCCATCACCTCACCGACAACACGCGAACTTTTCACATGCCCGCGCTCTGGGCGAAGACCCATCTCCGACATGGCATGGAGAATCCTGCGGTGAACTGGTTTGAGTCCATCGCGAGCATCCGGCAAGGCGCGAGAGTAGATGACCGAGTACGCATATTCGAGGAAAGAGCTCGACATCTCATCAGAGACATCTATATCTACGATCTTGCCTGGGTACTCGCCAGGTTTTGGACCAATGGGCTTCTTCGATTTAGAGCCGGCCTTTGAGGGAGTTTTTGCGGTTGCCATGGCGGTGATTATGCCAAGACATGGCTTTAATGTGCGGGAGTGACGTGCGGTCGAGCGCCAACTATTGAGACACATTGCGCGGCAGCGCTTGCACCCGCCTCCATACACATTGCGAGATCCGGGTTCGTAAGCCATTTCGCTATGAAGCCACCTGCGAAAGAGTCTCCCGCGCCAGTCGTGTCGATGACATGGGTGGGAAGTGCCGAAACTTTTACGAAATCGCCACCACGAGTTTTGCCGATTGCTCCTTCGGCGCCACATTTGATAATCACCGTTGCCGCAGTTTCCAGAAGAGCAATTAGAGCATCTTCAAGTTTCTGGTGACCGGTGAGGAATGTCGCCTCCTCCTCATTCATGAAAAGCGCGGACATCAACGGCAGCCAACTTGTGATCTCTCTTGTATCGACTTGCTTCATTCCTCCCACCGTGGCGGGGTCGAAGAAGATAGGGATCTTTGCTGCACGTATCGTGGCGATAATCTCAAGGACTCCAGGCCGGGAAAGCTCATCCAGAAGGGAATATCCAGAAAGGTAGACGACTTCAATCCCATCAAGTGGCGGCAGATCCCTGAGGGAGAGACCCGAGTTTGCACCAGTTTCCGGAAACATCGACCTCTCTCCAGCAAGATCGACGAGAACGACAACAACCCCGGTCTGAGTTCCAGGAATAACGCAGTCGCCGTGATCAACTCCAAGTGCATCGAATTCAGAGATGATCGCCATACCTGCCGGGTCATTGCCTACACGCGCAACAATTTTCGTTGGGGCGCCGCAGACTTGCGACCATGAGGCGACGTTGCCAGCAGCGCCACCACCGTGCGTCGAGATTTTCGAGGGAGTGTCGCTTCCGTAATTGATATCGGTTTGGATCACCGCGATGACGTCCAGCATGACATCGCCGATGCAGAGGACTCTTGCCATCATGCTAAAGAATCGTCGCCGCGGCTATGTCAGCGGCCAGTGCCGCATTCGACTTGATTATGTCTATGTTTACCCGTAGTGACTCACCCTGGCTCTTGGTATGGAAATGCTCAAGCAGGAAAGGTGTGACGGCCTTTCCAGAGATACCTTGCGCCTTTGCTGATTCGAGCCCGCTTTTCAATATTGCGTCGTGTCGGGTGCGATCCATTTCATGGACAACCGGATTGGCGACAATAAGGGCAGAACGATTTGTGTGAAGTTCCTTGCGCGCTCTTCTTATCGCGGCAATCTCTGCGGCGTTCTCCACACGATGCTCGATCGTGAAACCAGAATCGGTCAGATAAAAACCTGGGAAGTTGGTCGTCTGGTATCCAACCACGCCGATTGCAAGGGTCTCGAGCCGTTCGAGTGTGGCTCCGACATCGAGGATGGATTTCACCCCTGCGCATACAACCGTGATATCGAGATTGGAGAGCGCGGTGAGGTCGGCTGATTCGTCAAAGGATTCACTCGCACCGCGGTGCACGCCGCCGAGACCACCCGTTGCAAAAACGGAAATACCAGCGAGGACAGCCAGATGGGCCGTCGCCGCGACAGTTGTTGCAGCGCTCTTTCTTGCGGCAACTATTATCGCCAAATCTCTACTCGAAGCCTTAGCAATATCGTCGCGATTGGCGATTGCATTGAGTTCGGGATCAGCTAAGCCAATGTGCACGATGCCATCAATGATCGCAATTGTGGCCGGTACCGCACCGTGATTTCGGACAATCGATTCGACTTCGTGGGCTACTTCGAGGTTCTGCGGGCGGGGGAGGCCGTGGCTGATGATCGTCGATTCAAGAGCGACAACGGGTTTTCCTGAATTGAGGGCTTCGCGGACTTCATCAGAATATTGAACTGTCGGATTACTCTCAATCACATGCTCACGATAGTGGATTTAATGAGAGGATTGCACCGTGCATTTGGCCGAGATCGCTCCTTCTATCTTCGCAGGACTTGGACTCGCCGACTCGCACGACATACTTGGACTTGGTCAGAGTCCGCATGGGCGCGAATGCTTGTTTCTCATTGACGGGCTAGGCGAACAAGCCCTCCTTGAATACGCCGCGTATGCGCCCACTCTTAGCGGCCTCATTAGCAAGGGCCCCGTATCTACTGCTTTTCCATCAACTACGGTTACAAGTCTCACGACGCTGATGACCGGCGTATTGCCTGGCAGCCACGGAATGCTCGGATATACGGTGCGCGTTCCACGAAGCGATGGCCGGATACTCAACTCCTTGAAGTGGGATGAGCGGGTGGATCCTTATACGTGGCAGCCTGTCCCTACGTTCTTCGAACGCGCCAAAGCACAGGGAATCAATGTCTCTCATGTGGCAGCGAAGCGTTATGAAGGAACTGGTTTCACTTCGGCTGCATTTCGCGGCGCTGAATATCGCGGGGCGAATATTCTCGAAGAAATGGCAGAGCAGGCTGCGCTTTCATTGAAGAAATCTCCTTCGTTCACCTATGTCTATGTCAATGAAGTGGATGTCGCCGGTCATAGTGATGGAGTTGGATCTGATAAATGGTTAGGTGCACTCAAGTATGTCGATCTCGTACTAGCGAGACTGATTGAGCGCCTTCCTCGCGGTACACGAATTTGGATTACGGCAGATCATGGGATGGTGAATGCAGACGAGAAAATAGTTTTGGGTCGTGAGAACTCGCTTCTTGAAGGGATCTCTCTTGTCGCAGGCGAACCGCGTGCAAGACATCTGTATCTCGATGATGATCATGTGACGGGACAAGGGCCTGATGATGCAGCCTGGCGTTATCGTGATTATTTTGGCGATCGCATCTACGTATACACACGCAAGGAAGCGATCGCGGCTGAGATCTTCGGCAAAGATGTCTCCGAAGCCTCACATGATCGAATGGGCGATCTGATTGTGGTTCCGGGCAACGGCATCGTGCTTATAGATCCTCTTCGGGTGGACGTCGAATCAGCAATGGTTGGACATCACGGAGCGATGACGGAGATTGAAAGACTTGTCCCGCTGCGAACGGTGGAGATCACCTAAAACTATTCGTCGTCACTTTTCTTGGTAGAACCAAACATGATTTCGTCCCACGTAGGAACCTTCGCACGCGCGGTCACGCCATCTTGCTCGGCTTCGCTGTCGGGAGTTTCGCGAATTGATACCAAGCGAGGGCCTTCGCGATTTTCAGCGGGACGATTCTGTCCGACGCGAGAAACCGATGGGTGGTTGCCGTAGATCAAGCCGTGGTCTGAGGTGGAGCGTTCGCGGGGAGCAGCCTCATCACCAAGGATCCAACGGGCACTTTCATCCAGCGCCGAAATAGTCCGGCGGGTCTGATCGAAACTCCATTCGGCACTTCCTTGGCCATCTCGGATGGGGTAATTCAATTTGATGATCCAGTTGCCGTCATCCAGGCGCCATGCGTTCCAATCGACCGTGGACATATCCACCTGACGTGGTGCAAGCCGGGTCGTCACCGTTTCGCCGAAAGATACGGCGCCACCTGCGCTGCGGAGCATGACGTTGTGTGCCAATCCGATGATGTATGTACGTTCTTGGAGAATGGGACCAGCAAATCGTTCCACTTTTTCAGTTGTCCATTGTGCTTCGCGTGCCAACGATTCGATGGATTCGCCAGCGCGAAGTCGAGCCTGGATTTCTTTGACCGTAATTGACCCTGCTTCGCTGTCGCGGACAGCAGCAAGACGAGGTTGATTCACGGTTGCGCGCAAAGTGTCGCTGATGCGAAGGGTGTACTCGCCGCCTTCGCTGTCGGTCAACTCGAGATAGGCCCCATCCGGGGTCTTGCCCTGTAAACGAAGTTCAGTCACGAAGCCGAGCGTAACCGATTCCAGGTGCGGAAGTAGGGAAGCGACATCGCCATGGCGAAACAAAGTGCGCCGACGGGAACAAGGAAAGCCCGCTGGGCACCGTAGTTGTCGATCATCCACCCTGAGAAAGCGCTAGATAAAGCGCCACCTACAGGAAGTCCCGCAAATACCCATGCCAACGTTTCGGTGATCTGCTCGGAAGGAACCGCATTCTCGGCGACCCCATATGCCGCGACCATCAAAGGAGCGATAGCTAATCCGTTACAGAAAAGCGCCAGAACAAGGAAAGGCAGATTGTGAACGAAGATGAGCGGGACTGAGAGAAGAGTGAGTGCGGACAGGAAGATGGTAAAACGTCGCGCGTGGTTGATCTTCCACTTGATGCTTCCGTTTATGAAGGCGGCTACCCCGCTGCCGGCTGCCCAGGCTGCTAGGACCAGACCGGTTTGCGAGGTCGCATGGCGTTCTTGCGCAAATGCGACTACGACAAGGCCGACCGCACTGAAGAATGCGCCCAGAAAAATAGTTGAGAAGAAGATTGCTTGCATTGTTGGGTTCCGCATCACGGCTGGGTGAGGGGCGGCTAGATCGCGTGGATGGGGAGGCGGCTCTGAGCTCTTTTGCAGGGCAAAGACGGTTGAACCTGAAACCATGAGCACAAGACCCACGATGAGAGCAGCCGCGGGTGCAATTGTTGTCGCGCAGAAAGTGGCAATTACAGGCCCGAGGATGAATATGAATTCGTCCATCAGGCCTTCGTATGAGTAAGCGGTGTTGATGAGATGGCGATCATCCCCGAGAATCCAAGACCATCGGCGCCGGACCAAACCGCCGGCATTGATGACGGAGAGTTCAACCCCGATGATCGTGACGAACCAGGTCCACACTGGCGCATGGTGAGTCACGAGCAGGATGAAGAGCGTAAGGAATATGGCCCGCGACGGTATGACGATGTAGAGCGTGCGACTTTGCCCAAAACGATCGGCTATGCGGGCCCAGAATGGAACTGCGCCTGTGACGACTATCTCGCCGACTGCCGCCAGGGTTCCGGCGAGGGCGTATGAATGGCTTGCGTGGTAAACGATGAAAATAAGAGCAAGTGAGTCCATCGAAATCGGCATTCGTGCCACAAAGCCCGCGATTGAGAACCGAAATGCCCCGGGGATCTTTAGCAGTTGACGATACGGCGTGAACATTGACGAATCCTACGGGTGGATAGAGTTCTCTCATGGCGAATAAAGTCTTGGCGTCCGAACTTCTAGGGCTGGCATTGGAAATCGCACAACGGGCGGGCGAACTTTTGATGCAACGTCCATTGACCTTTGAGGTCACGTCAAAATCGGTGGCAATCGATATTGCAACGCAGATGGATCATGACAGCGAAAGACTTATCGTTAATTCCTTGTTGGCCGCTCGCCCCGACGATGGCATCATCGGCGAAGAAGGTTCGGCTCGAGATACCTCGTCGGGAATCACCTGGGTAATAGATCCGGTCGATGGAACCGTCAATTATCTGTATGGCCTGCCAGGTTGGAGTGTCAGCATTGCGGCTAAAGATGATGATGGGATCCTTGTAGGTGTAGTGCATGCACCGACGATCGGCTCGACATGGACAGCTACCCGCGGAGGCGGCGCCTTCTTCAACGGCAATTCCATCAGATGCAATGAACCGGTATCCCTTGATCGCGCTCTGATCGGTACCGGTTTCGTGTACGACGTCAGCATGCGGGCGCATCAAGGCAAAGTTGTGTCGAATCTGCTCCCGCTGGTGAGGGATATTCGGCGGATGGGTTCGGCCGCCGTTGATATCTGCAATGTTGCCATGGGGGCCTACGACGGGTATTTCGAGATCGGCCTCAAGGAATGGGATCTCGCCGCGGCTCACCTGATTGCCTGCGAATCGGGGGCCTTGATCTCCACCGACGCGGGGGATCTGACCTGTTGCGCCGGTCCCAGCCTTTACCCCGTCCTTGTTCAGGTCCTGGAAGCGGGCAGGTAGGCTCGATTTAGCCTTAACGCTCCGATTGTGGCAGGATAAGGCCCTTACGCGAGGTGTAAAACTTGGCGTTTTAGGGTGCCCTAAAAACTAGGGCAAAAAGCAACTTGGACATAAGAATGAGGACTCACCATGAACGTGCTTGACGCGGTAGACGCTGCTTCGCTTCGCTCGGATATCCCAACTTTCCGGGCAGGAGATGAGCTCAAGGTTCATGTTCGAGTCATCGAAGGTAGCAAGAGCCGTATCCAGGTTTTCCAAGGCATCGTAATTCGCCGCCAGGGAAATGGCGCTCGCGAAACCTTCACGATCCGCAAGGTCTCCTACGGCGTTGGCGTCGAGCGCACCTTCCCAGTCCACACTCCGGTTATTGAGAAGATTGAAGTTGTTCGTCGTGGCGATGTACGTCGTGCGAAGTTGTATTACCTCCGCGATCTCCGTGGCAAGGCAGCCAAGATCCGCGAAAAGCGCAGCGATGTTGAAGCCAGCACGAACAAGGGTTCAGTAGCCGCGGTAGAAGTCGCCGATGTTGTTGAACAGGCTGAAGCACCCGCCGAGCAGGCCTAAAGCACCTGTATGTCGCGCAAGGGTTCAGTCCTTCGCGAGTTTCCAATACTCGTTGTCGTAGCACTTCTAGTTTCGCTGATCATCAAGAGTTTCTTTGTTCAGTTCTTTTACATTCCGTCGGGATCGATGGAGACCACCCTTGAAATAAGGGACCGTGTTGCTGTCAACAAGGTTCCATTTCTTTCGCAAACCATCAAGCGCGGCGACATCATCGTTTTTCACGATCCAGATCACTGGCTCTCCGATCCAGCGCCAAGCACCGAGCCTTTCATCATTGCAAAGATTCGTGACGGCCTAATTGCGGTTGGTGTTCTTCCCAATCCTGCAAAGCAGCACTTGGTCAAGCGGGTGATAGGTGTTGCTGGCGACCATGTTGTCTGCTGCGACAATAACAAGCGGATTACCGTTAACGGCATTCCGCTAATTGAGCCGTATATTTATAAGGGCGACAATCCCAGCGATATGAACTTCGATGTCGTTGTCCCACCGGGCAAACTCTGGGTGATGGGCGACCATCGTGGGGCAAGCGCGGATTCTCGCTATCACACCGATGACATCAATAAGGGCATGGTCCCTGTGAGCAAAGTGGTCGGCCGCGTCGTCGCAGTCATATGGCCTGCCAACCACGCCAAGATCGTTCATCGAATCAACGCGTTGAAGTAACTGTCTTCCATTTATGAAAGTCATCGAGCGACTTCTGCTTGATGCAGGGATATCTCCCATTGCTGGAGTAGATGAAGCAGGGCGCGGCGCCTGCGCCGGTCCGCTTGTAGTCGCAGCTGTGATATTGCGAGACCCGTTTGCGCCAGAATTGAAAGTGGTGCGCGATTCAAAAGAAATCTCCGAGAACAAACGGGAGGAACTCTTTGATGTCGTAGTCAATGCCGCACAGTCGATATGCGTGATAGAAATTCCTCCGTCGCTCGTTGATGACCGAGGCGTTCATGCGGCGAATATCGATGGGATGCGAAGGGCCGTCCATGGGCTAGCTCTGCCGCCAAAATACGTACTCACAGACGGATACGTGATTCCGGGGTTGGGGTATCCGACTTTGGGGGTGTGGAAAGGTGATCAGGTCGTCCACACGATCAGCGCCGCTTCGATAATTGCCAAGGTGACACGAGATCGCATCATGCGCGACATGGAGCTCGAATACCCTGGTTACGGTTTCTCGCAACACAAAGGTTACATAACCGCTTTGCATACCAAGGCTCTGCAAGAACTCGGTCCATGTGCGATACACCGCACATCTTTCTCCAACGTTGCCGCTGTTATCAACATCTCGCAATAGCGCACATTTACAATTCGCTAGCAAGACATGTGAAGAGGTTGGAATTAACGTCCTTTCACTATGGCACTCAAGGAACCACCACATACCAGAAATAGGATCGTTGGGGCATTTGGTGAGGATGCGGTTGCTGATTTCATCCGGGCACGCGGTGCCACTGTTGTGGATCGCAATTGGCGAATCAAAGAAGGCGAGATCGACATCGTTGCCCGACTGGCAGATGGCACCTTCGCATTCGTAGAGGTTAAAACTCGATCCTCAAGTGCTTTCGGACATCCGCTCGAGTCGATTACTTCGCAGAAAGCCCATCGACTACAGCGTTTAGCCCTGGCGTGGTTGGCAACCCATCAAAGCCTGGGACGCGATTACCGAATTGATTGCGCCGCGGTGATCGTTTCCAGGGATGGGCAGTTCACGATTGAATATCGAAAGAGCGTGCTTTGAAGCAGGAGCAGGCGTGACACTGGGGCAGAGTCTGAGCGTGGCTCTTATGGGGCTCGAGGGCCAGATCGTCACAGTAGAGGTTGATATCGCAGACGGCCTTCCCGCGTATGTACTTCTCGGTCTACCTGATGCAGCCCTGACTGAATCACGAGATCGAGTTCGATCGGCCATGGTCAATTGCATGGAGGCTTGGCCTAATAGAAAGGTAACGGTCTCTCTTTCTCCAGCATGGCTTCCCAAAAGTGGTTCGAGTTTTGACTTGCCTATCGCGATTGCGTTGCTATCTGCCCAGAAGGCGATCCCAACCGAAGAGTCTGGGGACATCGTCTATTTAGGCGAGCTCGCCCTTGATGGGCACATTCGAGGAGTTCGAGGCGTGCTTCCTTCTCTCATCGCCGCACACAAATCCGGAGTGCGCACGGCCGTTGTACCTTGGGCAAATCGAGTTGAAGCACAACTAATGCATGAGATGACGATTGTCCCGATGGAGCACCTCAACGCATTGCTTCGCTGGCTACGAACTGGTGAAAGGGCCCAGAGTTCGGAGATTGATGTGAACTCGTCTCTTGGTGAAAGTGAGGTTGATTTTTCCGATGTGGCAGGCCAAGAACAAGGGCGGTACGCGGCTGAAGTTGCCGCGGTCGGCGCCCACCACTTATTGCTGATGGGGCCACCGGGGGCGGGCAAGACGATGATCGCCCAGCGACTTCCGGGAATTCTTCCTGTTCTTACCCGCGAAGAGTCACTTGAGGTGACCGCGATACATTCCATCGCAGGAGGATTGAGCGCTCGTTCACCCTTGGCAAGTGATGCGCCATTTGTGGCCCCGCATCACAGCGCCACGCGGGTCGCGATGGTGGGCGGAGGCTCTCACACTCTCAAACCGGGGGCATGTTCGTTAGCCCATCGCGGTGTCCTTTTCGTAGATGAAGCGCCGGAATGCGATTCAGGCGTCCTTGACTCGCTACGACAGCCGCTCGAATCAGGTTCAATCACCATCGCACGCGCTATAGGCACAGTCTCCTATCCCGCTCGCTTTCTGCTCGTCCTTGCAGCCAATCCATGTCCCTGCGGAAAATTTTCCGGGCGGGGTAGAAACTGCACATGTACCTCCCAACAGGTTCGACGATATTTGAGCAAATTGTCGGGTCCGCTCATGGATCGCATCGATCTGAGAGTGCAGGTCGATTCACTGAGTCGAGTAGAACTGAGCCGCCCCGAGATGGGCGAGTCCAGTTCGGCAATTCGCAATCGAGTAGTCGAAGCACGCGGCGCCGCCGCAGACCGATTCCGCGGAGAACCGTGGTCGCTCAATTCGGAGATCCCCACTCGAGCCTTGCGTACTTCTTATGGACCCGACCGCGCCGCTCTCAATTTCCTTCACGGCGAGTTGGATCGCGAACTACTTACGGCGCGCGGGCTCCACAAAGTGATGCGAATTGCTTGGAGCATCGCCGATCTTTCAGGACATGCGCGTCCTACCGTAGATGACACCGAGTTGGCCTACTCCCTGCGCGGAGGTGCGCGGTAATGGAGATATTGGAAGCTCGCGCGATTCTTTTCTCCGCCATCGAAGGTGGATCCTCGTTCTGGAGTCGCGAAATTGATGAATGTGGACCTGTCGATCTAGTCGCAAGAATTCGGGCCGGTAGGTACGACCCGATTAGGTTTGAAAGGACCATCGCGAAGGTCAATGCCGCTGTGGCCTCCGAGATACTTAAGGAAATCACCGCCAGTGCTTCTGAGTTCATCACGCCGGAAGATCCACGCTGGCCTGCAAGACTCAACGACTTATCTGCCCTGCCAATAGGCCTTGTTGTTCGAGGTTCAGTAGAAGCGCTGCATCTTCCTTCACTTGCCATCGTCGGCACCAGGAATCCCACCAACTACGGAGTACGGGTGGCGGGAGATTTCGCGGCAGGTTTTGTAGATCGAGAATGGTCCATCGTCAGTGGAGGGGCTTACGGCATAGATGCAGCGGCACATCGCGGAGCCCTCGTTGCCGAAGGAGTCAGCATCGCAGTCCTTGCAGCAGGGGTTAACGTGAACTATCCCGGCGGACATGCCCACCTATTCGCAGAGATTGCCGAATCTGGCGCCTTGGTCAGCGAAGTAATGCCCGAGGTAAGAGCCATACCGGCGCGCTTTCTAACTCGAAACAGGCTGATCGCAGCGTTGTCATGTGCGACCCTTGTAGTCGAGGCGGCTTTCCGCAGCGGGTCCTTGCGCACTGCCAGGGATGCGGCCGAGTTGATGCGACCGGTCATGGCGGTTCCCGGTCCGATCACGTCGCCAACCAGTGAAGGATGCCATCGCCTAATAGGTGAACGGGCTGCGGAAGTGGTCACTTCAGTGGCTGATGCAGTGGAATTTGTGGCCGCATATAAGTGAGAGACTTGCTCCGTGAGCGAATTTCGATCGGGGTTTGTAGCTATTGTCGGGCGCCCTAATACGGGCAAGTCAACGCTTGTGAATGCGCTTGTTGGTAGCAAGATTGCGATTACGTCTCCTCATCCCAACACGACGCGTCACGCCATCAGAGGCATCGTCAATCGTGACGATTTCCAAGCCATCTTGGTTGATACCCCCGGAATTCACAAACCCAAGACTTTGCTGGGACAGCGACTCAATGTTGTAGTAGGCCAGAGCCTTGACTCAGTCGATGTGATTGTTATGTGTCTGCCTGCCGATGAGCCCTCGGGTAGCGGAGATGATTTCATCATTCAAGAGATTGCCAAACATCCGAAATCTAAGAAGATAGCGGTAATCACTAAGACGGACTTGGTCTCCAAAAATGCCCTTGCGGGAAAGCTTGCGGGCATCGTGGCCCTCGCCAAGGATTTCTCGTGGGATGAGATTGTGCCAGTTTCGGCGGTAGTACATGATCAGATAGAACTTCTGTCAGGGTTAATAGGCTCGTTGCTTCCAGTTGGGCCGGAGTTCTATCCCAAGGGTATGACGAGTGATCAGAGTCAAGAAAAATGGATCTGTGAGTTGATCCGCGAGGCCGCTCTACGTGATGCAAGAGAAGAATTACCGCACTCAATCACTGTGACAATTGATGAGATGTCGCAACGCCCAAACACCGAAGACAAGCCGTTCTTTGATATTCACGCCACCATACATGTCGAACGGGATTCACAGCGCGGAATTCTGCTGGGACATAAGGGGGAGCGGTTGAAAGACATTGGGACGCGGGCTCGCGCAGACATCGAAAGAATATTGTCTGCAAGAGTTTTCCTCGGCCTTCACATTAAAGTGTCAAAGGATTGGCAGAGAGATCCGAAACTTCTGGAGCGTTTGGGTTTTAACGAAAGCTAATTACTGGCAAGAATTGGTCTGTGTTTTGGCGCCTTGTGTTGCGCGCGCAATGACGACTCTTGGCCCACCAGAGTTCATCTGATTAAAAGTTGAATCCATAAGAGTTTTCACAGGCGCCGGTGCTGAAGTTCTAAATGCCACATATTCAGGACCGGACGAGACTGCTTGAAAGCGGATTGAGTTCGCAGTCGGCTCAATCCATACCGGTGACGAGAAACCTGTGCACGCGATATTGCCGTTAGCGATTGAGTCAGTTGTTAATTTGTGCATTGCACTGCATGTGAACCATGTGTAAAGGCCGTGGCTGCCTGCCCGAAATCCTTCGCCGAGGATGATCGAATGACAGTACAACTTTGAGCCCGCCGTGTTGGCGAAACTGGCCTTCCAGTTTTTGCTCAGTTCTAGTTCTGTGGTCACGGTCTTAACGAAATTCGTAATTTGTTTTTGAGAGAAGCTGGTCGACGTCGCATTACCGTTTGCGGCGTACGACGTTTCCGTGAAGAGGAGTGCAAGGACGATCAGAGCAATCTTGAATGCGACGGTTTTATTACTCGCACCATCATGCTGTGACGATGAATAACTGGATGAGTGAAGAGGGGAAGCACTTCCTTGAGCGGTCGAAATGAATCGTCCGTTCAGCTTCTCATCAATCAACATTTATCGTCCTGTCTTTCTTATTCTCTTATAACGGCAACGCCGACATCGTTGTCAGCGTTGGAATGGATTTAAACGACTAGCAGCACATACCGCCGCCTGGGATGGTCATGAGTGTGAACGAAGTTCCACTGGAGACGCTTGATTTTGGTGCTGCGTTTGCGGGAAGCGCTGTTGTAACGATGAGTACAAGAGCGATAACTGTCAGTCCGATTTGCTTCACAATATCCTCCAAATGTCTTTACTATTTGTAAAGGTTGTCTGTAAGATATACCAAGACGCTCAGGAATGGAAGTGGCATATGGAATTTGGATCCAAGCTCCGGGACCTCCGGGAGAAGGCCGGCCTGACCCAGTACGAACTGGCCGAGGGCATTGCCGCCTCAAGTTTTATCTCCCTTTTGGAGGCGGGCAAGCGCAAGCCCAAGCCTGACCTGATTACGAAATTGGCCGCTCGCCTGGGTGTTCCCACCGAGGAATTACTGATCGATCAGAGCGCCCAAGAGCGCGAACTCAACCTCAACACGGCCAAGGTGGCCCTGAGTTCGGGGGATTTGGAGCTAGCCGAAGATTTTGCCAACCAGGTCTTGAGGTTTGGACCCGAGGGCGTAAAAGACGCCGCGTCCATTGCCGCCACGGTGCTCCTGCTGCAGGTTAACGCTCGGAGAGGCCTTTTTGAAGGAGTCTTGGACCAACTTGAGCAGCTTTTGAAGGATTACCCCAAAGCCTCTCCAGATTTACGGTCTCGGATTGGAAATGAAATTATTCGGGTCTGCAATAGATCTGGAAACTTTGCCCTGGGAGTTCAACGGGGCGAGGCATTGCTTATGGAGAACGCGGATATCTGGCCAGAGACCGAAGTTGTCGAACTCATGGTTCAACTTGCTGCTAGCCATTTCCGTCGCGGAGATACTCCTCGAGCAACCGAGATCATAAGTCGAGCCCTTACGTTGGCCGAGAGATGCAAATCGCCAAAAGCCATGGTTCAGTCATATTGGCAGGCCTCTTTCCTCTCAAGTCGTCGTGGCGATGTCAATTTGGCTCTTAGCCAGATCACCGAAGCAATGCATTGGACAAAATTGGCCGAACTCCAGCAGGTTCTTCCGATTTTGAATGACAACGCGGCTAAATGGATGCTGGATATGCCTGACCCAGACCTCCACCGCATACACGACTTAGCTGAGTCTGCCTACCTTGAATTAGCCTCTCAGAATAATCCGGGAAATGCCGCTATCACCTGCATCACTTTGTCGGAAGTGGAGTCGCGTCTCGGGAATTTCGAAAAGGCATTGATGTACGCGCGAAAGGGCCTTTCAGAACTCCCACCGGAAATTCCGGGCCCACGGGCGAGTTTGCTTTCGCAGGAAGCCAAGCTCTTGTTCAAACTTGGAAGAGTTGATGAATCTTTCGCTCAGTTGGAGCGAGCAATGGAGCACTTGCGAACGCTTGCCCCGGATCGGGATTTGGCTTTCTATTGGGGCGAAATAGCGCGGGTCTTTGTGGAAATGGATCAGAAGGATCGGGCAATTTATGCCTATGAGCAGGCGATTGTAGTTGGCAATGCTTCACAAGCAGACCAACCGGTTCTGTCAGAGGCGCGTTACTAAGGAAATTGCCATGACTATTTCAATCAAGAAGATTGTCACGTCATCATGAGTAGGACGCCGCGGGCTCTCTGTCTCATCGTCGCGGTCCTTGGATTTACCTTTTTTCCCGGGCTGGCTGAATCCAAGGGCGCGATCGGTGTAAGCGAAATGCAATACTTGATTGCACACGGAATAGATCTTCCGGAGTCAGCAACCAATATCTAAATAATTACTGTGTGCGATACGCCGGCTTTTTGCTAGCCAGATATGAGCCGATCAACACCATTGGCAACCCAACGAGAATCCCGAGTGTGAGTGGTTCTGAAAGTATGACCACACCCAGAACCACGGCAAAAGCCGTATTGAGGTAAGTCACCAGGGATGCTCGAGCGGGCCCAACTTCCTTAAGTACTGCGAAGAAGACCACGAACGCCATCGCTGTGGGAAAGATTCCTAGGGCGATCACCGAGGCCAGCGAGTCTCTCGACACATGCCCACTGGGCCATTGGAGTATTGCAAAAGGGGCATAAACCACCGCGGCCATAGTCATCGCAAGTGCATTAATGGCGAGCCCAGAGATGTGCGGGAGTTTCTTCATGATCATGTTCGGAGCAAGGGCATAGCCAACAGCAGCGATAAGAATGGAGAAAATGGCCACGAGCGAATTTTTTCCTGAAAGACTTTCCAGACCGACGACCGCGACGAGACCGACGAAACCGACTATGAGGCCCGCCATCCGTTTTCGGTGCCACACCGTCTTATCACCCGTCATTGAGGCGTAGATCGTTGCCCAAATAGGCACAGTTGCCACGAGAAGTCCGGCTAACCCCGACGAGATTTTCATCTCGGCTTTAGTGATGAGAAACCAGGGTCCCATGATCTCGACGGCAGCGTAGGCAAATATGTATGCGGAATTTCTTAACGCCGGCAGGAAGGATTTCTGGCGGATTGCCAGCGGCACGAGAATCAGCGCGCCGATCACTACTCGCGAGAAGACCACCATTGCAGGACTCAGGTCGCGGACTGCGACTCTAATCAAGAGATAGGGGATACCCCAAAGAATTCCTACAGCGATGAAGAGCGACCAACTTTTCTTTGTCATCATCCAACTTTTCTAGCGCGATAGCACTTTCGAATAGAGAGCGGAGGTGGCGGCAGCAACGGCATCCCAACCGAATTCAGCTTGTGCACGAACCCTCCCTGCAATGCCGTATTTGGCGAGGAGATCTGGATTGCCCATGAGTCTGATAATCGCCGCACGGAGATCGGCTTCGAACTTAGTGTGATCGGGCGAGTACGTAACCAATTCGCCCGTGATCTGATGTGCAACAACTTCTGGGATTCCGCCGACAGCCGATCCAAGGACAGCCGTTTCGCATCCCATCGCCTCGAGATTAACAATTCCCAGTGGTTCGTAGATTGACGGGCAGAGAAAGAGATCGGCCGCCGTCAGGACTGCGGTGAGTTCGTGATGCGGCAACATCTCCTGGATCCACCAAACATTGGACCTTGAGCGTTGTAATTCTGCGATGAGATCGGCAATTTCCTGACCGATTCCAGGTTCGTCCGGACTTCCAGCTGCCACGACTAGTCCATACTCACTGGGAACTTCTTTCCATGCCCTCAGCAGGTGTGCCAGGCCCTTTTGGCGGGTAATCCTTCCTACAAAAAGCGCGTATCGCCCTGTTATGCCATATTTCGCAAGCACTTGCGGATCGTGATTCGGCGAGAAATTACTGGTATCCACCCCGTTCCGAATCGTGTGCACTTTGGCAGGATCAACGTTCGGATATGCAGAGAGAATGTCCCCGCGCATTCCATCACTTACCGCGATCACGGCCGCCGCGCTTTCGATGGCGGTTTTCTCCACCCAGGACGAGAGCCGATATCCGCCGCCAAGTTGTTCGGCTTTCCAGGGTCGCAATGGTTCGAGTGAATGCCCGCTCATAACATGGGGGATGCCGTGGATTAATGAGGCGACGTGACCGGCCATGTTGGCATACCACGTGTGCGTGTGCACGACATCCGCATTAGCGAGTCCTTCTGCAATTGCCAAGTCGGTGGCTACTGCCGCGATAGCTGGATTTGAGTCTGCAAAATCCGTCGGTGTGGGGTAACCGATTGCATCGCTGCGTTTTTCTCCAAAGCAATGAACGTCAAGTGAAATTTCTGGTCTTTTGCGGAGCGCCTCGGCTAGTTGGACGACGTGGACACCTGCACCGCCATAGACATGTGGTGGCCACTCTTTCGTAACCAATCCAACTCGTATCGGATCCATCACATCTCCTCACGCGAAAAGTCAAGGTCTAGGCGGTATGCAAGGAGAAGGCTATCGTTACGCCATGCGACGCGACCTCCTATTAGGAATAGTCCTTGCGGGGGGTGAAGGCAAGCGACTTATGCCGCTTACAGCCGATCGCGCCAAACCAGCAGTGCCGTTCGGCGGTTCCTATCGTCTGGTGGATTTCGTGCTCTCCAATCTCGCGAACGCGCGAATGCTGAAAATTGCGGTGCTCACGCAATACAAATCCCATTCTCTTGACAAGCACATCACCACGACCTGGCGAATGTCTACTTTGCTAGGCAACTTCATCACCCCAGTACCAGCCCAGCAACGCCTAGGACCACGTTGGTACACGGGTAGTGCAGATGCGATTTTGCAGAATTTCAATTTGATCCACGACGAGGATCCCAAACATATTCTGGTCTTTGGAGCCGACCACGTTTATCGGATGGACCCCAGCCAGATGTTTGAGCAGCATCTGAACACGGGCGCGGGCGTGACTGTTGCGGCAATCCGCGTGCCACGTTCTGAGGCAAGTGAGTTCGGCGTCATCGAGCTTGCCGAAGATGGTGTCACGATCAAGGCTTTCCATGAAAAACCAGCCGACCCGCCGGCAATGCCGGGCAATCCGGACATGTGCCTTGTCTCGATGGGCAACTACATTTTCCGACGCGACGTGATGGAGGAGGCCTTGATCCTTGACTCTGAAGACCTTGAGAGTCGACACGATCTTGGCACCAACATCATCCCGATGTTGACTCGCAATGGCTCGGCCAAGGTCTACGACTTTGCCGACAATGTCGTGCCAGGTGCGACAGATCGTGACAAGGGCTACTGGAGAGATGTGGGCTCCATCGATGCCTATTTTGACGCCCATATGGATTTGGTTTCGGTCCATCCAATATTCAATTTGTACAACCGTGAATGGCCCCTGCTCACGAATCCTCCATCACTCCCTCCGGCGAAGTTCAGCGAAGGTGGAATTGCGCAGGACTCGATCGTGGGAGCAGGTTCGATTATCGCGGGCGGTCATTTGAATCGCACCGTGGCTTCCTATGACGTGGTGGTCTCAGGTGGCGCATTTGTCGACGGCTCGGTGTTGATGCCATCAGTCAAGATCGGCGACCGAGCTGTGGTTCGTAGGGCGATTCTGGACAAGAACGTCGTTGTCGAGCCGGGGGCGCAGATCGGCGTCGATCTAGAGCGCGATCGCGAACGCTTCACCGTTTCTCCCGGAGGGATCGTGGTTGTTGGAAAAGGCGTACGAGTTACAGCTTAAGGATTCACCGTTCTGATTATCTCGGCGCAATCGCTCAAAGCAATTTCGGCCATTGGCGTAATTGCGGCCAGATTGGCAAAACCGTGGATCATTCCTTCGTACTCCTTGTAGAAAGTCCTTACTCCCGCATCGCGCAGTAGTCGTTCGTATTTGATTCCATCGTCTTTCAAGGGATCGCATTCGGCAGTCACAATGATTGCGGTGGGCAGGTCTGAGAAATTCTTCGCTGTCGATGGGCATGCATAGGGATCGTGATCGTGCGCATCGCCCTGTAGGTACTGTTCCCAGTACCACTGCATCCCCTGGCGGGAGAGTCCGAACCCTGACGCATAATCACGATAGGAAGATGTGGTGAAGTCTCGTTCATTGCATGGGTTGATGAGAAGTTGATAGACGAGATTGATTATCTTTAGATCACGGTTCTTCAGCGAGACAGCGGCGGCCAAGTTCGCTCCCGCGCTCTCACCGCCGACTCCGATCTTGGTTGGATCGATCCCAAGTGACTGCGCGTTCTTATGCACCCACATCGTCGTCGCATAGCAGTCGTTGAACGGAGTCGGGTATGGGTGTTCTGGTGCTTTCTGGTAGTTGACCGCAACTACTACCGATCCGCTCTTATTTGCCAATGTGCTCAACTCCGCGTCGTAGATGTCGAGGAAATTGAGAACCCAACCCCCACCGTGGAAGTACACGAGAGCGGGGAGGTGAGCATCCGCGCTCGGTCGATATATCCGAACGTGGAGATCGGCCGTCGGCCCGGGGATGTAGCGGTCCTGAATGGAGAAGATTGCGGGAGGGAGGCCGGCGGTGGTGATTCGACCGTACGAGGCGGCGCGCAGATCTGCCAGGGGGGTTTGCCACACATCAAGGGCGCCTGCGGCCGCTCGTTCTGCCAAATATCGCTGGATTTCCGGGGCTAGGGCCATGAGTGTTCTTACCAGAGCCTCGTTGAGTGATGCAATCTGCATCTGGAGGTGCCAATGCCCCAATAAGGAGAGGCTAGACTTTGCGCAGTCAGCGTTGACCCTTTACGGGCGGAGATTGCCCAATTTCTAAATCGAGCGTTGGAGTACAAAACGATGCGTATTGGTGTCCTAACTGGTGGCGGAGATTGCCCAGGTCTAAATGCTGTTATCCGTGCGATCGTCCGAAAGGGCGAAAAAGAGTACGGTCATGAATTTGTCGGATTTCGAGATGGTTGGCGCGGACCCCTTGAGGGCCTGACCATGCCCCTTGATATTGCGGCAACACGTGGAATTTTGCCCCGTGGTGGAACAATTTTGGGATCTTCTCGAACCAATCCTTTTAAAATTGAAGGCGGGATCGACCGGATCAAGGAGAACCTCGCTAAAGCTGGCGTAGATGCATTGATTGCAATCGGCGGCGAAGACACCCTCGGAGTGGCAACCAAGTTGGATGCTCTCGGAGTAAAGGTGGTCGGCGTTCCCAAGACCATCGACAACGATCTCAACAACACGGACTACACCTTTGGTTTTGATACGGCCGTGAACATTGCAATGGAGGCCATTGATCGCTTGCACACGACTGCCGAATCCCATCACCGCGCCTTAGTCGTTGAAGTTATGGGACGTCATGCCGGTTGGATTGCCCTGCACTCAGGACTTGCCGGTGGCGCCGCATGCATATTGATTCCGGAGAAGAAGTTCTCCCTAGATCAAGTCTGCGAGTGGGTTGAATCCCGCTTTAAGGTCAACTACTCGCCGATCATCGTGGTAGCCGAGGGTGCAATTCCCCAAGATGGCGACATGATCGTGAAGGACCAGGCTCTGGACGCGTTTGGGCATGTAAAACTCTCGGGAATCGGCGACTGGCTCGCACAGGAAATTGAGGCTCGTACTGGGAAAGAAGCTCGCAGCACGGTCCTCGGGCATATTCAGCGCGGTGGCACTCCCACCGCTTTCGACCGTGTTCTGGCCACTCGATTTGGGCTTCATGCGATTACAGCTGCTCATGAAGGCGACTGGGGCAAAATGGTGGCACTTCACGGTACCGACATTGTCCGCGTTCCTCTGGCCTCAGCGACTGAAAAGTTGAAGCTTGTCGATCCTTCGCTTTACGAGGAGGCAGAAATCTTCTTCGGATAATCGCACACCGCGATCATCTCTCCATTCTCTACGCTAGGAAACTATGACCACCTTGGATTCCCTCTTTGCCCCTGGCCTTGTCGCAGCGCAACAACCGACGTGGCCAGGCGGCACAGATGGTCCTGCCGTCAAAGCTGCCCTCGCCGAACTCAAGTCCTACCCTCCGTTGGTCTTTGCCGGAGAGTGTGACAACCTCAAGGCGCGGATTGCCGATGCTGCGGCGGGCAAGGCCTTCTGGCTGCAGGGTGGGGATTGTGCCGAGACCTTCGCGGCAGCAACTGCGGACTCGATTCGAAACCGAATCAAGACGATTCTGCAGATGGCGGCAGTGCTTCAGTACTACTCGAGTCTTCCTGTCATAAAGGTAGGACGGATGGCGGGCCAGTTTGCCAAGCCCCGCTCCAATGACCTCGAAACCAGGGGAGACGTCACCCTTCCGGCATACCGGGGAGACGCAGTCAATGACCTCGAGTTCACCGTAAGCGCGCGTACTCCAGATCCACAACGGTTGCTGAAGGTGTACAACACCTCGGCAGCGACGCTCAACCTTGTCCGTGCATTTACCCAAGGTGGTTTTGCCGATCTGCGACAGGTGCACGAATGGAACAAAGGTTTCATCCGCGATTCCTCCGTCGGGATGCGCTATGAAGAGATGGCCAATGAAATCGGCCGCGCCCTTGCGTTCATGCGCTCGGCAGGCGTGGATCCGGCCGCCTTCAAGACAGTCGAGTTCTTCGCAAGTCATGAAGCCCTCATCATGGAATACGAAAAGGCTCTGACTCGTATCGATTCGCGAACCCAACTGCCCTACGACGTTTCTGCCCATTTTGTCTGGATTGGCGAGCGTACCCGTCAACTCGATGGCGCCCATGTAGATTTCGCATCCAAGATTCGCAACCCTATTGGCGTCAAGCTCGGGCCAAAATCAACAGTGGAAGATGCGCTCGCACTCATTGATAAATTGGATCCGCACCGCGAGCCAGGGCGCTTGACCTTCATCACCCGCATGGGAGCTGGCAAGATTCGTGAAGCCCTGCCTGCGCTTGTGCAAGGTGTTACGCAGTCGGGTGCTCAGGTCCTCTGGGTCTGTGATCCCATGCACGGCAACACATACGAAGCCCCCAGTGGCTACAAGACTCGTCGTTTTGATGACGTACTCGACGAAGTCAAGGGATTCTTCGAAGTACACAAGTCTCTGGGCACCCATCCGGGCGGGATCCATATCGAACTCACCGGCGATGACGTGACCGAATGTGTCGGCGGGGGAGAGCAGATCTCCCATGACGATCTTGCCATGAGATATGAGACGGCATGCGATCCGCGCTTGAATCACGCCCAGTCTCTTGAGCTCGCCTTTCTCGTAGCGGAGATGCTTCGCGATCGCTAATCTGGCTCAATGACTTTGTTATACACAACGACTAAAACTCCGATTGGCACGATCCATTTGA
This sequence comes from Candidatus Nanopelagicaceae bacterium, assembly GCA_036504835.1. GTDB lineage: Bacteria > Actinomycetota > Actinomycetes > Nanopelagicales > Nanopelagicaceae > QYPT01. Next base: position 31,844 of record DASXUM010000107.1, read on the forward strand.
TGGCAGATGAACACGTGCTGCTCGGTGCGAATTTCGGAACGTTCGATGCTTTGGTCAGCTCACTCGATGATGCAGATGTACAGAAAGGAATCGACCGGGTAAAGCGAATCCCGGTGATTTCCGATCTAGTTGAAGACTATTTTGATGGAGATGTTGAGGCCATCAATGCCATCTCGGTCAGACAGCCGGGTGCACACTTTTCTCAAGCCGCCTGGAAGGCAATGCGCAAAATCAAAGCTGGCAAAGTCCTCTCGTACGCAGATCTTGCGCAGCGTGCGGGGTCGCCAGCGGCTGTGAGAGCGGCCGGAACTGCATGTGCGAAGAACGCAATCGTTGTCGTGGTCCCTTGTCATCGTGTCGTTAAGACAGGTGGCGCGCTAGGAAACTACGCTTATGGACTTAACGCAAAAGAATGGCTACTTCGACACGAGGGCGCGCTTTAACGCTGATGCAATGACATCCGCGGCGTATTTCATCGCCGCATCATCAATATCCAAGTGAGTAACAAGACGCGCGAATTTAGGGCCTAATGAACTAATGAGCACGCCCTCGTCTTTTACCATTTGCGCGAATTCAGCTGCCGATAGTGGAACCTGTGAAAGGTCAAGCCCAACGATATTTGTTTCGACATGCGCAGGATTGATTACCGACGGCGAGACTTCATAGCACTTCTCCGCGATGTACTTGGCGCGCCGATGGTCTTGAGCCAGGAGAGGAAGGTTGGTATCAAGTGCGTAATGCGCGGCGGCGGCAAGCATTCCGATCTGTCGCATGCCGGCCCCGTAGCGCTTTCTCCACACTCGTGCCTTGGCCACGCGCTCTTTGGTCGAAAGCATCATTGAGCCGACTGGTGCGCCGAGTCCTTTGGAAAAGCAGACGCTGACCGTGTCGAAGTACTTCGCATACTCGGGGAGAGCAACTCCGCTAGCCGTGTGTGCATTCCAGATTCGCGCGCCGTCGAGATGAAGTGCGATGCCGACATTTCTTGCTTCAAGATGAAGTCTGGCAATTTCATCTATCGGTTGAACGGTTCCTCCGCCGAAGTTGTGCGTGTTCTCAACAGCAATGGCGGTCGTTGAAACTAAGTATGGGCCCGAAGACGGACGAGCAATTTCCATTGCGTCATCGGCGTTGAGCAATCCACGTTCGGCTGGCCAGGTGCGCGTTGTAATTCCGCTAAAGGTGGCGGCTGCGCCGAGTTCGGCTCTGACGATATGTGAATTAGTTTCGGCGATAAGTTCTTCACCAGGTGAAACAAGCATTCGAATAGCCAATTGATTGGCCAGAGAACCCGATGGCGTGAAGACTCCTGCTTCCTTCCCGAATAGTGCGGCAACCCTCTCTTCGAGAGAATTTACGGTGACGTCTTCGCCGTAAACATCATCGCCCACGGGGGCCTGCGCCATGACTTCACGCATTTCATTTGAAGGGACAGTGACAGTATCGGAACGAAGGTCTACGCGCATGGATGCATTATCTCACGCTTCTTGTAATACGATCATGTACATGGCGCCCACCACTAAGGTGCCACCCAGAGCGATCTGCAACGTGAGGCGTTCGCCACCGAAAATCACTGCGAATATTGCCGCGAACACAACCTCCATCGTCAAGATGACCGCCACTTTGGTGGATGTCATGTGTGCTTGCGACCAGGTTTGGATCATGAAAGCAATGGCTGTTGCAAACACTGCCGTGAAGACGACTACGCCCCAGACCCCTCGATCAGGTGGAGCCTGGTATCCAGACCTCAAGGAGGCGAGACCAGCGAGTGCGGCACACGTGGCCAGTTGGATAACGGTTAAACCATAGGCGTCACGCCCGCTGCTCCACTGACCCAGTGCGATGATGTGGGAGGCGAAGGCTATGGCGCTGCCGAGAACTAAGAGTTCGCCAACCCCGATGGACCATCCGTGAAGTGAGAGAAGTGCAAGACCCGCGGTGGCAATCAGAACGTAGGTCCACGTTCTTCTCGAAATCTTCTGATGAAGCACCAATGCCGCAATCAGTGGTGTGGCGATCACGTACATACCCGTGACAAAACCCGTCACGGCAGCGGTGGTTCGAGCCAATCCGAAAGTTTGAAGAATGTATCCGGTGCCCAGGAAGCAGCCTGCAATGATTCCTTTCGAGAGCATATCCTTCGTGAATAGTTTTACGACTTTGGGTTTGAGAAGGATCATGACGACGGCCGCAACTGCAAACCTGGTGAAGAGAAAACTATTGACGTCCTGGCGCTTGATCGCGTCCTTCATTAGTACGAAGGCGGCGCCCCACATTGCGGCAACTGAGAGCAGGGCAAGGGGAGCTAGCCTCAAACGCATTCTTATCCGCGGAATTTCTTAAGTAATGCGACTTCCTTGCCATGCTCAGGTTCCTGTCCGGGAGTTTCCAGAATGAGAGGAACTTTGGCGACCGAGGGATGGGCCAATAATTCTTTGAATGGATCAACGCCGATTTCACCATCACCGATATTTTGGTGGCGGTCTTTAAGTGCACCGCACACATCCATCGAGTCGTTGGCGTGTATCAATTGAAAGCGCTCGAGACCTACGATCGACACAAGGAGGTCGAGCATTTCTGTCATGCCACCTTTTTTCTTGATGTCGTGACCAGCTGCGAAAACGTGGCAAGTGTCTAGGCATATGCCGACTTTGGGATGATGCTCGAGCGCGTCAAGATAGTTCACTAAGTCTTCAAGTCGTTTCACCAACGATTGCCCCTGGCCGGCGGTCGGCTCGAGAAGGAGCGATGGTGAGTCAGCCGGCAACGCCTCAAGAATCGGCATCATGCCGTCATGTATTTGCTTCCACGCATTCGAGACATGCTCGACATCGACTGCCGAGCCGGTGTGAATTACAACGCCTAGCGCTCCGATGTCGGCTCCACGCTGCAATGAGTACTTAGTTGATGCCAGCGAATTTTCATATGTCGCCAGAGTCGGTGAACCTAAGTTGATGAGATAGGGCGCATGGACGTAAGTGGCAAGATCAATTTCGGTGGCTTTCGTTCGAAATGCCTCGTCAGCTTCTCGATTTGCCTCAGGCATCGCCCAACCGCGGGGGTTGGAGGCGAAGACTTGAATCGCCTCCGCTTTGATGGTCTGGGCATAGGCGATTGATCGTTTCGCCATGCCTCCACTTGTGGGTACGTGAGCACCAATACGAGGATGAGGCATTTGCCTACCCTACTGTGATGATGACCGTGCTGCCACGCTTCACCTGGGTCCCAACTTTAGGGAAGATATCCGTGACCGTCTTTACCGCGCGCGTACCTATCTTCTTAACGCTTACGACTAGATCAAGATCCTGCAGCATTGCGGTGGCCTTTGCCTGCGTGAAGGAATAGACGTTGGGAACGAAGACCGACTCGCTGCCCTGAGAAACAACGAGGGCTACCTTGGTCCCTTTCGGGGCGGTCCCGCCATTGCCATCGGGGGTCTGACTGATTACTGCGCCAATCGCGACGGTGTCGCTGTAGGCATACGTCGTTGACGCGACGAATCCCGCGTTGGTGAGTTCGGTAAGGGCTTGGTCCCCGCTCTTGCCGACATATGAATTCAATACAAGAAGTTGCGGCCCCTTGCTGATCAGAAGGTTGACGGGAGTATCACGTCGTACTGAAGTCCCAACTGTCGGCGTTGAACTGATTACCGAGCCTTGGGCGATCTTGGCATTGAATGCCTCCGTGATTGTGCCGACAGAGAGTGAATCCTTCTGCAACAGCGAAGTCGCCGCGTCTTGTGTCAAACCTTTGAGAACAGGCACGGAAAAGCGCTCTGGTCCCTTGGAGACGACGAGAGAGACAGTTCCCCCTGCCTGTATATGACCGCCTCCGCTTGGATCCGAGGAGATGATCTTTCCTTGGTCGACAATTTCGCTAAATACTTGTTCGGCCACCTTGGTGTGGAGTCCAAGCGGTTCCAGAATCGAATTGGCCTGTGCCACGGTCTGACCGACGACAGATTGCACAAGCACTTTGTTCCCAGTTCCGGCGAACGCGTACCAAATGCCTCCGATAAGTGCCAGCGCGACAAGGCCGGCGATCCATCGATTCCTTCGAACTCGGGGGCTCACCGTGCTCTTGCGGGCACTCGACGGTGGTGGGGTCTTTGCGCTCTTCTCCGATTTCATGGGCAACACTGTGCCAGATGGGTTTGATTTTGGTGGAGGCGAAACTCGCTTTGAATTGCGAGATTTCTCTCGGAATTTGATCGGCGGTAGGTCCAATTCAAGACTGAGTTGGCTCCGCTTTGGATCGAGTTCAATTTGGATGGTGCGGAGTTCTTCAAGAAACTCTCCAGCATTTCTCGGGCGCTCATCAGGATTTATGCTGGTGGCTCGAAGTACCAAGGCGTCGAATGATTGCGGGATTCCTGACACCAAAGTCGATGGCGCCGTAACTCGATCGTTGACATGCCTGTACGCGATATTGATAGGAGAGTCCCCCGAAAAGGGTTTCTCGCCTGTGAGCATCTCAAAGGCGATTATTCCGAGCGAGTAAACGTCGCTGCGGGCATCTGCCACTCCTCGTTGTACTTGTTCGGGCGAAAGGTAGGAGACACTTCCAAGGATGACGCTCGATTCGGCGGTCATTGTGTGTCCAATGAGGTCTCCGTGGGCAAGGCCGAAATCTGCGACCTTCACTCGACCCGTAGACGAGATAAGGATGTTTTCTGGTTTGAGATCTCGATGCACAATTCCAATCTGATGTGCCGCTTCCAGGGCACTCAAAACAGGTAATAAATAGTGCACGACTTCGGCGGGGGAGAGAGCCCCCTGCTCAAATAGATAATCCCGAAGCGTGTGGCCTTCCACTAGCTCCATGACAAGAAAAACTGCTGGTGTCCCGCCTTGATTCCATCCTTGGTCTTGGACGGCCACAATATTGGGATGCGATAGGGCCGCCGCCGCTTTAGCTTCTCTGATGAATCTATTTATGAAAACTTCGTCGCTCGCAAGGTGTGGATGCATGATTTTGACAGCAACTTTTCGATCAAGTCTGGTATCTAGTGCAAGATAGATCGTTGCCATTCCGCCAGTGGCTATTTGATGCAGCAACTCATAACGGCCATCAATGAGTTCGCCTGACAGATCTGACACATCAAAATCTTAGGCACCGTCTGCAGCGATAGTTGGCTAGACGCGCTGCCTTCTAGAGGGTTGAAAGGATGAAGTCGGCGTTCTCGCGCGTTTCTTCGGCCAGGAAGTGGGCTTCCTCTCTGATCTGCCAGAGATTCATATGTTCTTCTATGGCCAGACCATCCCGATAAAGAACTCGCTCAAGGCCGATCTTCGGCTCAATATCAATCCATATAGTGGCAGTTGCTACCTCTCGAACCACTCGCTGTGCGCTCCCAACTCCCTCGAAGATGATGAGATCGCAGGGGGAAATTTCGCGCTCAGAAGTAAATTCCGCCTCGTGCCAGTTGTAGATCGGCACGCGGGCAGTCGTCTCTGCCGCGAGTGATTTCACAATATGCGATAGCGAATCCGTAAGTGTTTGGGTAAGGGCCAAATCCCACCCTTCGTAGATTTCATCGAGGTGGATCACGGTTACTTTGAAATTCAAACTCAACGCAAGTGCCAGATTATTTGCAAGGGTGGTTTTCCCTGCCCCGGCCCTTCCATCGATTGCGATAACGTGCGTACTTCCGCAGCGCGCCGGTCCGGCAAGCAGTTCCTCGACGATTGCGACAAGTCTCATGCGTACATCCGAGTAGAAGAAACTCTCAAGAATTCTTGCCCATAGCTATTGAGGCAAGTTCATGGAGAAGCGTGTGGGCGTATGGGGGGATTTCATCCCGGTTAAGTGCATCAAGGGCCGTAAGGGTCAATTTCTCAATAAGATTCTCAACATGTTCGCGTGCACCAGTTTCAGTAATAATGGTGCGAAGTATTTCCACGCCATTGGTATCTAGATGACGGTCTCCAAAGTATTGAGCAATCGCCGCCTCTTGCTTGGCATTGGCCCTATCTTGCGTCATGGCCATAAGGACAGTGCGCTTGCCTTCACGTAGATCATCACCAGCGGGTTTGCCAGTCAGAACGGGATCGCCGAACACTCCTAGCAGATCGTCGCGAAGTTGAAACGCTTCTCCGAGAGGAAGTCCAAATTCGGAGAACATTGCAAAAAAGTTTTCGCGCTTATCGCCGTGGGCAAGGGCAAGGCTGGTACCAAAATGCAAGGGGCGCTCGACGGTGTACTTTCCCGACTTGTATCTGGCGATCTTGAGGGAACGTGCAACGCTCTGGGTAGCCAATGCCTGTTCATGAATATCCAAAAATTGCCCAGCCATAATTTCAACGCGCATCTCGTCGTAAATCGGAAGAGTGCGAACGAGTTGTGCCTGGCTAATCCCTGAGTTGTGAAGCATCTGGTCAGCCCAGACCAGCGCAAGATCTCCCAGTAGAATTGCAGCAGAGGCCCCGTAATTCGCCGCGGAGCCCGAGAGTTCTTCATCCTCATGGATCCCTTCAAAGAGGCGATGAATTGAAGGTTTGCCTCTGCGAGTGTCGGAGGCATCCATGAGATCGTCATGGATGAGCGCACAGCCTTGAAGGAGTTCGAGCGAGGCAATTGCCCGTATAATTGAGTCGTCGTCTTTGCCACCTGCGCTTACATATCCGCAGTAGGCAAAGAGGGGGCGAAGACGTTTTCCACCGTCAAGGAGGAATGCGTTGATTGCCTCCGCGGCAGGAATGAGTTCAGTGCCGATCTCGCCTAAATAGTGTGTCTGTTCCGCGAGGAAATCAGTCAGGTCACGTTGCACGTGTATTCGTATGTCCGCTAAGGCGAACTGCGGTTCAAGGCTCACGTGGCTACGGTACCGTCCCTATTCATTATGAGCGAAAGGCAGGTCATGGCGAGAACCTATTCCTTCGAATTCTTCCCTCCAAAGGACCCGGCCGGCGAGGACCGCCTCTGGGCGGCCATGACCGCCCTGGAGCCCTTCGCTCCTGATTTCATCTCGGTAACGTACGGCGCCGGTGGATCGACGCGCGAGCGAACGATCCGCATAACGGAGGAGATCACTACTCGAACACATATTCCAACGGTTGCTCATTTAACCTGCGTTGGATCTACGAAGGACGAGTTGAGCGAGATTCTCGATCATTATCACAATGCGGGAATCAAGAGCATCCTGGCATTGCGAGGTGATCCCGTTGGTGGGCCGACCGCTCCTTGGATTTCCACTCCGGGTGGATTCACCCACGCAGATGAGCTTGTCGCCTTGGCGGCAGCACGGGGAGATTTCACAATTGGCGTAGCAGCATTCCCAGACGGTCATCCGGCTTCGCATGGCAACCTCGATCAAGACATTGATGTGCTGTTACGGAAAGAGCAACTGGGGGCAAGTTTTGCTACCACTCAATTCTTTTTTGACGTTTCCAAATGGTCCTCTCTGGTGGAGAAATTAGCGGCACGTGGTTCAACGATGCCGATCATTCCGGGAATTCTGCCCGTGACTAATGTGAAACAGCTCGAACGTATGGCCGAACTCGGGGGGACTCCCATCCCGTCCGCGGTCAGGGAGAAGTTTGCCAAAGTCGACGGAGATGCCGAAGCGGTCAAGGCCCTCGGGATAGAGATAGCCACTCAAATGTGCCGCGAACTCTTGGACGCGGGCGCGCCGGGCCTCCATTTTTATACGATGAATTCTTCATCGGCTACGCGCGAGATCTACCTCAATCTCAACATCAAGAAATAGCGTCAAGCCGGATTAGTCTTCCGGTTTGCCAAGCCATCGATAGAAGAAGTACGGCGCAAGTACCAAGGCGTATATGGAACCAGCGAATACTGCGATCCCAGGGTGATCGAAAAAGAAGACGTTGTCGAACACCCCAGCAAGAAGGGTCCATGCGAGGAAGATGTCTACTGCGACAAATTCGGCACCCTGCTTTCGACGTTCCTTCGGAAGTGAATAATGCAGAATTGCGATGAGTACCATTCCGGTGAACAACCAGCCGGCGGGGTTTGAAAAGGGAATTTCCCTTTCAAACGGGATGTGGCTTCCCGTGGATTTCCATATGACGCGATGTGAATATGCCAGTGCTGGATCTATGAAGAGATGCCACGCCATCATGGTTGCCCCTCCGTAAAGGAAGACCCAATTCTGTGTAACCCTGCGTGCGGCAACGAGAACTGGGTGAGCAAGCATGATCCATAAGAATGGAATCACTAAAGGAACGTTGAAGACACTTACGCCTAAGCTCGGATCAAAGCTGTGGTCACCAAACGGCCAGCCCGTCCGTACACCTATCTGTTCGATGATGATTGCAAAGGCTGAAGTCAGGACAACGTATGTAAATGCGTATCGGAAGCCGAAGGAGAAATAGGCGTGTAAGAGCATCGCCATGGCTCCGACGTAAATTGCGGAGATGGTAATGAGTTGCAAGGGGTGTCCGTGTGCAAATGGCGCCAGCATCTGGAGAATGACTGCGCTGGCGAGAGTGGCCCCCAATATCTTCTGCGCGGCAGAGGATATTCCTCGTCGCCTGTTCCCTCGCGGAGTGAAATGACGTAAAGACACGTCCTTAGTCTGCCCTATTGGCGAAGATTAGGGGGCGTTCTGAAATACATGAGAATCAGTTGTGCACTCCAGCAGTGCGCAAGATTTCGTCAATCACCTCCGATGGGTGGTCCCACATGGGAGCGTGTCCGCACTCGGAGAAAACCATCCATCTGGCGTGTGGAGGAACAAGGGACCTCTCCTGACACGTTGCAGCCGGAAGGGTGCGATCGGAGTCGCCGAATATCACTGTAATTGGAACAGACTCTGAGACTTGCTTGTCGAAACGCTTTTGTAACAGCGCATCCCACGCGGGATAGTAGCCCGCCGCCGTCGCCATCGCATGTGTGGCCTCTAAACAAAGTTCATACGAGAAGTCGCGCCAACGAGGACTGACATTCTCAAAACCAATTTTCCTTGCCCACTCGTAATGGAGTAGAAGAGGGGAAACGACTTTAAGGCTGCTCGCCATGATTCTTGCAATTGCGGTTCCTGGGTATCGGGCGACGAAAGGTTTGAGCCATAAACCTGCCGGGGCAAGTCCTGTCACCGAGGCAATCGCGGCGGGATGCATTGCAGCCATTTCAAGTGCAATCCAACCGCCCAGCGAATTCCCAACCACGTGAAATCTGGCGAACCCCAGAGAGTCCATGGTGTCGAAGACAGATCGGGCCAGCGCTTTGGGATCCATGGGTTGCGTTTCATCCATTGGCGTTAAGCCGTGCCCAGGCAAGTCAAGAGTCACGACTGTGAAAGCGAGTTCAAGTTCTTCGATGATCGGACGCCATGCTGTGGAAGCAGAACCCATTCCATGAATAAGGAGTATCACTTGACGACCAGATGATAGGGAACGAATTGTTGAGTGCAGGATCATTGCCGTCAGTTGATTGGTCTATTGCCAAGAGTATTTCGAATATCCTGTCTGAAGATGATTGATCCATCTGCATTGGCAAATCTAGCAAGAATGGTTTCGGCGTCTCTTCGTACCTCTGATCGCAAATGCTCGGGAATTGCCAACCACATCATGCGCTGGCCAACAGACCAGGTGAAGTCGTACCACTGTTGAGAATCGGCAAATCGAACGTTAATTGAAGCGGATTCAGTTCGGATATTGGTGAAACCGGCCTGCTTGAAGAGACTCTCGACGCCTTCGTCGCTGGCAAAGGGTCCTTCTTTTCCAGATGTTCGAGCATCCCTCATCTGTGGTGGGAGATGGGGCTGAAAGACTCGATCCACCTCTTCCCATCGCGGATCCACAAAACCGAAAGTTGAAACGCCAATTCTTCCACCCGGTTTGAGAAGTGGAAGCCAATTGCGAAGTGCGCCGAGTGGATCGGCGAGGAAGAAGAGCACTAAAGAGGAGGAGATGGTGTCGAATGGACCGTGTATCGTGGCAGGGGATTGGGCATCATCAACTTCGCATTCGACATTCCTTAAACCTGCATGTAACGCGGCACGCCGAGCGTGTTCAATCATGCCGCTTGAGATGTCGATTCCTACGGCTAAACCGTGTGGGCCGATTGCCTCTGCAACAGGAAGCAAGACCGCTCCGCGCCCACATCCGATGTCGAGCCAACGTTCTCCCTCTACTGGAGGCATTGCGGCGAGAAGCGTTGCAGCAATTGGCTTGAAGAAATCGACACCAACTTCGTCGTATGTGTCAGAGAGTTTGTCGAAAAGATTGGCCATCTTTTCGGTGTGCCCTGAGGAATCAACCATCTAGACAGTATGACATCGCGCCTAAATATCCGTCTACGAATTGCCTATTCGCCGACTTTCATTGGCTGGGCCCCGACCAAGGTCTTTAGATCATCAAAAGTCGTTTGGAAGACCGCATGAGGATGGCCCGCGGCGGCCCAGATGAACTCATAATCATTCAGCGCCATGTCAATCAAGACGACTGCCTCGTCAGTCACCCAACCAACCGGGCTCACCCCACCAATGGCGTAACCAGACCAAAGGCGGACAAAATCTGCGTCCGCTCGGTGAAGTTTCTCAACTTTGAGATTACGAGCCACAAGTTCGGCATCCACTCTGTGTCTGCCACTGGTAATAACAAGAAGTGGTTTCTCGTTCGGGAGTCGGAAGACAATTGATGATGCAATCTGTCCAACTTCGATTCCCAGCGCGTCAGCGGCTTCCTTGGCACTTCGCGCGCTTTCCGCGAGGATCTTGATCTCTGATGCCAACCCTGCACTTTCAAGCGCCATGATCGCGCGCTGAACGGAGGTGTTCTTCAGGACTCTTTCCACCCGGAGATTGTACGCAAATCCGTCGGAAGTTAAATATTCTTGGCCAACTTGTCGAGAACAGGCAAGGCGGCATTGAGCGTCGCAATCTCGGACTTGCTTAACATTTGGATTCGCTGGTTAATGCCAGCGGTTCGCTCCTCCCGCAAGTTCCTAAGAACTTTGTGGCCAGCTGCCGTGAGTTCCACTAACCACGCGCGCCTATCTTGCGTGTCCTGCAGACGTTTGATATACCCCAGCTCTTCCAAACTCGTAGTCACTCGCGTGGCAACTGGGGCGCCAATTGATTCATGGGCAGCAAGATCGCTTATACGAATAGGACCAAGTTCCTCGATAGTTGCAAGTGCCGAGACCTGAGAGGGAGTGAGGCCACCAGCATTGTGCTGTCGTATTGCTCTGATCAAACGTCCGATGACGAGTCGAAGTTCGACCGCAGTGTGGGATTGGGATTTGGATAGTGGGACGGTAGATGCGCTCATCGCACAACCTCGCTCTCGATTGCCGGCTCTCCAGGAACGGCGCCCCCAGAAAGTGTCATGTCACCGACATGCTCGTGCATGGTGTGCTCTTCATGGATGTAGCGCGTCCCACGGAATGCGGAGAAAAGGGCCCCTACGACGGACATGGCGATTGCCAGTGAAAACACGATCACAAGACCATGATGAAAAGGCGACTGGATAAGACTCGGGAAGAAATGCTTACCTGTAAGAGTCGCCCACTGCGAATCAGTGACATGAGTTGCAGCTTGCGAACCCAGGAGCGATTGCAGAGGGTTGTAACCGAGGAAGGAGGAGAAGAGACTTCCCACCGCGGGAATATTGGCTATCTGATGCGCTTGCCCTTCTGATACGCCATGCGCACTTAATCCATCGAACAATGCTTTGGGAAGCGTATTCGTGAGTCCCACGATCATGAGAGAGAAGAAGACACCCATGGACAAGACCATGCCTGAGTTCATAAATGATGCTTGGATACCGGCGGCACCTCCGCGTTGGTCGGCGGGGACGCTGTTCATGATGGCCGTGGTGTTTGGAGCCGAGAACATGCCGCCTCCGACCCCATTGAGGAATACCAGTATCGCGAACCAGACATAGTGAAAATTAGTTGGGACGAGTA
>DASXUM010000108.1:0-3122 GCA_036504835.1 Candidatus Nanopelagicaceae bacterium
CGCACCCAGATGATCGCATTCATCACCTCTGGCAATTCGGTAGCAACGGGGGAGAGCAACATCGCAGTTACTGACGCGGATAATCCGAGCTCTGGACCCGCCCACTCGAGTTGAGCCACGAACAACTGTGAGGCAACGAAGATAATCGCGAGGGTGACCGCTGTTTGAACCAGTACCGCCCACCCGGAGGGAGTTTCCCTGTTTGGCTGCAACTTCAGTGGCTCGAGATCAATGCTGGAGTGAGCCTCCGCATCTGCCCGCATCTCTTTGAAGAAGTAGACGCCGTACGCGGCGAAAAACAGAAGCCCACACCATGGTTTGAGTGCGAATGCAACAAGACCGAGTGCAACCTTCACAAAGAAGATTGATAGGAACCACCTCTGATCCGTTGGAAGCCGACTCAGGTCCACATCGTCGAGAAGTTCGCGTTTTGCATCTCCGCCGACGCGCACAAGTGATCGCTTGCGCCTGATCAACATCCATCCAGTAACACCGTATGCAATCGTCGCAAGAACTAGTGGACCGCCCATTGCTGCGCCGACACCGATGTCTTTCGCAGCGGCCGAGTGGCGCATAGTTACGGCAACCAACGTCACAACGCTCTCGGGTAACGCAGTTCCGATGGCGGCCAGAATTGTGCCGATCGCCAGCGTTCCCATCTTCAGACGAACACCCAGCCATTCGACAGCATTTACAAACCATTCACATGCAAGATAGATGGCGACCGCGCACCCAATCAGCAGCGCGATGTGAACAACTGTCACAGCGTCTTTCTCATCTCTTCAGAAATCGCGTGATCCTCGTATGACTGTGAACTCGCCAAATCGGCGATCACTCTTTTGCGATCCTCTGCACTTCGGTTTTGACTGAGTTTGTATTTCGCTTCGACTTTGGTTACTCGGAGAGTGACAGCAATGATTCCGTGCAATTGCGCTTCAAGGTATTTCGGTTCGGCTTCAGATACCTGCCATGGAACGGTTCGACCGTTTTCGTGAAACTCTGTCAGGCCGGTAACAATCTGGCGCAGAAGTTCGATGTCGGCGCTCACTTCAACAGTGCCGCTCAGGTGGACGCTCTGGTAGTTCCATGTCGGCACAACTTTGTGATCAGTAAGTTTGCCTTCGTAGTTAGAAGGAGAGATGTAAGCCTGGGGTCCATGGACGATCGCCAATCCCGCGGCTCCAGGTTCGATTGATTTCCATTGCGGATTGGCCTTGGCCATGTGCATGACGAGGCTGCCGTAATGGGATTCGTCGATAGCGGAGGTATCCCAAACCGCTGGCATGAGCGTGGCCACCGGGAGCCCGCTCGAATCCACCGTCACCAGATCTGCGGCGCGAGCGCGGGCGACAAACCCAGTGATCTCGGCCCATTCGCTGACCTCGAAATGCTTGGGAACGTACACCTGAGGATTCTGCCAGTTCGGGCAGTTCGGCATAGGGGGTACTTGACAATGACGTCATGATGATGTCACTATGACGCCATGAAGATGTCAAAGTTCATCGATCTGCTCTCCGCGGACCTCAAAGCCCTCGGAAAGCTGGGCGGGGCGGAGCTCGAATCTGCGGTTTCGCGCCTGATTCCCACCCTCGAGCCGGTTCTTCGGACCCGACTTCTGGAGGCCCTGACCGAGGCAGCCGACGAACTCAAGGACCAGCTCCCCGGATCCCGCGTCGAGGCGAGACTGGTCGGCGATGACGTGGAGTTCGTTTACCTGCAAGATGAATCGATCCCCCGAGAGACCCCGGCCGAGCTAAACGCCCGGATCACCCTGCGGCTTCCGGAAGATTTGAAATCGCGCATCGAAAGCGCGGCAACCAACGAGGGAATCTCTCTCAACTCGTGGTTGTTGAAAGCCAGTGAGAGAGGAAGTTTGGCCGGGTCACTCGGCAGACGCCAACTCAAGGGGAAGGGCAGAAGTTAATGAAAGTTACCGAATCATCCAATGTCTTGCACGAAGAGACCTTCGACATCGATCACCCCGAGGTGTCAATCGCGACCGTCTCCAGTGACGTCAAGGTCACCGCTTCTCCGGATGGGAAATCCCACGTAACCGTCTACGGAAAACTCGACAGTTCGCGGAACCTCAGCGACTACGTCGACGTTTCATCGAAGAACCAATCCATAACCATTCGCGTCGACAAGCACAACCGCGGTCTGCGCGGATTCCTGAACTCGATCTCCACGAAGTTCCTCGTCGTCGTTCAACTGCCGACCTCTACTGAACTCAAGATAACCACCATCTCCGGGAATGTGGACGTCGAACAAACGGTTAACAGCATCGACATAAATTGCATATCGGGGTCCATCTCAGTGCTCCACAATCCAACCGGATCCTGTGCCCTGAAGACGATCTCAGGGAATATCTCTACCCATACTTTCTCGGGGTGCGAGTACTCACTAAATAGCATCTCCGGAGATATCAAGGTTCATATTGCCCCAGACCTTGAGGTCGACGTCGATGGAAAATCCATTAGCGGAATATTGGAGTCCGAAATATCGTTGAACTCAAATGCGCAGAATTCGCCAGCGAATTCTGAAACTGTCGTCATAACTGCATCGACTATAAGCGGCGACTTCACGCTGGCTAGAAACTAGTTTGGAAAGGAGGAGAAAATGACTCGTAGTAGGAAAGAGCGTCTTCATACAGGCTTTAGCCGTGAAGATGTCAGACGAAAGAGCAAGCCAACCACAGTCGGAATCAGCGATGCCGATCTGTATTTCCTGCAGGCCCTCGGCCGGCTTCGCTAGAAGTGACTCAGTAACCAGTCCATCACTTCGGCCCGATGATTCTCGAGTATAGAGAAATGACCATCCGTCTCAGTTAAATGTAGCTCCGATTGCGGAATTGCCTTCGATAGCCATTGGCTATGTTGAAAGGGAACATCCAAATCTTCCCGGCCGTGCCAAAGTTGAATTGGCACCGTGTTAGAAGCTAAGTCAACTCCCCAATCGGAGTAGAATGCCTGATAATCCTCCCAATAACCTTCAATTCCACCCTGTACCGCCATTTGCATGGTCTCGTATGAGAATTTATAGAAGGAGGGCGAGACTCTCGCACCAGGAGGCATCGCTTCCAGTTTCGCCTGAAGATAATCATCTGTCGCATTCATGATTTCTTG
>DASXUM010000109.1:0-29854 GCA_036504835.1 Candidatus Nanopelagicaceae bacterium
ATTGCAGGGTTGAACCCGCTCGGGACGAATCTCACAAACTATTGAGCACCAGACCTAAAACTAACGAGACACCTTTACGGTCACCGTAAAACGCCCGTTTGCTGCGGTGCACTTCATCGCTTCACCGCAGGTGGTGCGGCTTGCAATCAGATGAGTCAGTCCCACTTTGGTGGCCCTGAACACCCAAGTCTGGGTGCCGCATCCGCTGCCGGCAATTCGGCATCCGGCTGGTGCACTTGGACTTGGGAAGATCGGCTTGAGAATCGGCTGACCTTTGGATGTCAGCGAACTGCTCTTGGCAGGAACGGCCAATTGCCAGTACATCGAATGCAAAGTCAACTCGACCTGCGCACCCATTTTCACCGCAACAGTCTTGGAGGCGTTCTTCTCGGACAGCGATGTAATCGTTGTCGCCTGAGCAGAATTGACCCCCAGAGCAAGAACGAGAATCGAACTTCCGAGCATCAAAGATTTGGCTAATACGCCCCTCATTACATGTCCCTTCCGAGTTGGCTGCAAGACTAGCCACAGTCTTGCGGAAGTTACCCTAAAGGTGCCTCATCGTTTCCTGAGTATTCGATAACGATTTGTACATGGTCGGCCAAGAAGCGGACGGCGGTCTAAATGAGGGCAAGAAGTTTGAGCAAATGGCTCGTCTCTTCGGCTACTTTCGTACGGGCACTCTTTATGTATTTGCGTGGATCTACCAGTTTCGGATCTGAATCAAGCAAGCGACGGACTTCATCCGTGAAAACGTGGTTCAGATGCGTCGCGATATTAATTTTGGACATCCCCGCCCGGACCGCCTGCGCAAGCCCCGCTTCGCTGACCCCCGAGGATCCATGCAGAACCAGTGGGACCGAAACCGCGCCGGCAATGGCTTTGATCAAGTCAAAATCCAGGCTGGCATCGCGAGTGGTCATTGCATGCGATGTCCCCACCGCTACCGCGAGTAAATCCACGCCGGTGGCACGTGCAAAAGTCCTTGCCTCTTGCGGGTTTGTGCGAACACCAGGGGCATGCACGCCGTCCTTACCGCCGACTTCACCGAGTTCTACCTCGATCGTGGCGCCGTACTCGCCGCACAATTTCGCCATCCGAGCACTTGCCTCAACATTTGCACCGTACTCAAGTTTTGATCCATCAAACATCACGCTGTCGAATCCTAAGTCGAGGGCTTCTTTAATCAGACTCTCACTCTCCGCGTGATCGAGATGAACAGAAACACGAACGCTTGATGCCTCTGCAATAGCCAAGGTCGCAAGGGCGATGGGCTTCAACGAACCGTGGTAGTCAACGCAATTCTGACTGATCTGAAGAATGACGGGCAGTTGTGCTGACTCGGCCCCCATCACAAGGGCTTCGGCATGCTCGAGAAGAATCACATTGAATGCGCCAACGGCACGATCCTGTGCTTTGGCATCGTTGACCAATTCTTTAGCGGTGGTTCTGGACATTGTGCTCCTTTAGGCGATGACGATCTCCACACCCCGAGCGCGCAATTCATCCGCCATCTCCGGGTCGATTCCACTGTCGGTAATTACAACGTCAATCTCGTCTACCGGGCAGATTGTCGCAAAGGCTCTCCGAGAGAACTTTGAACTGTCCGTGACAACAACGGTCTTTCCTGCGCGAGCGGCTATTTGACGGTTCACTCTTGCCTCATCTTCGTGACCTGCCGCCGCACCAGACTCTGGATTCAGTGCTTCGACTCCGATGAAGGCAATATCAATGTTCACTTCTTTCAATACTTCCTCAGCAAACGGACCCGTGAGTTCGTATGAATGTGGTCGGGCCACACCACCGGTCACGACAATCTTGATCTGCTGACGGACAGTGAGTTCTGTCGCGATGTTCAACGCGTTGGTGACGACTGTAAGGGCCGGTTGCAACTCCGATGCGTCCCCTTGCGCGAATTCGCTACGTGCCACTAGAGCGCGGGCAACCTCAGTTGTAGTTGTTCCACCATTGATTCCGACCACTTGATATCGCGAGACCATCTGCGCCGCCACCGAAGCGATACGTTGCTTTGCTTCGTCGTCTTTTGCGATCTTGAAGGTCAGAGGCAAACCCAGGGAACCGCCCGTTGCTACCGCTCCGCCGTGTGTGCGAGTCAGGAGTTGTTGCTTAGCCAGGGAATCGAAGTCGCGCCTAATCGTGGCCTCTGAAACTTCAAGGGCTTCTGCAACGTCTTCGACTCGGACGCTCCCTTTTGCAACAACCAATTCGAGAATATTTGCTAAACGCTGCTGTCGGCTCATCGCTGACTTCCTATCGACTCTGAGCCTTCCAAGACGCGTCTCGCCAAAATGGCAGCACCTATGACTGCGGAATTATCACCGAAATGTGAAACCGACAGTTTGGGCTTTCTTTGCCAGAGAGAACGGCCATTGATCTTCTCGCGAAGTGGGCCGAGCAGTTCTTCACCGCTCATTGAAACGCCACCTCCAATAATGATCAGTTCAGAGGGGAGGATCGAAATATACATAGTAAGTACTCGAGCGAGCCCTTCGAGGGCTTCGTCCCAGATTGAAATGGCCTGAGGATCTCCCGCTTTCACTAGATCCAATACCTGGGCCGCGCCCTCAACGTGGTTTCCTGTTCGTTCGGTGTACCTTCGCGCGATAGAGGCGCCCGTTGCCACAGTCTCGAGGCAATTTGCGCCGCCGCACGTGCATTTTTCCCCGGATCCAATCTCGATATGTCCGAGTTCCCCTGCAAGTGAGTCAGTCACAATCTCACCGTTGACGAAGATCGCTCCGGAGATACCTGTGCCGATTGGCAAGAACAAGAAATTCTCGACGTCGACTCCTGCGCCAAATTCCTTCTCCGCCAAACCCCCAGCGCGCACGTCATGCCCGAAGCCCACGGGCAGCCCGGTTGCATCCTCGAGTAACTGACGGAAGGGAACATCCCTCCAACCGACATTTTCCGCGAAGATTGAAATACCACGCACTTCATCGACTAGACCTGGAACCACAATTCCAAGTGCCTTTGCCTGCGGGTTCTCTTTCGCCAATTTTCTCCCGAAGGCAATTACCCCTTCGAGGGCTTGATCGGAACCATGTTCGCGGCCCGTTGACCAGCGTTCGCTCGAGGTTATCGACGCACCTTCGACAATCGCGCCCTTCAAGAATGTTCCGCCTACATCAACGGCAATTACGGGGGCGCATTTGGAAGAACTCATCTCGAGATCATCCCATTTTTCATGGCCATTTTGTTATTTAACACTTCCGCTGAGCAATCCGCTGACAATAAAGCGGTTGGTGATAAGTGCAATTGTGGCAGGAACCATCAGCGCCAGAACCCCCGCCGCACTTAAGAGTGAGTACGGAACAACATGCCTGCCTTGAAGGGCGGCGATTACTACCGTGAGGGGTTGGGTTGAAAGATCGCTTGAAAGAACCAGCGGAAATATGAACTGGGACCAAGCAAAGAGGAAGGTAATGACCGCAGTTGAGGCAATGCCTGGCACAATCAGTGGCAGGACGAGGTGTCTAAATATCTGCATCCGGCTCGCTCCATCGACGTCACCGGCCTCTTCTATCTCTCTTGGCAGACTCTGCATATAGCTGTAAAGAATCCACGTGGCTAACGGAAGGAAGCCTGATACGTAGCAGAGGACAATTCCGGCGTAGGTGTTTACTAGATGGAAGAAAGCCAAAATCCGATAGATCGGTATCAGCGTCGTATAGGCAGGAAATGCCATTGTTGCAATTACCGCGAAGAACAGAACTTTCTTGCCACGGAACTCCATTCGGGCGAAAGCGTAGGCCGCCAGACTCGATAGCACGACGGTTATAACTGTTGCGGAAATACATTCGATAAAGATATTCGCGGTTGATTGGCGAATGGCATCTTGCAGGTCTCCGCTTCCCTTCAGAAGGGCACGGTAGTTGTCCAGATTCGGAGTCGGGGGCAGGAAGTGGCTGGGCTTATCTCCAATCTGCTTGTCAGTCTGAAAGCTGGAGTTGATTACCCAGTAGATCGGCGCGAGCGACCAGATGGATATGAAAAGAATGCCGCTAGTCCTAAAGAGCGAGAATTTATTTTTCATCAGTATTCAACTTTTCGATAGACAACTCGAACTACAAAGATCGCGACGAAGAGGGTAAAGAGTGTGATGAGAAGCGAGATTGCGTAGCCCTCGCCAAAGTCGAGGTTCTGAAAACTGATGAAGTAGGTCTTCATACTCAGGGAGGCGCCTGTGGTGGCTGCACCATTGAGAATGTACGGTTGATCGAAAATATTGAGAGTGGCAATTGTGGATTGAACCATCGCGATTGCGATTCCGGGGCGAACCAACGGCAAGGTCATATGCATGAAAGTCCGCACCGGACCGCTTCCATCAATCTTGGCCGCTTCGTATATGTCATGCGGAATGTTCTGGAGGGCGGCCAGGATGAGCAATGTGGAAAGCGGGGTGATCTGCCATACCTGCACTAATTCGATCGCGAATATGGTGAGCAGCCGGTTCTGCCCTAGAAAGACTTGATAATGGTCGATGAGGTGAATCGACTTCAGAAGGCTGTTCAGCACTCCCGAGTTGCCATCCCAAATGCCAGTCCACAAGATGCCTTCGACAACGCCTGGAAGAGCCCAGGGCAGAATCAAAATCGCGATGAGAATCGAGCGGCCGAAGAATTTGCGTTGCAGCAAGACCGCCATGTAAATGCCGAGAATTGTTGAAAGTGTTACGCCAAAGAGTATGTACAGAAAAGTGTTGTTTAGGCTTGCAATGACGCTTGGATCATGAAATAGATGTCGAAAATTCTCAAGCCCGGAGAATGTCGTCGGAGGATTGAGTGGCTGAACCCGAAAGAAGGATTCAATTACCGTAAATCCAGCGGGAACCAGCGCAAGCCCAACTATGAAGATGAGAAGAGGCGCGACTAGTGCGTAAGGAAGAAGATCAATGTTAAAAGAAGGTCGCCCCGATACTTCTGCGGACCTTCTCTTAACATTGATCAACTAACTTCACCTCATTCGGAAGAGCTTAGGAAATGCGTACTAATTACTTACCGCTGGCAAGCTTGTTGGCTGTTGCGGCCATCGCCTTAATTGCTGCATCCACAGTCATTGAACCCGTAGCAGCGGCATGGAGGTTGGTGTAGACCGAGTTCGAGAACTGCGGATACCAAGCGGGTGCACCCTGAGGAAATACCGGACGGGCGCTTGTCTTGAGCATCTTGTACAGAACATCTCCGCTAACCAGCTTGCCCTTTGCATTCAAGATCTTCATACCTGAAAGGCGAGATGGAATGAAGTATCCAGACCATGTTCTGGCGGTTCCGTTGGCTCCGGCGAAGTCAGCCATATTCTTCGCACTTGTAAACCATGCGATGAACTTGGCAGCCGCCGCTGGATTCTTGGCTTGAACTGGAATTCCAATTCCGTCCGGGTTACCCAAGTTGCCTGCTGCGCCCTTAACACCAGGGGTCGCCAAGTATTGAACTTGGTCAACTACAGATGATGATGCTGGCACCTGATACAGGGATCCCACGTTTCCAGAGTAATCACTGAACGTGCTGGCAACCACACCCTTGGCCATCAATGTCTGCTGGCCTTGTGTGTCTGCGACGTTGATGTTTCCTGGTGGGACTAGACCAGTTTTCATGGCGTTTACCATCCATGCAGCCGCCTTGTATCCGCCGCTGCTTGGACTAGTGAAGAGTGGCTTTCCCTTTGCATCGAGGATGTTTCCACCAAACGCGCCAGTTGTCTCATACCAATAGGTTGAAAGGCCTTCGGCAGCCGCGAATGGAATGTTGAGTGGATTGGCAACGATTCCCTTGGCCTTAATGGTCTGCAAGTCTTTGGTGTACTCATCGATCGTGGTTGGCATCTTTGTGATGCCGGCCTTTTCAAAGAGAGCCTTGTTTACCGTGGTAACCATGAAGGATGCATCCCACGGAATTCCAACTACATGGCCGTTCTTCGAGAAGCTCGAAAGTTGAGGCATATCAGCCAACATTGACTTGATGTTCATGTATTTTTCCATGGGGAGGAACCAATTTAACTTGCCCAATTGGCCGACTCGCGACCAGTCGACATCCGTCGCATCGGCAAAATATGTGTTAGCAGTAGCGGCAGCTGCAATCTTCGTCTGCAAGCTATCCCAGTCGATGGTCGTCCACTTGACCGTGATTCCCGTGGCCTTGGTGAATTCATCCAGCATGACCTTCGGTGGTGGCGCGGTAAATAACGCCACGGAGATAGTGGATTTAGTTGCGGCAGTAGCAGGAGTTGAAATCAGCCCTAAACCAAGAACTATTGCTACACCCGCGCTCACCCCGCCTATTGAAATGAGTTTAGTTTTTCTTCGGTGAATTGCTTTCGTCATTTTGAACTCTCCCGTTTCTTATAGTGAAGGATTCCTGACTTCTTTTCGTGCGCCTAGCGTTGCTTCCTTGCCTTTGCTTCTTTTTCAGCCTGCTTGATTCAAGACAATCGACCGAGACAAGCCGCGCGGATGATCGGGGTCCAATCCACGAACCTTGGCAAGGGCAACCGCAGTTCGCTGAGCACGTATCAAGTGCGCCATCGGATCTATGGTGCTCATCTCCAGAAGGGCACCCGTTGCTTTGATGTCTTGGATGAGGCTCTCGTCGATCTGACCGAAAACCCACACCGTTCGATTCTTCTGAGCAATTGAAATTGGACCATGGCGATAATCCATTGCTGGATATGCCTCTGCCCAAAACTGTGCCGATTCCCGCGTTTTGAGAGCACCCTCTTGCGCCAAACCGACTGTCCAGCCATGACCCAAGAAAGTGATTTGCTCGGATTGCGGCAGTTCGCCAAGATCGCTCTCAAGGGCGATTTCGGCATCCTTGGCCAACTTCTCGAGATCGTGACCGAGATGGGCTCGCAATAATGCAAGGACTGATGTTGCGAATCGAGTTTGAAGGACCGATGTCTCATCGGCGAAATCCATGATGATCGAGTGCGTGGCATGTTCGGTCACCGGAGTGCCCGCAACCCCAGCAATAACAACGCTGGGCACCGTGATCTTCTTCAGAAGGTCGATGACTTCGGTCGTGGTGCCCGACCGGGAAATTGCAACCACTCGGTCGTAGTGGCGGAGGTAATTCATTTCTGACGCGGCGTAGGCGTCAGTTTCGCCTTGGCCCTCTGATTCGCGCAATGCGGCATAGGCCATGGCCATAAACCAGGAGGTTCCGCAGCCAACTACAGCGACCCTCTCACCTTTTTGGGGAAGGACGCTGAAGTAGGCAGGGGCGACCTGGGCGACTCTGCGCCACATGTCAGGTTGGGAGGCGATTTCTGTTTCGGCAATTGTCATGTCGGGACAGTAAGGCCCTCCGCACTCGCGAGTCAAGTTTTTTTGGACTATTTTGCGAGTTTGGACAACATTCCGAGCAATTTCATGCACTCATCGCCATGAGGCACGCTCAGATCGAGATCGCTCTACTTCTTTCCGAAGAGCTTGGTGAAGAAATTGGGGCCGGCTGGCTCCTTGGCGTGGCCCTGGCAGCGTTGAGACTTTGGAACGCCCCGCAGGACGATCTCAACGTGATTGCCGCAACCGCTCCAGGATGCTTTTCCGCACTTTCGACATGTTGTTCTACTGCACATAATCTCTACCGGGCCCTTATCTCTGAGTTGAACCGTGGACAAATCTCACTTAGCAGGAGCAACGATCCTGCTCTGGCACGCCTTCTAGCGCTGAATCAATGTGGTTACCGCAGCCTGACCAGGTTGGTTTTCTGCAGATATGACAGGTGACGCGTGAACACATGAGGCAAACTCCTAACAAATTTCTCTGACTGATTTAGAATTACTATACCCCTAGGGGTATAGTTCGTCAAACGCGAATTACTCGCGTCTACACTCATCGCGAGGAGATGCACATGTCGCTGACGATCATCAATCTGGACACTCCGACTCTGGGGGATCGTTCCTACATTGCCCATGATGGCAAGACTGCACTAGTCGTAGATCCGCAACGCGACATAGATCGAGTCGAGGGAATCCTCAGCGCAGAAGGCGTGACTATAGGCGCTGTTGTTGAGACGCATATGCACAACGATTACGTGAGTGGCGGTCTGGTCCTCGCCCGCAAGTACGGCGTCCCTTACGTCACAAGTGCCGATGATGAAGTGCAATTTGCTCGCGTTGCGGTTAAAGACAAGCAAGTTATCAACGTCGGCGACTTTGCGATTCAAGCACTGCATACACCGGGTCACACATTCACCCACATGTCTTACATCCTCTTGGAAAAAGAAAACGATGCGCGCGGAATATTCACTGGCGGATCCATGCTCCACGGCTCAACGGGCCGCCCTGATCTTCTCGGTTGGGATCAGGCAGCAACCCTTGCTGAATTGCAGCATGGCTCTGCACATCGCATCGTCGAATTATTAGAAGACAAAGTCTCAATTCATCCAACCCACGGTTTCGGCTCGTTCTGCGCTGCAACTTCTACATCCGGTGATTCCTCCACTATCGCCGATGAGAAGAAGACAAACCCCGCGCTTCTTCTGGACAAGAAAACTTTCATCGAACAAACTCTCGCGGGCTTGGATGCCTACCCGGCCTATTACAAACACATGGGACCAGCCAACTCGGCCGGTGCCGGTCCTATTGATCTATCCGAGTTGAAGGCGATGACCGGCGAAGAAGTAGTGAAAGCAATTGAATCCGGTACATGGGCTGTCGATCTTCGACCCAAGAGCATGTACGCCAAAGGACATCTGCGCGGTTCTATGTCGTTCGGAATCGATGGATCTTTCGCAACGTACTTCGGTTGGCTGTTCCCTTACGGTGAAGAGTTGGTGCTTCTTTCGGACCGGAAAGATGACATTGCCTACGCGCAACGAGAACTCGTGCGAATTGGCATTGACCGTCCAGCGGGCGCATTTGTTGGAGATATCGCGAACTCCCCTGACATTGCCGCGAATAAAGCAGTGAGCTTCAAGGATGTTCCAGCGGCATTGAAGGACCCAGACATTCTCGTACTTGATGTCCGTCGAGCCAGCGAGCGGGTCGCATCGCATATTGAAGGAACTACGCATATTCCACTGCACGAGTTGAAGTCGCGCATCTCTGAATTGCCACAAGACAAGGAGATATGGGTGCACTGTGCCGGGGCTTACCGGGCAGCTGCCTCACTTGGAATCTTGGAGAGCGCGGGTTACAAACCCGTCCTCATCAACGAGGCCTACGATCAATGCCTCAATGTTGCGGGGTTGACCATCGTCACGGGCCATGCCGATGCCGGTCCGGTCGCTCCCTCGGATGTGAAAGCGAGCGCATAGATGACTCAGAACCTCTCCGTGCAAGAAGCCCATGCAATGATCACAAGTGGAGATGCATACGGCATCGATGTCAGAGAATCGAATGAATGGACGGCGGGACGCGTCGACGGAGTTGCATGGAATCCCATCACCAACTTCAACTTCGATGCACTGCCCACGGATAAGCCGCTGATCTTCATCTGCAGATCGGGGAATCGATCGGGTCGAGTATGTGAAGCCCTCGAACCGACCCGGCCCGATGTCTACAACATGGTCGGCGGCATGCAGGCATGGCATGCAGCGGGGTTGCCCATGGTTTCAGATTTCGGAGATCCACGAGTTGCATAAATGCTGATTATTGAGGGCCTGCTTCTTGGAATTGCCATCGGCACGGTTCTTGGCGTCGTGGGCGCAGGGGGTGCAATTCTTGCAGTCCCGGGACTGGTTGCAGTCATGGGCTTATCGGCAACTGCGGCAACTACTTCGTCGATTGTCATCGTTGGAGCTGCCGCATTCTCTGGAGCTGCAAGGCGGGTGAAGACCAAGAACATCGACATCAAGACCGGTGTGATTTTTAGCCTGCTTGGTTTTCTCGGAACACTGTTAGGCACGCGCCTCGTCCCACTCTTCCCAGATCGCGTGCTGATACTCCTCTTTGCGTTGCTTATGTTTGCAGCTGCCATCGGCATGTGGCGAAATCAAGTGCGCAATAAAGAAATCACAACCGCTGCTTGGCCGTTGGTGATACTCACTGCCTCGGGCATCGGAGTTCTTACCGGGCTCTTTGGAATCGGCGGAGGATTCCTCATCGTTCCGGCCCTTGTGCTGATCCTTGGCGTCAAAGTTAAGTTGGCTGCCGGCACTTCATTGGTAGCAATAACTCTGAACTCGGTGATCGCATTTCTG
This sequence comes from Candidatus Nanopelagicaceae bacterium, assembly GCA_036504835.1. Taxonomy (GTDB): domain Bacteria; phylum Actinomycetota; class Actinomycetes; order Nanopelagicales; family Nanopelagicaceae; genus QYPT01. The sequence goes on from DASXUM010000109.1 coordinate 10,167, forward strand.
CTGCGACATCAATACTGGCATCTTGTGCCGTGGAGCAGCATTTTGGTATTCACCGGTGCTGCCGTAGTGGCATCGTTCGTGACTGCACCTCTTGCCGCCAAATTGCCGGCGAAAGACTTGGCACGGGCGTTTTCCGTCTTGGTTGTGATCGTGGCGATCTTCATGGTCATTACCCAAGGACTGAAATAGAGCGAATTTCTGGGTGGGCCCCGTCGGGATCGAACCGACGACCCACGGATTAAAAGTCCGTTGCTCTACCGACTGAGCTAGAGGCCCTCGCCGCACTGACCAAGACCAAACGCGACGGGGAAATCTTAGCCTGTTTTATCGGGCCTACCGTCCGCGCGAAGCCCGCAACAATCGGTCCCGAATGGCAAGGGCCAAGCCATCACCAGCGGGTGGAATGACTGCGATTCTCCCTATTCCTTGGGCATCTGCACTCCTGAGTGCGGCATAGAGGACTCTTGCATATTCGTCAGTGTTCGACGGCGATGCCAACCTGATTGCCCCGGTGGGAGTGGGTATCGATGACAGTGCGATGAAGCCTTCTCCGGATTCGGCCATCGCATCGAGAATCACTTCTGCTTTGGGTGAATAGTGCTTTTCCAAAGATCCCGACACACGGATTTCGATCTCGCCATCCTCTACGACTTCGAGACCAGTGCTCTCTTCAATCATCTCCTTTGTGATTGCACCATGTCGCAAGATGCGCGGAAACTCTCCGGTGCAATCGATGATTGTTGATTCAACTCCAACGAGTGCGGGACCGCCATCCAAGATGAAGTCGATCGGTGACAAGTACTCACCGATTTCTTCTTCAACAGCTTGTGCGGTCGTCGGCGATACCTGACCAAATCTATTTGCGCTGGGTGCCGCGATGCCGAGCCCACCGATCTTCTTGAACGCGTGCAGCAAACCAAGTGCTAATGGGTGCGCAGGAACGCGAAGTCCCACCGTCTCCTGGCCACCGGTAATGAAATCTTTTGCGATCTCACTGCGCGGAAGAACCAATGTCATTGGCCCTGGCCAGAAATCGCGCGCCAAAGAGATCGCATAACGCGGAAAATCACTCGTCCAACTTTCAAGACTATCAAGGCCCGCGATGTGCACGATCAACGGGTGATCCGCCGGTCTTCCCTTCACTTCATAGATACGCGCAACCGATTGCTCATTGGTGGCGTCAGCGCCAAGCCCGTAAACAGTCTCGGTTGGGAAGGCAATTAGCGAGCCATTTTTTAGTGCTAGCGCCGCCTGATCCAACGCATCTACCGTGCAATTAGAGAGGAATTGCGATTGTGCGGGGGCGCTCATGTGCAAATACTCTCATTACTTTCACATAACTTGTTAGCCAGATTCTCGGCCAAAGCGAGATACTTGAGGCATGAACACAAACCTTATTAAGCGATTTTCAATTTTTCCCCTAGCGATTGCGCTAATAGGAGGCCTAGTTCTTGCCCCTGCAAGCCACGCGGCCACGACGCCCAACCGCTACATAACTATCTCCGCGGATGGGACTGTCAAAGTCACCCCGGACGCGGTGCGCATCAATGCGACTGTCTCCGTTGTCGGTACGACAAGCAAAGAGGCGATGGCCTCGGTGGCAACATCAGCAGCCGCGGTGCGTTCTGCTTTCTTATCTAACGGCGTTGCAGCCAAAGACATTGCGACTCAGAGTGTGAATGTTTATCCCGAGTACAACTACACCCAGGACAAGGGACAAGTTCTCGTCGGATATCGCGCATCACAGAGTTTCATCGTCATCATCCGTAGCGCCGGAACAGCAGGTGTAATCGTCGATGCGATCGTGAATGCTGGCGGAGACAACCTTCTCCTCAACGGTGTTACGCCTTTCGTTCTTGATCCAACCAAAGCGACAATCAGCGCCCGCACCGCTGCAGTAAAGAATGCAAAATCAAAGGCATCCTCATACGCATCCCTTTTGGGTGTGAAACTCGGAAAAGTGAATTATCTAGTCGAGAATTCATCTCCGATTTCATATCCCCCAATCATGGCTGCAACTAAGGATTCCTCCGGTGGAACTCAGATCGATCTGGGACTCCAGGACGTGACGGTCTCCATAACAGTTCAATGGGCTCTCGTTTAGTCAAATCCTCATGAAAACCGCCCCATTGATCCTCATTTAATGGGGCGGTTTTGCTGAGCGGAGCAATAAAGGTACGATTTGCAAGCCTCAAACGTCCCCATCGTCTAGGGGCCTAGGACATCGCCCTTTCACGGCGGTAACACGGGTTCGAATCCCGTTGGGGGCACTGGTCTCTATTTGTTGTAGTTGCGCGAGCAATTATGAATAGAGCGAGGCCTGGTAGCGCAGTTGGTTAGCGCGCCGCCCTGTCACGGCGGAGGTCGCGGGTTCAAGTCCCGTCCAGGTCGCAAGAGTTTGGCGTTGGGGATATACCCGACGCTGAAATCTTGGAGGCTGGGTAGCTCAGTTGGTACGAGCGCGCGACTGAAAATCGTGAGGTCGACGGTTCGATCCCGTCCCTAGCCACTTTTTTATTGTCAACAAACAGAGCCAGCCCCGACCATGCGGTCGGGGCTGGCTCTGTTTAGTTCAGATAAGGAATCCAAGAAATCTTAATGATCGCCTTTCTTCCCTTTCCCATGGCCATGGCCGTGGTCTTGCCCTTCGCCTTTGCCCTGGTTCTCACCTTTGCCAAGGCTCACGAGGGAACCGAGTACAGGTAGAGCGGGCGCTCCAACAGCGAGATTTCCAGTGAAGCCGATCGCAAAAGCTGTGATCGGTCGAGAATCATCACCTTTGGAGTTAGCTGATGTCGAGAACATAACGGTCACGTTCGTGGCTCCGGTTGTGGCTGGATACCACTTACCTTCATGGCCTGCTCGATTCCAGAACCATAATGTGCCGCTACCAGTTGCTGTGCCAGTTCCGTTGGCGAACACATATGTGTTCAGAGTTCCTTGGAATTTCCATTGCCGAGGAACCATCCACGTAACTTTGCCGTTGACCGCGGTCGAAGTATCGACGTTGGCAGATGGGGATTTGATAAGAATGTTGAAGCTGGCCTTTCCATATGGAGAAAGGTATGAACCGCCCCCACTGATGACCACATGCGAACCATTATTTTCTTGTGCTCCAACTTTCAAAGTAACAGAATTGTTTGATGAAGGAAGGCAGTTGCTGTCGCCCGGATAAGTCGCCAGCAATTGATAATCCCCTACCATCCAATTTGTCGTTGAAACCGGATTTGTAAGTGCGTACGCACCTGCAACCCCAGTCAATGGATTTCTGTTCAGCGCAAACGAGACTGCACCTGAGCAGACTCCAGTACCAGATTTAGGTGAGACGACTCCGCTGAATGACAAAGTAGTCCCCGGCATAAAGTTGCCTGACGGTGACGTAGTCACTGCGATCTTTGTTTCCACCTTGTTGACGGTCAGAGTTGCTGTGTCAGACCTATCGAGAACGTACAACGCTCCGCCACTGCCTCCCGTACACGAGATGGCAGAGGTTCCGACGGGTGAAGTCGGAGTGTAAGCAGGTGTTGCTGCACACGTTGGCGCAACCCAGCCCGGGTTTCCGATGCTTGGGTTAGCGACGATGGTGGCCGCGTTGTGGTTGACGGTCTCGTATTTTGCCGTGAAGCCAACCGATGCGCTTCCGTAGGTGACCGACTGGTTGTCAGGCACCACAAATAGCGTGGTTGGAGTCATGCACGAGGGCTTGGTGATTGAATCAGAATTTAACGCCACTGAGCCGCCAAGAGAGAGGACGCGTCCTAGGACAGTCGCACTTGGTCCGCCGGTGAAATTTGAGTTCGTCATAATCGTGCCCTTGAAATTCGAACTTGCTCCAAGAGCTGTTGTTGTTCCTACTTGCCAGAACACATTGCAAGCTTGACCGCCATTAATAATGTTGATCTGGCTTGCTGCAGCCGTATTCAAATTCGCAGGTGTCTGGAAAATGAAGACTGCGTTGGGATCTCCCTGAGCATCAAGAGTCAATGTTCCGGTGAGTCCCAATCCAGTTGGATTTGCGTAGATTCCGGGGAGCAGTGTTCTGCCACCAAGGTCGGTAACCAACGCTGTACTTGGAGTAGCAGCCGCTGCGGTTGCATATGCAGTCGCAAGATCGGCTTTGGCGGCAATCGATGTTGCATCGCCAAAATGGTACGTACCGGATAGGGAAACAGTTCCCGTATCCGAGAAGGAGACTGTTGGATACGTTCCGACGTCTCCCGTGATTGATGTAGAGCCAGTGTTTGTAATTCCTCCTCCAGCAAGAACCGCGAAGTTACTTGCCTGCCCAAGACTTACCGCACTTGCCGCAGACACACCTGGGGCCGCGATGACCATGAAACTTGTCGCGATCATCGAGACAAGAGCCGCGTACATCATTTTCGATTTGCGCGCTCTTTCTTTTGCGATCTGAGTTATTGGGTTCATTTACCTCTCCATCGTGTTGCGTTATGGAGAACCGGGGGCACCCATGGGATGCCGTCGGTCCCTAGCGGATGGGTATCGCTAGGGTTTTAAAGTAGGGACCGTACTCTTAGGTCATTCTGTGAAAACTTTGGCAAAACTCTGTCACCGACTAGAACCGATGAGCGTGACTGCGCTCAGATGAGCGTGGGATCTCCGCACAATTCTGAGTACCGCTTGAGGATCTTCTCCGAGTCGCCCTCAACCAGTAATCGTTTGTCACGCCCTAGCTCTCCGAATACAAGAGTGAAATCACGCGGGCGCAGATCAAAGGCCTTGGCTAATTCCTTGAGCACTGCGGCATTCGCCTTCCCATCCACTGCCGGTGCCTGCACAGCGACGATCAATCGTGGAGGATCGCCAACAGTCCCACCTACTTTGTTGCGAGAGGCATTGGGACGTACCCGAATCTCCAAAACAAATGGTGCGGCCATCTAGGGCTTAGGCAGAACCCGATTTACGTTGGAATCGCTTGGGAGCCCCGCCACCGGCTGCGCCGCCAACTTTGGATCCCGCATTTGGTCCCGCGCTTGTTCCCGATCCGCTGGACTTCTTCTTTTTCTCAAGGGCCTCTAAGAACTTGGCACGAGTTGCGTCTTCATCCTTTTTTTCGACCATGTGAGTAGGTTACTACCCTTTTGATGCCATCGAATCTGTGCTCGGTATGCGTAAGAAGAAGATAAGTAGGAGCAACCAACTCACTCCGCCAACTCCCATGAGCGGATACCCGAACGAATGCGGCCATTTATAAATGGCAACCGCAACGAATCCATAAATCACGGCGAGAAGCCAGAGCATCCGTGCCGCAGAGTGCCTTTCGAATCCCACGCGCATGAGTCGATGTGAGAGATGGTCGCGCCCACCTTCGAAGGGAGAGAGTCCGCGGAAGATGCGAGATGAGACCGCAACTGTTGTATCAAGGATTGGCATGGCAAGAAGAAAGACGGGAATTGCAAGTGATTTAATCCGCGGTTGAATCGCGGGATTCAATCTGATGGTGAGCACCGAGATGATAATTCCGAGGAAGAGGGCACCTGCATCGCCCATATAGATCTTGGCGGGAAAGCGATTCCAGACAAGAAATCCCGCGGTTGCGCCAGCAGTCACAATCCCAAGCGCACTCACCAAAATCTGATGGCGATCGAAGGCGATGTAGAACAAGAAAATGGAGGCAATGGCAATAGTTCCTGAAGCCCCACCATCAAGGTTGTCGAAGAAGTTGATTGAATTGGTAACACCGACAATCCAAATGATTGTGATGACGCTGTCCAAGAATCTGTTGTTCAACGGAGTGCCGATGGTGTGGGTAGAAATCAGAACACTCGCGACAACAACGGCTGCCAATGTCTGCATGACAAGGCGGGGCCAGGGTTCCAACCCCTTGAGGTCATCAATCAACCCCATGACTGAGATTGCGACAGCGGGGAGCAGAACCGAACTAGCTAGACCAAAAGTTGTCATTGAGAAATCGGCCGCCAACATCGAACCGTATGAAGCGAAGAGGACGCCGACAGCAATTGCGATTCCTCCTAAGTACGGAACCGGCTCGGTATGAATCTTCCGCGGAATGTTGGGAGTATCGAATGCACCGAATCGAATCGCCATCTTTCGCATTATGGGCGTGAGTGCACCGACAAAAATAAAGGTCGCCGAACCAAGAAGCAGGTACTGGATTAAGGAGTAGTGCATGTTGTCTTGTAGAAAAAGTCTTCTTAGTTTGCGGCTTTAGGACGGTTCTGTAGTAATTCCTTGACTTCCGATTCGCGATATCGCCTATGGCCGCCGAGAGTCCTGATAGAGGTCAACTTGCCCGCTTTTGCCCAACGGGTCACTGTTTTTGGATCTACTCGAAATAAGGCCGCGACTTCGGCAGGGGTCAGGAGCACTTCCGCATCGGTAAGTCTGCTCATTTACTAGCCTCCACAAATGTCCGATTCGCACCGATATGACAGGAAGTATCCGCCTTTGTGGCTAATGAAGCAAGGGGTCTGTTTTTTACGTCGCCTGTTCGAATGCAGCCACTTTGCGCCAACGAGAAACTAATCTTTCATACCCACGACCGGCAGCAGACGCGTCACTTGAAGCCAAACCCGCCAACGAACTCTGCACATCTTCTACCGAGGTGTCCGCATCGAGACCATCTTCACCTTCAGAAAGGAGTGATAACTCTAAATATCCGGCGAGGCCGCCGTAATCCAACTCCAAGAACGACTGCGGGTGGAACATCTCCAGCCAATTCCCAAGTTGGGCAATTTCCTCTTCCACCTGACCATTGCCAAATGCAGTCTGCACCACTGCATGAGATTTCTCGCTTCGAATTTTGGCTTGTGCGATGGGTGTGCGAAATACAGTAAATGCGCCTTGACTATCGCGACCGCGCACTCGTTCTTCGGGCGAAAAAAGCGAGAACCACCGTGGCGGAATAATCCAGGTTTGCGTAAGTATGTGCGGGACTTTCTCATCTGCAAGATCAATCCCGGAAGTGATGACTTCCTCAAATCCAGATGGGATGAATAAGGAACTCACGGTCGATGGCAGAGAAGTTTTGAATTCCTCCAACGCGGCCCAACAACGTGCTGCAGTGGACCAAGGGGAGACGTAGCGAGCGCCATCGATATCCAGTACGTGCGCTCCATCGGGGCGAAGTGCAGGGCTTTCCGGAAACACAACTCGACGGAGAGCACGATGCTGTTCTGCGATATTTGTATTCTGCGTAGGTTCGATCCCGGACCATCGAAGTTGATCCGCTGGATCAAATGCAATCAGAGGTTCATAGACCCGCAGCGATGCAACGTACGGAGTCGGGCGCAAAGGTGGCCCTTATGCCCGCGGAATGTAATTGCCCTCAGCGAAGGGATCGTCGTCATCGCGATCTTTAGCCGGGTCAGGCTCTCCGTGAAGTTCTTTTGCCAAACGATCTAGATCCATCTCATGGGATGAATACTTCAAATCTCGAGCAACTTTGGTCTGTTTGGCTTTTGATCGGCCGCGCCCCATGACGTGACCTCCTTACCTATGTTCAATCAGAGGGGAAGGTTATCGTGTCCGCCCATGAGGTTCCAAAGCGAGGGGCTTCTGAGTCTTGGAAAAGCGCTCCCGGAGGCCGAAATAGCCGCAAACTTGGAGAAAGAGGCTCAATCCCATGGTGGGTAGGCGGTAGCGATGGTCGCCGATGGTCGCCACCGAGATGAGCCAGGCGAGCAGAATCGGGGTCCCAGACAGGACGCTGAGCTGCCTTTCCACCCCTCCAGCCCGCCAGAGCCACCCAAATCCGTAAAAGAGCAGGAAGAGGCTGGAGATGAACCAGATCCAGGAGATGATCTTGCCGAAGGGGCCAAATACCAGGGAATGGCCCTGCTGGTTGGAGGCGATATTCCGTATGGGGTCGATCTTGAGCCAAGGATTGCGGGCCATGGTGCCGTTGGCCAGTGGGCCGTACCAGGGGGACCAGAAGTAGACCGATTTCTTCACTACCAAGACCGCGGTTTTGCCGGGGTGCTTGAGATACCAGGAGATGACGCATCCCACCAGCCGGCTGTCGCTGACTGTGGTTGCAGGAGGTTTGGGAGTACATGGCACTCCGTAGTTGGTGTTGCCTCGTCCTGGATATCCGCCGGTGGCCTTATCTCCAGCACCGCCGTTCATCGTCGAACCTAAGTTGGTCGAAATCGTGGCGGTGTTGTTGGCCTGCACATTGCGAACAACAAGGACGGCCGGGAAGATCATCACAATCACGCTGCCGATCACAACCGTGGTGGCGATGTTTTTCCATCCTCCGTTGAAGAGGCCCCAGAGAATGAAAATGATTATTCCCAGCAAGATTCCTCTGGGTTGCATAAATGCGGAGATTCCTTGAATCAGACCAACCAGCACGAGGGTCTGATAGAAATTCTTGCGATTCTGATTCTGCTGATAGCGGATGATCAAAGCTGTCGTCAGAAGGAAACAGGAGGCGACCGCGCTTTCATACCCGACGGCCAGTGAGCTCAACGAGAGAGTTGGATTGAATCCAAGAATCACTGCCAGCGGCATGGCAAGTTTGGAAAGGCGCGTCAACCGGATTCTTTCGACGAAGAAAGCGGTTGCGACGAAATACAGAATGGATTGCGTGAAAGAAATCAGATAGATCAACTTGGAGATGCTTATAAACGAAAGCATCCACAGAAGTAGCGGGTAGCCCGCGGGCCAGTAATTAAGGAGCGGTTCCTTGGAGGCGAAGCCGCTCTTGAGAAGCCCGTTTAGTCCGGTGAGGTAATTCTCGCCGTCGGCACCCAGCCACCCGCCATCCTTAATGGAGAGGATGAGTACGAATTTCACCAACAAGACGGTGCATGCGACGAGGAAGAGTTTCTTTCTTAATTTCTGATCTTGTACAACGGCCCTCTTCTGTACGCGCTTGGCCATGTCTTCGTTAGCTCCTACTTTCGATATGCCCCGATGAGTGATGCCTGATGGTTAGTTGTATCAGGAAAGACCTCGCCGGCGATCCAGGCTCGCATACCGCGCGCCGCCAAAGTCTTAAGGGCAAGATCGGCCGACCTCGGATCGATGACGGCAACCATGCCGATGCCGCAGTTCCAGGTGCTCTCGAAGGCCTCCTGCGAAATGGCGCCCAGTTCGGCCAGCAACGCAGTGCCGGTGGGAAGCGCCCAGGTCGATCGATCGAATCGGGCGTTCAAGGACGATGGAATAACGCGGGCGGTGTTGTTAGCCAGCCCTCCGCCGGTGATGTGGGAGAAGGTCCGCAGGTTTTCGCCGAGAGCCTTGATAAGGACGAGGCAATCACGCGTATAGATCTCGGTGGGGGTGAGGAGCTCCTCGCCCAGGCTTTTGTCTTGGCCCGCATAGGTGTGCTCGAGATCGAGTTTCTGGGTGGTCACGATATGCCTAATAAGTGAGTATCCATTTGAATGGAAACCACTCGATGGCATCGCGAGTAGCAAGTCGCCGCTTCTGACTTTCTCAGCGCCAAGAAGATTGGGAGCATCGACAACTCCAGTGGCCGCTCCGGCAATATCGAATTCATCTTCTTTGAGAAGACCAGGGTGTTCTGCGGTCTCTCCGCCGATGAGGGCGGTGTTCGCCTTCTGGCATCCGCTGGCAATTCCTTTGACGATCTCGGCAATGCGTTCGGGGAACACTTTGCCCACTGCGATGTAATCAGTCATGAACAATGGCTCTGCACCACATACAACGAGGTCGTCTACAACCATCGCGACAAGATCCTCGCCGATGGTGTCGTAGATTCCCATCTGTCGTGCAATCTCCGTCTTGGTTCCAACACCATCGGTGGAGGTGGCAAGCAAAGGTTTGGTGTAGTTCTTAAGAACACTGGCATCGAAAAGTCCGGCGAAGCCGCCAATGCCACCCACAACTTCAGGTCTGGATGCTTTGGCAATCGAGGCCTTCATCAATTCGACCGCACGATCTCCTGCTTCAATATCAACACCTGCATCGCGGTACGTCGCCACTACTTCACTCCTTGCACGGGCGTTATTTCCAGTCGCATTTTTCCTTCGGACATATCGGTGGGAATGGAGATGGGATATTCGCCAGTGAAGCATGCATGGCAGAGTTTTGATTCGGCGATCGTCGTTGCCTCAATCAAACCCTCCAGCGATACATATCCCAGTGAATCGGCGCCAATGGATCGACGGATCTCCTCGATCTCAAGGCCGCTGGCGATCAATTCGGCGCGGGATGCGAAATCGATTCCGTAGAAACACGGCCACTTGACTGGGGGGCTCGAGATGCGAACATGGATTTCGCGTGCTCCGGCCTCGCGCAGCATCCGGACAATCGCGCGTTGGGTGTTGCCGCGGACAATTGAATCATCGACTACGACGATCCGTTTTCCCTCGATCACTTCACGCAAAGGGTTGAGCTTCAGCCGGATACCTAGTTGTCGGATTGTCTGGCTGGGCTGGATAAATGTGCGGCCCACGTAGGAATTCTTCACAAAGCCTGCCCCGTATGGGATTCCCGAGGCTTTCGAGAAACCGATCGCGGCGGGAGTTCCGGACTCCGGAACGGGGATCACGAGATCGGCCTCGACGGGATGTTCGGCGGCAAGGCGTTCGCCCACCGCGACTCGGGTTACATGTATGCCGCGACCCGCGATAGCAGTATCCGGTCTTGCCAAGTAGACATACTCAAAGAGACAGCCTTTAGGTTCCTGCACCGCCCAATGCTGCGAGCGAATTCCGTTCTCGTCGATCGCGACGAATTCGCCCGGCTCGACCTCGCGCACAAAGGAAGCTCCGACGATGTCCAAACCTGCTGTCTCGGAAGCGACAACCCAACCACGCTCGAGTTTTCCGATGACGAGTGGGCGAACACCATGTCGATCACGCGCTGCATAAAGCGTGTGCTCGTCCATGAACACCAGCGAGAAGGCACCTTCGAGCAAAGGAAGGATAACCATCGCACTGGCTTCAAAATTCTTCTCATCTTGTCCGGCAAAAAGTGCAGTCATCAATTCTGTATCAGTTGTTGCGCCCTGATCTTTGGGGTTCGTTGTCGCACCTTGCCGTTGCAGATGTTCAGCGAGATCTCCGGTGTTGGTCAGGTTGCCGTTGTGTGCAAGCGCCAACGTGCCGTACTTGGTGGGGCGAAGCGTTGGCTGCGCATTGACCCAAGTGCTTGAGCCGGTGGTTGAGTATCGGCAGTGTCCGATCGCCAAATCACCTTTGAGAGATTCGAGATCGCTCTCATTGAAAACCTGCGAAACCAACCCCATGTCCTTGTAAACAAGAATTCGTTCACCATCACTCGTTGCGATGCCGGCGGACTCCTGACCACGATGCTGAAGTGCGTAAAGTCCGTAAAAAGTCAGTTTCGCAACTTCTTCACCCGGCGCCCAAACACCGAAGATTCCACATGCGTCTTGTGGTCCTTTGTCCTCGGGAAAGAGTTCGTGCGTCAACAGACCATCAGGGCGCCTCGTCATGTGCTTATCCTAATTTCTCGGTAGGTAAAGGAAGAAATGGAGAGAGATCGGCGCGCAGTCCAGATGCACGAACTTCACCTGATTCCATCGCCTGTGTCCACGTCTTGCTTCCATCGGCCAGGGCGAGCCAGGTTTGTGCACTCATTTCAACAGTATTTGGGGGAGTTCCACGCGTGTGAACGGGGCCCTCTCCGCATTGGATGGCCGCATACGGGGGAACACGTACCTCTATTGCTCTTCCCGGAGCACGTTGTGCAAGTTGACGCAGCGTGGCCTTCACCGTTTCACCGATTCGGTCATCGCGCATGGGCTATCCGAATAATCTGGGAATGGTGTCGGTATATGCAGTCCGCAGGTCGTCGAGCGCGATGTCGGAATCGTTGATGACAAGTGAATGCCCACCAGTGACACCTATCTTGGTCAACGCAATGTCATGCTTCTGGGAAATGGAAGCAAGTGCGTGCGCATTCTCTTTCTTAACCGCAACCACGACCCGTCCAGGTGTTTCGCTCAGCAATGCTGTTGCTACATCGCCCTCCAACAAAATGGTTGCTCCGACGTTGTGACGCAGAACCATTTCAGAAAGTGACGCCGCCAGTCCGCCTTGGCTCAAATCATGGGCTGCCTCAAAAATCTCCTGTCCTTCAAGAAGCGCATCTATCAATCGCATCTCGCGTTGCAGGTCAGCCTTAGGCGCACTACCACCACGCTGTTTGTGCATGTAGGCCCATTCACTTCCGGCGAAATCGGCTTCGGTCTTGCCCAAGAGATACAGGTCGAGACCGGCTGAGTCGAATGCCATCGGAGTGCGTGTACGGACATCTTGAATGACTCCAAGCACGCCAATGACCGGCGTTGGCAATATCGCCACGTCGCCCGTCTGGTTGTAGAAGGAAACGTTTCCACCAGTGACAGGCAGACCCATCTCCAAACATCCATCGGCCAGTCCACGGACAGTCTCAGCGAATTGCCACATGACACCAGAATCTTCCGGCGATCCGAAATTCAAGCAATTCGTGACCGCCAATGGTTTGGCACCTGCGGTCGCAATATTTCTAGCTGCCTCTGCGAGAGCAAGTTTCGCACCCTCGTACGGATTCAAGTACGACCAGGAAGCATTTGCATCGGTTGATATTGCAACACCAAGTTGGGTCGTCTCATCAACGCGGATCATTCCGGAATCCTCAGGCTGGGCTTGGATCGTGTTGCCCTGCACGTACTTGTCGTACTGCGATGTGATCCAAGATTTATCAGCCATATTAGGGCTGGACATAAGCTCGAGTACCGCAGAACGCACCTCGGCCGCTGTTTTTGGCATCGGAAGGTCAAGTTTCTCGGCATTGACCCGATCGACATATTCGGGCTTAACGAACGGGCGGTTGTAAACGGGCCCCTCGTGAGCCACGGTGCGGGGCGGAACATCGACAATGGTTTCGCCGTGCCAGGTGATGATCAAGTGATTGCCATCGGTGACTTCGCCGATAACAGTTGCGGTGACATCCCACTTCTTACAGATTTCGAGGAAGCGTTCGATCTTGCGCGGTTCGACGATCGCGCACATTCTCTCTTGCGACTCACTCATCAAAATCTCTTCAGGCGAAAGGCTTGGATCACGAAGCGGAACGTCGTCGAGTGCAACCTTCATTCCGCCGGTGCCAGCGGAGGCAAGTTCGCTAGTCGCACATGAAAGACCCGCACCGCCAAGATCTTGAATACCAACAACGAGATCTTCAGCGAAAATCTCCAACGAGCATTCGATGAGAACCTTCTCGGTAAAGGGATCTCCCACTTGAACACTCGGACGCTTGGTCGATCCGCCCTCGCCAAAGGTTTCACTTGCAAGTACGGAGACACCGCCGATTCCGTCGCCTCCGGTTTTTGCGCCGAAGAGCACGACCAAGTTTCCAACTCCAGATGCCTTGGCTAATTTGATCTGGTCATGGCGCATCACGCCAACACAGAGCGCGTTCACCAACGGGTTGCCTGCATACGTCTCGTCAAAGACAACTTCACCGCCGATATTGGGAAGACCAAGGCAGTTGCCGTATCCGCCGATGCCAGCCACAACACCCGGCAGTACGCGTCGGGTATCTGGTGCGTCAGCTGCTCCGAATCGAAGGGGATCCATAACTGCAATGGGGCGCGCGCCCATCGTCAAGATGTCGCGAACAATGCCGCCGACTCCAGTGGCTGCACCTTGGTAGGGCTCGACGAAGGACGGATGGTTGTGCGATTCAATTTTGAATGTCACCGCGTAACCCTGGCCCACATCTACGACACCGGCGTTCTCGCCGATTCCAACGAGAAGCGCGTCAGTCTTGGGGGCCTTCTCGCCGAATTGGCGGAGATGGACTTTGGAGGACTTGTACGAGCAGTGCTCACTCCACATGACCGAATACATAGCCAATTCGCTGGAGGATGGGCGCCGGCCGAGAATCTCGCGAATGCGGGCGTATTCATCTTCCTTGAGTCCCAGTTCAGCGAAGGGCTGAATGCGATCTGGTGTGGTCGATGCAATTTCTACAGTATCTAGCGACATCTACTTGCTCACCATCTGGCTAAGAATCGAAGTGAAGAACCCGAGACCGTCGGCACTTGGTCCAGTTAGTGGATCGATCGCGTGTTCTGGATGGGGCATCAAGCCCACGATGTTGCCGCGCTCGTTGGTAATTCCAGCAATCAGGTTGCGCGAACCGTTGGGATCTTCGCCCACGTACCGTGCAACGACAAGTCCTTCGCCTTCAAGACGGGCCAGGGTCGAGTCATCGCACTGGAAGGAACCTTCGCCGTTCTTCAATGGAATAACAATCTCCTGACCAACGTGGTAGTCCGAAGTCCAGGCCGTGGCATTGTTCTCGATCTTCAATCGCTGATCGGAACAGAGAAAATGCAGTGCATGGTTTCTTGTAAGGGCGCCAGGCAGCAGATGGGATTCGCACAGAACCTGGAAACCGTTGCAGATACCAAGCACAGGCATCCCCGATTTGGCTTTCTCAATGATGGATGACATCACTGGTGCGAAGCGAGAAATCGCACCGCAACGCAGGTAATCCCCGTAGGAGAATCCACCGGGAAGAATGACTGCATCTACTCCGTGAAGATCAGGATCCCCATGCCATAAAGCCACGGACTCTGCACCTACCTCGCGCACCGCGCGCGCTGCGTCTCGATCATCAAGGGAGCCAGGAAAGGTGACGACACCAATCTTCACTTACTTCTCCACTCTTACATTGAAGTTCTCAATGACAGGATTTGCGAACAAAGTCTCTGCCGCCTTAGAAACCTCCGCGAGAATCGCCTCCGTTGCTTCGCCTTCTATTTCGATCTCAAAACGCTTTCCTTGACGCACCGATTTGGCAAAGGTGAAACCCAGACGAGGAAGGGCCGCACCGACAGCCTGACCTTGTGGGTCCAGAATTTCCGGCTTCAACATCACATCGACCACGATCTTTGCCATCTCAAGCTCTCCTTTATTGGGTGGTAACTAATCCTTGAACGGTTCGCCCGTGAGGCGCAGGTAAGCGTCGCGGTACCTCTGCGCCGTCTTTTCTACGACATCCTCTGGTAGATCTGGCGGCGCAGATTCGCGATCCCAGCCGCTGGCAACGAGGTAATCGCGCACAAACTGCTTATCAAAGGAGGGTTGCGAGCCGCCGGGTTGCCACGTCTGCGCATCCCAGAAACGAGATGAATCGGGGGTGAGTGCTTCATCGCCCAAGGTGATGACTCCATGTGCATCGGTACCAAACTCGAATTTGGTGTCAGCAAGGATGATTCCGCGCGTCTTGGCGAAGTCGGCCGCTGCTCCGTACAAGGCGAGGGTGAGATCGCGCAGTTCTCTCGTCTCAGGGACAGAATTCAAAGCCTGTTCGTAGCTGATGTTGATGTCGTGATCGCCGACGTCAGCTTTGGTCGCCGGCGTAAAGATGTTCTGGGGAAGTTGAGATCCATCCTGCAGACCATCGGGCAGCGGAATACCGCAAACGGATTTCGAGGTCTTGTACTCACTCCAACCGCTGCCTGTGAGATATCCACGTGCGACGCATTCGATAGGAAACATGGTCAGCGGCCGGACAATCACGGCACGTCCACGTACCTCTGCTGGCACATCGGTGCTGACAATGTGGTTGGGGACTATGTGGCTCAGTTTTTCAAACCAGAATAACGAGAGTTGCGTAAGTACTGCGCCCTTAGTTGGAATCGTCGTCGGCAAGACCCAGTCAAAGGCCGAGATGCGATCGGAGGTCACCATCAACAGTTGACCGGAATCATTGGTGTAAAGGTCGCGAACTTTTCCAGTTCGCACATGTGTCCAACCAGCAATGGTCGGTGCTTGTGGTGGTCCCGCTAGTCCGAATCCGCTCATCGAATTGCTCCCGGTGTGTAGTGGGCCGCAGAAGTATTGGCCGAGGTTATTTTCTCGATCCGCTTGAGAACTCGGTTGATTTGCTCGCGCGCATCACCGGTGAACTCGATCGGATCACTTATGAGATTTTCTAGGTCATCAAGATCAAGCGGGAAACGCGGATCATCGCCCAGCGCCTTGAGCAAGGAATTTCCCTTTCCCTCGCGCATTTCCAGCACCGCCTTTGTCGCGTGCTCCTTGATGATCTCGTGGGCTTCTTCGCGACCGACGCCGGCTTTAATGCCCGCCATCAAGATCTTGGTGGTGGAAAGGAAAGGAAGGTAGCGCTCGATCTCAGCCGCGATTACTGCAGGGAAGATGCCGAATTCGCTAAGCACCGTGAGCATTGTTTCGAGGAGTCCGTCTATGGCGTAGAAGGCGTCGGGCACTGCAACGCGACGAACGACACTGCAGGAGACATCGCCTTCGTTCCATTGATCTCCGGCCATCTCCCCGGCCATCGATGCATAGCCGCGGAGAAGAACCGTGAGTCCATTGACTCTCTCGCACGAACGGGTGTTCATCTTGTGCGGCATCGCAGAGGATCCGACTTGTCCGGCCTTGAAACCCTCTGTCACCAACTCAGCACCTGCCATCAGGCGGATGGAAGTGGCCAGCGACGAAGGCGACGCAGCAATTTGCACGAGGGTAGTGATGACGTCGTAATCAAAAGAGCGCGGATATATCTGACCGGCTGAATCCATCACACGCGCGAATCCCAGGTCGGCGGCAATCATCTCTTCAAGTTGGTGGTGCGCCTTCGATGAGCCGAGCAGGTCAATGGAATCTTGGGCGGTTCCGACCGGCCCCTTGATGCCACGAATGGGAAAACGATCGAGTAGAGATGTGAGGCGCTCGTGCGCAAAGAGCAATTCTTCCGCCGATGAGGCAAATCGTTTTCCTAGCGTTGTAATCTGCGCAGGAACATTGTGCGACCTTCCGGCAATAGGTTGGTCGGCATATTCGGCAGCTCGTTCGCCTAGTCGGGCCAGCAATGCAATTGTCTTGTCGCTTACAAGACGTAGACCGTTTCTAATCTGAAGAGCTTCGATATTCTCGGTCAGATCGCGGCTGGTCATTCCCGCGTGAATCACTTCGTGTCCGGCGAGCGCGTTGAACTCTTCGATTCTCGCCTTCACATCATGGCGCGTCTTTTTTTCGCGTGCATCTATCGATTGAAGATCCACGTTGTTAAGAACTTTTTCATAGTCAGCAATTACTGATTCGGGTATCTCATACCCCAACTTCGCCTGAGCACGAG
Organism: Candidatus Nanopelagicaceae bacterium; assembly: GCA_036504835.1. Classification (GTDB taxonomy): domain Bacteria; phylum Actinomycetota; class Actinomycetes; order Nanopelagicales; family Nanopelagicaceae; genus QYPT01. Next base: position 27,243 of record DASXUM010000109.1, read on the forward strand.
CGACCGAGAGCCAGAGCTTTCGCTCCGCCACAATCTTGGCTTCTGGCGCGAAAATCTCGCGCATCTGGCTGGATGCATATCGGCTTGCAAGCACGCTCACTGGGTTATTCTCCCCCATTTAGTTGCCCTTCTCTGCCACCGCGGCATTGAGCGCGACATCGCTTCGATAGTAAGAACCCTTAAGTTTTATCTGGCTAATGCCCCGATAAGCGCAATTGCGTGCCTCAGTGAGGTCGCTGCCAATGCCTGTCACGCTGAGGACGCGTCCACCACTTGAGACCAGACCTTCATCGCTCATCTTTGTCCCGGCGTGGAATACCTCAACGCAGTGGATATCTGGCAGACCGGTGATGGGATCTCCGGTCTCTGGAACGTCCGGGTAGCCATGCGCGGCCAGCACCACGGTGACTGCAGATTCATCCCGCCAATGCAGTGAAACACCGTCGAGGTTTCGGGTTGCAGCTTTGTACAGAAGGCTCGCCAGTGGCGTCTCTAATCGAGGAATGAGAACTTGGGTTTCAGGATCACCGAATCGCGCATTAAATTCAATGACCCGAATTCCATGATCGGTCAGTGAGAGGCCTGCGTACAAAAGACCGACAAACGGAGTTCCACGAGCGGCCATCTCTGCGATCATCGGCGCCAGAACCATTCGATGGGTCTGCTCGACAATGTCGGTAGGTGCCCACGGCAACGGTGAATATGCACCCATGCCGCCAGTGTTAGGACCTTCATCATTGTCCCGAGCTCGTTTGAAATCTTGCGCTGGTTGCATCGCGATTATCGTCTTGCCATCAGAAATTCCGAAGAGAGAAATCTCAGGTCCGTTCAAATATTCTTCAATCACAACCTTCTTGCATGCCAATGCATGATCAAGGGCCGCTTTGCGACCCTCCGTCACGACAACGCCTTTGCCCGCTGCCAGACCGTCGTCTTTGACTACATAGGGAGCACCTAAGGCATCAAGGGCTTTCTCGATCTCAATCTGGGTAGTGCACGTGAAACTCCGCGCAGTCGGAACGCCCGCATCGTTCATGACTTCCTTGGCAAACGTCTTGGATCCCTCAAGTTGCGCCGCCGCCTTGGATGGGCCGAAGGTGGCAAAACCTGCAGCACGCAATTCGTCGACTACGCCGTTTACTAACGGCAATTCGGGACCGATGACAACAAAGTCCACATCAAGTTCTTTTGCCAGCGCCACGATGGATGCATTGCTTGAGACATCCACAGGATGAGTAGTCGCCACTTCGGCGATTCCTGGATTGCCGGGAGCGCAGTGTAATTCGCTGACTTCTGGATCTGCCTTTAGTCCAAGTGCCAATGCATGTTCGCGCCCGCCGCCGCCGATCAGCAGGACCTTCATGCGAGAGCTCCTTGCAGTGCGACCTTCACTTGGGGCCATTCAGTACTAAGGATTGAGTAATACATGGAATCGCGGGATGTCCCATCGGCTCGCATCCGGTGCGATCGAAGCGTGCCTTCGTAGGTAGCGCCAATACGGGTGATTGCCGCTTGGCTCCTTTTATTGTCGGCATCTGTCTTCAGTGTCACACGGAGGAAGTTCTGAACTTCAAATGCTTCGGTCAAGAGCAATAACTTTGTCTCCGTGTTCACGGCCGTCCTCCAGAATTCACGAGCGTAGATGGTGCTGCCGATTTCGGCGGTTCGATCGTGCCGTGAGATATCCATTAAAGAGGAAGTGCCGATGGTTTTTTCCGTTTCCTTGTGAACGACTGCGAAGGCTTCGCGTGCCCCACTTCTCACATCCTTCAAGTAACGTTCGACAATTGCCGACATATCTTCAACGGTGCGAGGCGTAGGAACAATCATCCACCGCCATGCTTCATCATCATTGCCCAGAACTTGAAAGAGATCGTGGCTGTGGCGGGCTGCAAGCGGCTCTAGTCGAACCACGTTTCCCACCAATGTAGCCATCCTTAAACAAAGTCCTTTACGACGATGGTTTGGTTGCGCCCAGGTCCAACGCCAATGGCGCTCATAGGTGCACCGGAAATATCCTCGAGATACTTTACGTAGGCTTGTGCGTTCTTGGGAAGATCGGAAAGCGAAGTCGCATTGGAGATGTCTTCGGTCCAGCCAGGCAAGTACTCGTAAATCGGTTTTGCGTGGTGGAAGTCAGACTGCGATGACGGAAGTTCCTCAACCCGCTTGCCATCCACTTCATATGCGACGCAGACTGGAATCTTCTCCCAGCCGGTCAGTACATCCAGCTTGGTAAGGAAGAAATCGGTCAGGCCGTTTACCCGCACGGCGTAGCGCGCAATGGGAGCGTCATACCAGCCGCATCGACGTGCTCGACCCGTAGTGACTCCAACTTCACCGCCGATGCGACGGAGTTTCTCGCCATCCTCATCGAGAAGTTCTGTTGGGAATGGTCCGGAGCCCACCCGCGTGGTGTACGCCTTCACGATTCCAATGACACGGGTGATCTTGGTAGGCCCGATTCCAGAACCCGTGCAGGCACCGCCCGCAGTCGGGTTGCTGGAGGTAACAAAGGGATAAGTGCCGTGATCGACATCAAGGAGAGTTCCTTGTGAGCCTTCCAGAAGAACAGTCTTCCCATTCTCCAACGCCTTGTTCAGAAGGAGAAC
>DASXUM010000110.1:0-2871 GCA_036504835.1 Candidatus Nanopelagicaceae bacterium
TGATGCACGTTTAGGGCGTTCACCAAGTCGTGGACACTGGCGCTCGGCGAAATTGTTTCGACTCTTTTCCCGGCGATCAATGCACTGATCTTCATCACGCCTCCTTTGGTAGACCTGATGGCATAGTGCTCTTTTAAGCGTCTACTTTCAAGAGGTATTGCACTGCTTCGGTGGCATTCCATCCCTCAGGGTGGGATTCAAGTAGTTCTTTTGCCCCGCTCAAGTCTGCACCGAGGGTAATAAGCGGGGGTTCGCTGTAACCGTCCGCGCGAGTCTGTCCCAGGCCTATGTTGGACATAAGTGCATTGCACAGGCACTTTCTGTCGGTGAGTTCTCCTTCATCTCCGCCCTTTCGTAGGTATACGTGCGATGGCTCCGAAGGGCAGCGGTATCCAACGACACCAGGTGACCTTTCATATGGAACTCGCAAGTAACCAAGGTCGCACAATCGCGGACGTGCTTCGTACACCTCTTCATCGGAGAGCGTGTCCGGCAATGTGGCGACTTTGAAAGGGAAGCCGGTAGGTGAGGCGAAAGGGTCGGTTCGAACGATGAGATCTCCCGAAGCCAGATGGTCGAGTAATTCTTTTCGCAGGCTTGGTTGTAGCCCTGACTCTTCGGCAAGGGAGAAGATGGTTCCGACTTGAACTCCGACTGCACCAAATTCTTGGGCGGCTTTCACTTGTTCTGGAGTGGATTGCCCTCCGGCCAACCAGAAAGGAAGTCCAACCTTGGCAACCTTCTGAAGATCTGCTTCATCGCGCGGTCCGAAAATCGGTTGGCCATCTCCGTCTAGAACCATGGTTCCGCGCGGTGGCGCGTTGTGACCTCCCGCAGTGAACCCTTCGATGATGAATCCATCGGGGCGAGTGAGTTCATCCTTTGCCAGATAGGTTGCAAGTACGTGCGCTGAAACAATGGCGAGAAACTTTGGTCGCTTCAACGGAGGAAGTGTGATTTCAGTGAAAGTTTGGGGATAGAAAATCTCTTTGTACTGTTGAGTGCCACCATCAACGTGGACGTTCAGCGAAGCGGGCTCGTGCAGTGCTAATAGATTGAGAAGATGCGGGATTTCCGAAGGTATCCCCGCGCCCATCAGTATGTAATCGACCCCCGCAAGCATCGCGCCGTAAGCCGCGCTCGGAGTGGCCATTTGAATCTTCTCCAGGAAATTGATTCCGACAAGACCGTCATGGCCTTCCTTGGCCAGCCATACCTCAACAAAATTGGAGACAACCCAGAGCTCTAGCGCATCTGTGGATGGACGGAGGCTGAGTTTGGGCACCGGTATGTAGGGATCCCCATGTCGACCCTCCAAACGCAAATACTTTTTCTGGACGCGCTCGGCGATAGCCGGAATAGGGAAAGCGGCGAGGGCTCGCCTTACATGGCCGCCCTCATCCCCATTTTGAAGTCTGCGCGCAATGACCGCGTCGATGGCAGTTCCGGAAACGACGCCCAGCTGACCCGTCTTGGAGACCGCCTTGGCTAAACGCCACGAGGAGACAGCCACCCCCATTCCGCCTTGGATGACAACGGGCAGCCCCTGAGGTGATTCCTTCACACGGTCAGCGTATAGGACTTGAAAAGTAACCCCTTACCGTGGGAGATCCCCAGACAGATCGGGTGTGGCGAGGGGTGGCGCTCCAGCGGTTTTGGGCGCAAATCGTTACTGTCCCCCCTATGAACTCATTCCTCACAAAGGGCTCAATCCCCGTCGCGGTGGCTGCGCTGCTTCTCGCGCTCACCGCTTCGGCCAACGCCGCGAACACCTCCGACCCATCTGCCCTGCCAGGTCCAATCGTGATTGCCGATGAAGGCAACAACCGGATCGTGGTCGTGGATCCATCAGGGACACCGCGCTGGATCTTTCCCCAGAAGGGAGACCTCAAGCCGGGTCAGACTTTCCGAACTCCCGACGACGTCTTTCTCTCTCCCGATGGGAAGTCGATTATCGCCACCGAATCAGAACATCAGATGGTGAGCATCATTGATATCGCGACGAAGAAGATCACTTTCGAGTACGGCGTGGCTGGCAAGGGTTCGCGCCTTAAAGGCCACCTCAACAATCCGGATGACGCCATGATGTTGCCAGATGGTCGATTGATCGTCGCCGACATCAAGAATTGCCGGATTCTTTTTATCAATCCCACAACTCGCAAGACGACTCAACTAGGCACCACAGGTCGTTGTTATCACAATCCGCCAAAGAGCTTCGGTAGTCCCAATGGCGCTTTCCCTATGAAGGACGGACGCTTTCTCGTGACGGAGATCAACGGCGACTGGGTGAGCGCAATGAGCCTCACGGGAAAGATTTCATGGTCGGTACATGCACCCGGGATTGCTTATCCATCTGACACCAACGAGATCGCACCCGATGTCTATATAACAGTGGATTTCAGCAAACCGGGCTCGATCATCAAGTTCAACTCCAAGGGCAAGTTGCTATGGAAGTACAAGCCAACGGGCTCGGCTGCACTTGACCATACCTCACTCGCAACTGGTCTTCCGAACGGCATGGTGATTGCAAATGACGACGCAAACCATCGGGTCATCATTGTCGATCCAAAGACAAAGAAGATCGTGTGGCAGTACGGACATAAGGGCAAGCCAGGAACAGCGGCAGGTTATCTCAACAACCCGGATGGTCTAGAACTCATCCCCGCTAACGCTTTGGCCAATTTCAAGCTCTCCTAAATAAGTAGGTAGTGCGACAAACGCGAGAGCCATACCAATTGGTTATGGCTCTCGCGTCCGGATCAGATGGTTCATATTCCTCCTCATTCCTTCGGAGAGTGAGAAATGAGGTTTGACCACCACGTACCCACCTTGTCAGGTGGCGTATTAATCATCGTGTTAGGTTTATAACTC
>DASXUM010000111.1:0-25121 GCA_036504835.1 Candidatus Nanopelagicaceae bacterium
ATATTCTGGAAGAGATCGTCGGCGAGATCGAAGATGAATACGATGACGGCGAAGAAGCGTTCTCTTGGCTCAATGAAGATAAGGCCAGAGCACAGGCTAGCCTCCATGTCGAAGACCTTGCCCGTGAATTGGACATCACGATTGCCGAAAGCGAGTATCACGACGTAGATACCGTCGGCGGCCTCATGGCTAAGAAATTGGGCCGCGTTCCGATCCCTGGAAGCACCATCTTCCTTAACGGGTGGAACATCACGGCAGAGCGACCGATCGGCCGCCGTCGCCGGATTAGCAGCGTCATAGTGGAACGGGAAACGCCGTCCGAAGAAGGCGAGCATGACGAGCTCTAGTTTCTCCAATCCAGAAGATGCCAAACTCGAAACCCTGGCGCGCGCGACACAGCGCCGAACCAACTCCGAGCAGGCCGCTGCCCTACGCGACTCAACCGGTCGCACCTACGTTGCAATAAATATTTCGATTCCAGATTTCACCGTTGATGCCGCGACCGCGGTATTCACGGTTGCGATGGCGAGTCAGATTTCGGGAATTGAGGCCATCGTGATTTTCGGCGATGGACCGATCAACATCGCGCCGGCTCGTGGATTTGCCCCAAAATGCTTGATCTGGCGTATCAATTCTGCAGGTGAAATAGCCGCGCTCTGAGGCGCGATACCCTTGCCCAATGCGTATTGTTCGATTCTCTCCTGCTGCGGCAGACCCCTCACTCAACCTCGGCAAAGACCCGCTCTTTGGCGTGCTCGCTGAGGATGCCATCGCAGTCATAACCGGAGATCCGCTCTACTCGGGAATTAAGCCCACCGGACAGGTAGTCCCGTTGTCCCAGGTGCGCTTGTTGGCGCCGGTATTGCCACGCAGCAAGGTTGTCTGCATCGGAAAGAACTATGCCGATCACGCCAAAGAGATGGGCGGGGAAGTGCCTGAGGAGCCGATCATTTTCCTCAAACCCAACACATCGGTTATCGGACCAGAAGACACCATTGTGTGGCCAGCAATCAGCGATCGAGTGGACTACGAGGGTGAGCTCGCAATAGTCATCGGCCGCATCTGCAAGGACGTGCCGAAAGAGCGCGCTCATGATGTGATCTTCGGCTACACCATCGGAAACGATGTGACAGCGCGCGATCTTCAGAAGAGGGACGGGCAATGGACGCGCGGGAAGGGCTTCGACACCTTCTGCCCGCTCGGACCATGGATCGAGACTGAGTTTGTGCCAGGCAATCAGCGGATCACCACAACTGTTAACGGCGAGATCAAGCAAGATGGCCGTCTCTCCGACATGATCAACGGCATCCCTGAAATTATCCATTTCATCACGCAGGTGATGACGCTTCTGCCAGGGGACGTGATTTTGACGGGCACTCCCGGAGGAATTGGTCCAATGCCAGAGAAAGCCAGCGTGACTGTGGCGATCGAAGGCTTAGGCGAACTAACGAATAGGCTGAGCACTCATGGCTGATAAGAAAGTTCGGGTGCGCTTCGCCCCTTCACCAACTGGCGACCTTCACGTCGGAAATATCCGCACTGCCCTATTTGATTGGGCATATGCGCGTCATACCGGCGGAACCTTTATCTTCCGCATTGAGGACACCGACACGACTCGTGTCACCGACGAATACATCGCTGCGGCGATCGACACACTCCGCTGGCTTGGCCTGCAGTGGGATGAGGGCCCAGAAGTTGGCGGCGAGTACGGCCCGTATCAGCAGTCGCAGCGCCTTGATATCTATGCGCATTGGGCGCAGAAGTTTCTCGATCAGAAGGATGCTTATTACTGTTTCTGCACCGCAGAGGAACTTGAAGCCCGTCGTGAGGCACAGCGTGCCGCCAATGTCGCACCTGGCTATGACGGACAGTGCCGCAACTTGAGTGAAGATCACATTGCCGCATTCCGATCCCAAGGACGTCTGCCTGTCATCCGCATGCGCATGCCTGATGGACAGACTACGTTCGTAGATCAGATTCGCGGCGAAGTTTCTTTCGACCACAAGTTCGTGCCTGACTTCGTCCTGGTTCGCGGCGACGGATCACCGCTCTACACATTGGCCGTAGCAGTCGACGACGTGCTGATGAAGGTGACCCACGTTCTGCGCGGCGAAGATCTTCTTTCGTCGACTCCTCGTCAGATCCGCGTCTATCAGGCGATGGGCCTTACCGAGGATGAATACCCGACCTTTGCGCACCTTCCATTTGTCATGGGACAGGACAACGCCAAGTTGTCCAAGCGAAACGGCGAGGTCTCAGTCAATTGGTATCGCGAAGCCGGCTTCTTGCCGGAGGCGATCTGCAATTACCTTGCCCTTCTTGGATGGTCGGCGGGGGAGGACCGCGAGAACGTCACGATGCAAGAGCTCACCAAATTGTTCACGGTGGAACGTGTCCATAGTTCGCCCGCAAAATTCGACATGAAGAAACTCGAAGCAATCAACGGCGACAAGATCCGAGCACTTACCTTGGATGAGTTCCTTGATTGGTCTCTGCCCTTCTTGAAGAAGGCCGATGTGATCGAAGGTTCTGAAGAGGAGATCGCACTTGTGAAAGCGGCGCTTCCTATCATTCAAGAGCGCATCACCAAGTTGAGCGAAATCCCGGAAATGTTGAAATTCCTTTTCGTGAAGGATTTTGCGATAGCACCTGAGCCTGTTGAGAAGATCAAAGATGACGCCTCCAAGGCCGTACTGGCGCGGAGTTTGGGCGAATTGGTTCCTCTTGAGGATTGGTCCCATGCGAGCATTGAGGCAGCCCTGCGATCCTCCTTGATCGAGGAGATGGGTTTGAAGCCACGAGTGGCATTCGGATCGGTCCGGATAGCGGTCACGGGAAGCACCATCTCCCCGCCGCTTTTTGAGTCCATGGAGCTGTTGGGCAAAAGCGCAACTCTGGCGCGTATTTCACAGGCATTGGCGCTCTAGTTTCTACGGTATCCTTGCGAACGCCTTTTGGGGTATGGGGTAATTGGCAGCCCTGCTGATTCTGGTTCAGTAAGTCTAGGTTCGAGTCCTGGTACCCCAGCGAAAGACAGTTCCACCGGAAGTGAATATGTAAAGCGAAAGCCGTAGGCGATCGCTTTTGGAAAAACTAGGGCCCCGTCGTCTAGCGGCCTAGGACTCTGGCTTCTCAAGCCAGCTACGAGGGTTCGAATCCCTTCGGGGCTACCAACGCCGTTATCGGCTTTTCTCCTACAATCTCGGGCATGGATATCAACGACTACGCCCGCGAGTACGAGGCCTCAACCCAGTACTTCTTCGAGAAATTCGCCCTTGTCACTCCTGCTGATCTGGATAAGCACCTGCCCGATGGCTGGTCGCCGCGGCAGATCGCCCATCACATGGCAGATAGCGAGACCCAGTCCTACGCCCGTCTGCGACGCCTTATCGCCGAACCCACTGGATCAGTCATCCAGGGCTATGACGAGGCCATGTGGGCCGAGAACCCCACTCTGGGCTACACCGAATTGCCCATCGAGAATTCCATCGCGGTCTACAAGGCGGTACGGGCGGCCAGCCTGGACATCCTCAAGCGGATGAAGCCAGAGGATCTCGAGCGATCAGGAGTCCACACCGAAAGCGGTCATTACACAATGCTCAACTGGTTGCGTGCGTATATAAATCATCCGCGCGCACATGCAGATCAAATGATGGAAGCTATAGGCAAGTAGAGAATGGTTAGGTAACTTCAACCCATGCCGATTGCAAAGTTCTCGTATCCCGCCATTGATTGCCCGGATCCACTTGCCCTTGCTGAGTTCTATTCAAAACTCACCGGACTTGAGATGGAACCATTGGGAGACTTTGATCCCGAGAAAGTAACGTGGTACTGCCTCCTGCGAAACGGTGAGGAGGCAATTTGTTTTCAAAAAATCAACAACTACGTTGCTCCAACATGGCCCGAAGGTCCAGTCCCGCAGCAGATGCACCTTGATTTCCACGTGAAGGATCTAGACGTGGCAGAGGAGCGAGTTCTGGCGCTGGGCGCAACGAAATCGCAGTTCCAAGCGGGGACGAATTTTCGAGTGTACTTCGATCCCATCGGGCATCCGTTCTGCCTGATTCTCAATCCGAATGTCGAGATGTTCGGATATAGCTGATTAACCCAGTAAGCGCCCTGTAGAGAATGTGACCGGTCGTAAATTCGCGAAATCTATTGCGGAGACCTGCCGATCGAATTAGGTTGCTGGAGATTATTCCTAACATAGGGGGTCTCTGGTGAAGATTTCACGACCAATCGTATTGATTTCCATGATTCTTGGACTAGTTCCATTCCAATTGAATGTCGCCAATGCGGCTCCAAAAATCAGCGGGGTCATCGGATCTGTCGTAGCAGATGGCGACATGGCTGTTCAAGTGAAGGCCCTGAAATGTGGAGTCAAGACAATAGGTTCTGGATTTGAACAGGAGACGGCACTTGGTCAATTCTGCATAGTGACTTTCGCTTTGTCCGCCGCAAAGAAGAAACCAGTTAACTATTTTTCCGATTCGCAGAAAGGCTTAACCAAGGCGGGCTTCACCGTTGCTCCAAAATCGATGCTCAGCGACGAATTCCCCATGACTCTTGATTTAAACCCCGGAAATGCGGTCCTCATCAAAATTGCCTATGACGTAGGAAAGAAAGACCCGCTAAAGGCAATCGAGTTCCATGACTCGATGTTCAGTGGAGGAGTGGTTGTCGACCTGACCAAGACGCTATCAAAGAAGAAGTAGTATGAAATTCGGATTTGCACGAATTCCCCTCGTATTTACAACTTCGTTTGTGCTCCTGCTCTTCACAACATCGGTGCCTGCGTTAGGTGCAACTTCAGTAAAGAATGGCGATCGATGTAACCCCGCTGGTGCGGTTTTCAAACAGGGACAGACGACATTTGTCTGCAAGAAGGTTGGGTCTAAGGTCATGTGGAAGGCTAAAGTAGCGCCTGATGTTCCTAAAGATTCTTTTAAGATGCCTCGGGTAGTCGGAATGAACCTTCAATTGGCACAGGATCTTTTGCAGTCCCTGGGCAGTTACATCATGGATCAAACCGATGCAGCGGGCCTAAGTCGTTGGCAAATCTTCGATGGCAACTGGAAAGTGTGCGCGCAGTCGCCTCCGGCAGGCAGAATCGTGCCTCAATCCATTACCGTGACCCTTGCATCGGTCAAACTAGAAGAGCGCTGTCCCTAGTTCGCACGCTTCAACAGTGCCTAGTACTTGACGCGCTCCCATCCGGGGCGAGCTTTTCGGTTGCCGGCATTGGATCTTCCATCGCGGGTGCGATAAATAATGGGCGGACGGAACATGTAGCCAAATGGCGCCGTCATGGCGTGGACCAATCGAGTGAACGGCCAGATGATGAATAGCAACATTCCCACGAGCGCATGAATGCGGAATGCCAGAGGAGTGTTTGCTATGAGAGCGGCATCGGGACGGAAAAGCAGAATTGACCTAAACCACGGCGAGACCGTCTCCCGGTAATTGTGCTCGGTGCCGATGACACCCGCACTTGAAAGTGTTGCAGCACAACCGGCAAGCAATGTGGCGACTAGGAATATGTACATTGTCTTGTCATTTTTGGTCGTGGCTGCAAAGACTGTGGCAGTTGTGCGTCTGCGATAGATCAAGAGGGCGATTCCCAATAGCGTCGCCACGCCTGCAAAGCCGCCCATCGTGATCGCACCCAGGTGGTACATCTCCTGGCTAATGCCAATGGCATCGGTCCATTTCTTCGGAATGAGAAGTCCGACAATATGCCCGCCAATAACTGCAAAAAGGCCCAGGTGAAAGAGCGGACTGGCGATTCGTAGCAATTTGCCTTCGTAGATCTGGGAGGAGCGCGTGGTCCAGTTGAACTTGTCGTAGCGGTAGCGCCAGATCGAACCACCGACGAATGAACCTATGGCGACGTAGGGCAAGACCGACCAGAGCATGATGTCTAGGGAAGTCATAGGTTCGCTCCGTTTGTCGAGAAGGCGGGAACTGCAGAATATGGTTCGAGTGCGATCGTCAATGCCCCGCTGAGCCCAACGAATTCAACGGGCGGCCCACTCAATGCAAGCGCGCGCGCTCGCTCTTCGATCTCCGGTGTCATCGGCGGCAAAGTCGCGACAATTGCGTCGAGGACGTGGGAGTAAAGAGAGTTTGCGCCGCGAAGGGCATCTCGTATCAATTCAATCGGCGCACGATGTTCGCCTAGAAGGAGATTTCCTTCCACCGGGTCGACCAGTGCTGCAAACTCCAAGACCACCGCGAGGTGATCGGGAAGTTCCTCATCCGACAAAATAATGCCAGCATTCTTGTACTTCTCTTTGAAGTAGATCAACGCCATCCCTCGATTACGTGTGTCGCCGTGGGTCCACGACGTCAGGAACAACGAGCAACGTCGACGCATGTCGAATATCTCAACGTAGTGACGCTGCAATTCATCCAAGGTCATGGTGAATGTTGCATCCAGAAACTCGAGAAGCGGTTGGCCCCATTCCGGATCCAACTTCTTTGCCAGTGCTTCGAATTCCACCCGCCTGGCCATGAATTCTTTCTCTGGGTAGACCAAGAAGGAGGAGGCAATCATCTGCGCTGTTGCGGTGCTCATTTTGTCTGCCGCTCCTTCATCGCGAGGAAGCTTTCAATGGTCACCGGTACTGGATTTCCTGATGATTGCCCGAAGGGGCCGCCGCCGAAGTCTTCGACACCTTCGATTCCATCGAGGGAACAACCGAGGTGGTCCAATTCCTTGGCCTGCTCTGTGTGAGCCGCGGGAATGACGTATCGGTCTTCGTATTTGGCAATGGCGAGCAACCGATACATCTCATATATCGATTCCTCTGTCATGCCCACCGCTTCTGGAATTTCAGCACGGGTCTCGCGACCCAAGTTGATATCGCGCATGTACGAGCGCATCGCAGAGAGTTTGCGGAGGGTTCCGGTTACAAGTTCGACATCGCCGGCAGTAAACATCTCCGCCAGATACTCCAACGGGATACGAAGTGCTTCAATTGCGCCGAATAGATTGCCAACGTCTTCGCCGTCGTGTCCGGTCTCGGTGAGCACATCAACGATGGGGGATAGCGGAGGTACGTACCAGACCATTGGCATGGTTCGGTATTCGGGGTGCAATGGGAGTGCGACGCGATAGACCTTGGCCAATTTGTAGACGGGGGATTTCTGCGCGGCGATGATCCAGTCCTCGGGCATTCCTTCGGCACGAGCAGCCGCAATCACTTCTGGATCGTTGGGATCCAGAAGAAGGTCCATCTGGGCTTCGTAAAGATCTTGGTCATTTTCCACCGACGCGGCTTCCAGGACTTTGTCGGCGTCGTAGAGAAAGAGGCCGAGGTAGCGCAGGCGTCCTACGCAGGTCTCTGCGCAAACGGTGGGCAGTCCGATTTCAAGGCGCGGATAGCACATGGTGCATTTCTCCGCCTTGCCCGTCTTATGGTTGAAGTAGATCTTCTTGTAGGGACAGGCCGAGACGCACATGCGCCAGCCTTTGCACTGCTGCTGATCAACCAGAACGATGCCGTCTTCGGCCCGCTTGTAGATGGCGCCAGATGGACAGGCAGCGACGCAGGCGGGGTTGAGACAGTGTTCGCAGATACGCGGAAGGTAGAACATGAAGGTCCGCTCGAATTCGAGTTTCACCTTTGTGGTGACGTCTTCTGCGAGTTTCTGCAGGATCGGATCCTTCTCAATATTGACTGGCCCGCCGCCGAGATCGTCATCCCAGTTTGCCGACCATTCGATCTTCATCGGCTTGCCGGTGAGCAGTGACTTGGGACGAGCAACAGGAGTCTGTTGTCCAAGGGGAGCAGTGATCAAGTTGTCGTATTCATATGTCCAAGGCTCGTAGTAGTCCTTGATGTTGAGCATCCGCGGATTGGAGAAGATCGAGAGAAGTCGGCGCGCTTTGCTTCCACCTTTGAGGTGGAGGCGGCCGTTCTTTGTGCGAACCCAGCCGCCCTTGGCTTTTTCTTGGTCTTCGTAGCGTCGTGGATATCCCTGGCCGGGACGCGTCTCAACGTTGTTGAACCAGGCGTATTCGAGACCAGTGCGGTTTGTCCATGCCTGCTTGCACGTAACGGAGCATGTGTGACACCCGATGCACTTATCAAGGTTCATCACCATGCCCATCTGGGCCATAACCTTCATTAGTACTCCACATCCTGTGATCGGCGACGAATCACAGTGACTTCATCGCGCTGGTTGCCGGTTGGTCCTAAGTAATTGAAAGCGAATGTGAGTTGCGCGTATCCGCCGATGAGGTGAGTTGGCTTGAGCATCAGGCGAGTCAGCGAGTTGTGAATACCGCCGCGCTTACCTGAAGTTTCCGCCAATGGCACGTCGACGACGCGATCTTTCGCGTGATACATGAAGACAGTGCCTGCCGGCATGCGATGCGAGACGCAAGCGCGAGCGACGACGACGCCGTTGCGGTTATAGGCCTCAATCCATTCGTTGTCTTTCACTCCGATGGTCTCCGCATCCTCCACGCTCATCCATATCTCTTGCCCACCGCGTGAGAGGGAGAGCATGAAGAGGTTGTCTTGGTATTCAGAGTGAATTGACCACTTCGAGTGTGGCGTCAGGTAGCGAACAGTCACTTCCTTTTCAACACCATCTGCTTGATTTCCGAAGATTCTGTGCATATTAAGCGGCGGCCGGAAAACAGGGAGCTGCTCGCCGAGTTCTGTCATCCAATCATGATCAACGAAGAAATGTTGACGTCCCGTGAGTGTGTGCCAGGGTTTCAATCTTTCGACGTTGATGGCAAAGGCGGTGTATCGACGCCCACCGTGTTCGGATCCAGACCATTCGGGACTTGTAATAACAGGAACGGGACGTGCCTGCGTATCAGCGAAAGTTATCCTCTTGCCTTCGTTGTCGAGGGCAAGGTCGGTTAGTTTCTGACCAGTTCGTTTTTCAAGAGCACGGAAACCTGCGACAGCGACGCGTCCGTTTGTTGTTCCCGAGAGAGCCAGAATCGTCTCGCACGCATCTACATCGCGGGCCAGGGATGGGCGCCCTGCGGCAACACCATGAGATATCACGCCGTTGGTACGTCGGAGGAGTTCGATCTCTGGAAGAACGCTAACGGGCACACCCTTGGTGTTGGTGCCTAGTTGGTCGATGAGAGGACCAAGTGCTCCCATTTTCTCGCCAATCTGGGTGTAATCCCTCTTGATGACAATGAGTTTGGGCATTGTGACACCAGGAATTGGTTCGACTTCGCCCTTCTTCCAATCAAGAACTACTCCACCAGGATTTGCCATCGCATCGGGGGTGTCATGGATCAGTGGGACAACGACGAGATCTTCTCGCTCACCGAGGTGTCCCTTTGACTGCTCTGCAACTTGGCGGGCCAGCATCTGAAAGATGTCGTAATCGGTCTTCGTCTCCCATGGGGGATTGATTGCCGGAGTAAAAGCGTGGACGAAAGGGTGCATATCGGTGCTGGAGAGATCGTGCTTCTCGTACCACGTTGCCGCGGGTAGAAGGATGTCGCCGAAGAGTCCGGTGCTTGTCATACGGAAATCAACCGAGACGAGCAGATCCAATTTGCCTTCAGCCGCATCGTCTTGCCATTTCACATCACGCGGGCGATCATGCGGAGCATTTTCTTCTGCACGAACAGAGTTGTCAGTTCCGAGTAGGTGCTTCAGGAAGTACTCATTTCCTTTGCTTGATGAGCCGAGAATATTTGCGCGCCATACCGTCAATACGCGTGGCCAATTCTCGGGGGAATCGGGATCCTCAATTGCGAATTTGAGATCACCTTTTTTCAATTCATTTACGACATGCTGTGCTGGTTCGACTCCGAGTGCGCGAGCTTCGTCGACGAGGTCGAGCGAATTTCGATTGAGCGAGGGATACGAAGGCATCCATCCCATGCGCGCCGATTGAGCCAGTACGTCGATCGCGCTCATGTCTTTGAAGCGACCTTCACCAAGCGGGGTTGCGAGCAATTCCGATCCAAGCGCGTCATAACGCCATTGGTCGGTCGACACGTACCAGAAAGCGGTACCAATCATCTGACGGGCGGGGCGAGACCAATCCGAACCAAAGGCGAGTTGCGCCCATCCAGTAACAGGGCGGCATTTTTCTTGGCCGACATAGTGGGCCCAACCTCCGCCGTTGACACCCTGACAACCAGTCAGGGTCACGAGTGCAAGGAAAGTTCGGTACATAGTGTCGGAGTGGAACCAGTGATTTGTGCCTGCGCCAAGAAGGATCATCGATCGGCCCTCTGAGTCAATGGCATTTTGTGCGAATTCGCGGGCAATTCGAATCGCCTGCACAGCGGGAACGCTGGTGATCTCTTCTTGCCACGCGGGTGTGTATGGAGATGGGTCTTCATAGTTCTTAGGCCATTCGCCCTCAAGTCCTTCGCGGGCGACGCCGTATTGCGCCAACATCAGGTCATAAACAGTGGTGACTTTCTTATCACCGATGTTGATGACTGGCACTCCGCGACGGAGTACCCCACCGCTCTCGGAATTCTCTTGCCCCATATCGAAACGGGGCATAAGCACCGCGACGTTTGTCGCAGATTCATTTCCATAGACAGTCAGGGAAGGGTCAATGCCTTCGAGATCGAGATTCCATTTGCCCATAGAGGAATCGTTATAGCGGTGACCTAGCGATCCGTTCGGCACGAATGTTTTTCCGGTACTGGAATCAAGCAACACTGTCTTGAATTTCGAGCCTTCGGACGTATCGCCAAGGTCGGAGGCAACGAGGAATTTGTCGGGAACCCATGCACCGTCTTTTTCGCGAAGAGTGACCAGGTATGCGAGGTCGGTGAATTTCTTCACGTAATCGACGAAGCGCGGCACCTGCTTATCAACGAAGAATTCTTTAAGAATGACGTGCCCCATGGCCATGCCGAGGGCGCCGTCAGTTCCTGGATGCGGAGCAACCCATTCATCGGCGAACTTCGTGTTGTCGGCATAATCGGGACTGATCGCAACGACTTTCTGTCCCCGATACCGAGCCTCTGTCATGAAGTGCGCATCCGGAGTACGAGTTACTGGGACATTGGACCCCCACATAATGAGGTAGGAAGAGTTGAACCAGTCGGCAGACTCTGGAACATCGGTCTGGTCTCCAAATACTTGGGGAGAGGCAACAGGCAAGTCGGCATACCAGTCATAGAAGGAGAGCATCGATCCGCCCATAAGCGATATAAAGCGGGCACCCGCCGCATGCGAAGCCATGGACATTGCAGGAATTGGCGAGAAGCCAAAGACACGATCTGGTCCATATTTTTTGATGGTGTGCACGTGTGCCGCCGCGATGATCTCTGAGATCTCTGTCCAATTAGCGCGAACTAGCCCGCCTTTGCCGCGGGCGCGATGGTAGCGATGCCTGCGATCTGGATCATCAACAACATCTGCCCATGCCAACACTGGATCACCAAGTCGCGCCTTGGATTCCCGATACATCTCCAGCAGTACACCTCGAATGTAGGGGAAGCGAATTCGAGTCGGCGAGTAGGTGTACCAAGAGAAGGCAGCTCCACGTGGACATCCGCGCGGTTCGTATTCGGGAGAATCAGGTCCCACTGATGGATAATCGGTCTGTTGCGTCTCCCAGGTGATGATTCCGTCCTTGACGTAGACCTTCCATGAGCACGAACCGGTGCAGTTCACGCCGTGAGTTGAGCGGACAACTTTGTCATGGCTCCAACGGTCTCGATAGAACACATCGCCCGCACGACCACCGCTCTTGGTGACACTTCGCAAATCGGAGGAGATTTCATTTCGTGAAAAGAACCTCCCAAACTTTACGAGAGCATCTTCAACATCAGTGCGCGGTTCAGTCGCTTTACCCATGCAGCAATTGTGACCTTCCCCTCTATTAATGAAAATAGGTACAAAGACCCTATTTAGCTGGCCGCAACTTTGGAGAGGCTTCTGCTGTAGGCATCCAATGGGGGGCGAACATGTCAAAAGGCTCAACTCGCGTCTTAACGTTTTCTACCTTTGCCTTCACTTTGATGTTCGCGGTCTGGTTGATGTTCGGTGTTCTTGGAATCCCGATCCAGAAGGAGTTTGGCCTCTCAGATTCGCAGTTGGCCTGGCTGTCGTCGGTGGCCATTCTCAACGGATCTATATGGCGCCTCTTTCTTGGCGTTCTCACCGACCGTATAGGCGGCAAGAGAGTGACTATTGTGATGTTGCTCATCACTTCGATTCCCGCGTATCTGCTCGCTCATATGAAATTGAATTATCACTGGCTCTTGGTGCTGGCATTCCTTGTCGGATTTGCTGGAAATCTTTTCAGCGTCGGAATCGCCTGGAACTCTCATTGGTTTGAAAGAAGGCGTCAAGGCTTTGCTCTCGGGGTATTCGGAGCAGGAAATGTTGGTGCATCCGTTACGAAATTCATTGGACCACCAATAATCGCCGGAACCATCGGTGGCTCGTACCTCGGGGGGTTCATTCCTGGCGGATGGAGATTCGTCCCTGCGTTGTATTCAATCCTTCTGGTATTTACTGCACTGGCGATCCTGCTCTTGACTCCACCGGATTCCGTTCGTGTTCAGGCAAGCAGACCATTAACAGAAATGTTCACGCCTTTGAAATATGTGCAGGTCTGGAGATTCAGCCTTTACTACGTCGTGGTATTTGGTGCCTACGTAGCCCTCGCGTCATGGATGCCAAAGTATTACGTTTCGGTTTACAAATTGGATCTGCATGATGCTGCTCTGCTTACCGCAATGTTCATCTTCCCAGCATCCCTGCTTCGTCCCTTTGGCGGTCATCTATCAGACAAGATGGGTGCTCGTCGACTGATGTATGCATCGTTTGGGACGATGTTGTGCGCGCTGTTGCTATTGGCTGCCCCTTTCGGTCACATAGTGCTGGAGACAGCCCAAGGTGCGAAGAACATTCTTCCCTTCTCTTTGGGAATAGTCCCCTTCACTGGTTTGCTATTCATTGTTGGGTGCGCAATGGGCATCGGAAAAGCAGCTGTGTTCAAGCACATTCCAGAGTATTTTCCCAAGGATGTGGGGGCCGTGGGTGGATTGGTTGGAACGCTCGGCGCCCTCGGTGGTTTTGCGTTGCCACCACTCTTTGTCTCCGTGAAGGGCTGGACCGGGCTTCCGCAATCCACATTCGTAGTGCTTTTTCTCCTAACATTGATAGCAAGTTTGTGGATGCACTTCACAATTATTCGCCTTTTGCATCGGGCGAGCCCCGAATTGGAAAACAGAATTGACACCGCAACCTTAGAGAGAGTTGGAGAATGAAGATGGCTATCGACCAATCATCGACGAAGTCGGGGAGCGAGTGGCTCAAGGATTGGGATCCCAATGTTGAGTCAAAGTGGGACTCCAGGATTGCGTGGCGGACTCTCTGGGTCACGACCTATGCATTGACTCTTGGATTCATCAGTTGGTATCTAGTGTCGGCTTTGGCGCCAAAATTGAACAACATCGGGTTTCACCTGAGCAAGCCGGAGCTGTACTGGTTGGCTGCGATGCCTGGACTTGCCGGCGGAGGTTTGCGTCTGGTGTGGATGTTCATGCCACCCCTGTTGGGAACTCGCCGCCTCATCACATATTCGACTGCCCTTCTGGTACTTCCTCTTATTGGTTGGTCTTTTGCAGTGAGGACTCCGACCACACCGTACGTTGGACTTCTCGCTCTTGCATTTCTCTCGGGTATTGGGGGAGGCGTTTTCTCCGGCTTCATGCCAAGCACGTCGTATTTCTTCCCCAAATCCAAACAAGGTATGGCGTTGGGAGTTCAGGCAGGTATAGGAAATTTCGGTGTGAGCATCGTGCAATTTGTGACACCAATAATCGTCGGCGGCGCAATGCTTGGCTCGACTCTCGGTGCGCCTCAGCATTTCGTTAACAAGGCAAAGGGCATCGATAAGTCAACGTGGTATCAGAACGCCGGCCTGCTCTGGCTTCCCTTCGTTGTACTTGCGGTGGTCCTTGCATGGACGATGCTCAAGAGCGTCCCCGTGAAGTCGCGCGGCGTGAAAGATCAACTCGATATCTTCCGAAATAAGCATACGTGGCTGATGACAAGTCTTTATATGCTCACCTTCGGTACTTTCTCAGGACTCGCCGCACAATTCGGCTTGCTGACAAATTCTCTTTTCAGCGGTTTTGCTAATGCTCCAGATCCGGTGAAATACGCCTTCTTCGGTCCACTCGTTGGATCGGCTGCGCGCGTATTGAGTGGCCCTATCTCCGATCGAGTGGGCGGCGGGAAACTCACTGTTGTCTCGGGGGTGGGTATTGGACTTTCCGCAATGTTTACCGGGATGCACGTATCGCCACATAGCAGCGATGACTTCACTGTATTTTTCTGGGGAATGCTCGCCATCTTCTTCTTTGCAGGAGTTGGCAATGCCAGCACGTTCAAGCAGATGCCAATGATTTTCGAACCGCGCCAAGCGGGGGGCGTTATTGGGTGGGTCAGCGCAATTGCAGCCTTCGGTCCTTTCTTCTTCGGTGTTCTTCTCTCCTTCCTTGCCCCGGCAATTCTTTTCTGGGGCATTGGGATATTTGCGCTGAACGCCGCGGCGATGGCGTGGTTCCACTACGCCAGGACAGGGGCGGAGAAACCCTGCTAACTCGCATTCGCGGAGGTAATTGGGCAGACTCTCTGCCATGACTTCTCGCCTGACCGCGCTCTCCGAAGCCGTGATCGACATTGCCAAGGGGGAGGACCTCAAGGCATCGCTTCGACGTCTGGTTGAGAACGCAGTTGAGATTTCGGGTGCCACCTACGGTGCACTTGGTGCGATTGCGAAGGATGGCAGTCTCGAAGAGTTCACTTACGTTGGAATCAGTGAAGAGACTGCGGATGAGATGGCAACATTCCCCGAGGGCAAAGGTTTGCTCGGACATCTCTTAACTCATCCGACACCACTGCGGGTCAACCCCATCCGGTCACATCCGGCCTCTGTGGGATTTCCCGCCGGGCACCCGGCCATGAATTCTTTTCTCGGCGTACCGATTCGAATTCGTGACGAGATCTACGGAAGCCTCTACCTCACGGAAAAACACGGCGGTGAAGACTTCACAGAGGAAGACGAGCAGCTCGTCAGCGCATTGGCATCGGCAGCCGGAGTCGCCATTGATAATGCACGTGGGCAAGAGGCACAGCACAGGGTCATAGTCTTAGCTGAACGCGAACGCATCGCACAGGACTTGCACGATTTGGTCATACAGCGACTCTTTGCGACAGGGTTGTCATTGCAGGCGATCGCCAAAGATCCCAACATGCCCGAAAAAGACATGGTCCGAGTCAAGGAGGCAATCGACAACCTCGACTCAACCGTGCAGCAGATTCGGAATTCAGTCTTTGCCCTTCAGAATCACTCTGGCGCAGGTGGACTTCGCGGAAGCGTGCAGGCTGAGATTGCATCCCTCCGCAGTAGTTCATCGATGATCATTACGTGCGAATTCAATGGCCCCGTTGACACAGTGATCGTGGGAGATGTGGCGGAGCAAGTTTTTGCTGTTGTGCGAGAATTGCTTTCAAATGCGATCAAACATTCGCAAGCCCAAAGAGTAGAAGTGCAAGTCAATGCGTTGCTGACCAGTTGCGTTGTCAGAGTCATAGACGATGGAGTCGGATTCAAGGAGGGAGCTTTGCGAAGCGGCCTCGCCAATCTCGAATTCAGGGCAGAAAAACTGCAGGGTAGCTTTGAGATCCATAGCCTTCCCCGTGGGGGCACTGAGGCGATTTGGCGTGCGAAGCTCTAGTAGCGTGCCTCGAAATCACATTCGTAAGATGCACGAGCCTTTTTCTGCGAAGGGCTGAAGGTCAATCTCATTGATGCTGGTTGTTTCAGCGCCGAATTCCTTGAGTGCGCCACGAATGATTCCCAGATGGACACTGCAGATTATTTCTGGATGCTGACGAGCAGCATCGAGCAAAGGGCATTGGGTGAGTTTGATGCGCGTGAGGTCGGCATTGGCCTTAGGCGCGAAGTTCAAGTTTCTTAGAAGATCAATTACATTGCGGCGCATTGCCGTTGCACTCATTCTTCTTCGACTAGGAAGGCTTCTATCTGCGTTCGCATGTGAACTGCGAATGAGTTCTGGAGCCCAGGCAATACCTGCTTCGACTGCGCTATGTATGGGATGCGAACTAGTGCGGGCAATTGCTCCAGCTAGTGCGGAGGCAAGCCCGGCGTACTCACGGATTTCGCCCGTGTCAGGAATGCGGTAGAGCCACGCAGGTCTTCCGCGCACATGTTCCGAGTCTTGGTATTTAATCGCGAGCTCGTCGTCGACCAGTGCATCGAGATGTTCGCGAATGGTGTTCTCATGTTGGCCGGTACGCACTGCAAGGGAAGAGACAGTGCAGGGGCCCTCAGAGAGAAACTCCAGAATTTTCGCGCGTGCCTTTGAGAGGTTCCTCACTTGGCCTTTCAATGGTGCGCTTGCGGCGGGACCAAAATGGGGTTTACGAGATCGATCGGCAAGAGGGCTAGTTTCCACGGAATAAAGTGTAGTAAAGTTTTGACAGGATTTCAGCGACGAAGGCGGAGGGTTCTCATGAGCACGATCGTGGTGGCAAGCAATGAGCAGGATGCACAGGCCGTGGAGGCAGTGAAGGAGCACCATGCCGAGCTGGCCGGTGCTCTAGGCAGACATATTGAGAGGCTCTTGAATACCGCCATCAGCGGAGATTACGAAGCAGCCGAGAAGGCTAAGCATGCCCTCCTCGAATGGTGTGATACCGAGTTGATTCCGCATGCTCTGGCAGAGGAGGCGAGTATGTACCCGAAGGCTCATGAGGATGCCTCGGCCCGTCTGCTCATCGATGCCATGATCGCCGAACACCGCGACATCGTGACTCTTATCCAGAAGATACGCGATGCGTCGAATGCAGTTCTGGTGGCAGCAAAGGCCAAGGCGCTGGGCGCCCTATTTGATTCCCACCTCACCAAAGAGAATGAGCAGATACTGCCTCTTCTTGCATCAGCGCAGGATGTATCTCTGGCAGAAATCTTGGGAGGAATGCACGAACTCCTTGGATCTGCGGATGCGAAAAGCGAAGAAGGGGGCTGCGGTGGCGAGTGCACTTGCGGCCATCAAGATTCTTCTGAACTGCCAGAGCTTGATGCGCGGACGGTGCCTCACGCCATTAGACACGCAACGATTTTCGGCGCCCTCGATTCAGTCGGAATAGGCGAAGGAATGGTTCTTGTCGCCCCTCACGATCCCTTGCCATTGCTTAACCAGTTGGAAGGTCGAGCACCGGGTCGCTTCAGCATTGATTATTTGGAACGTGGCCCAGAGGTTTGGCGCCTGCAATTTCTTCGTAATTAAGAACGCGTCAGGCCCAATCGAACTGCAAGGGCTGCGGCTTGAGTGCGGCGCTCGAGCCCGAGTTTGGCAAGCAACGAAGAGACGTAGTTCTTCACGGTCTTCTCCGCTAGAAACATGGAGTTAGCGATCTGGCGATTTGTCAGCCCCTGACCGATGTGTTCGAGCACTTTGCGTTCCTGTTCGGTCAATTCCTGGACGCCACTTGCTGGATTACTTGCTTCGCGAAGCCTGCTCTGCACCATTCCAGTGATTGAGGAGTCGAGCAGCGTCTCGCCTTGTGCCACTTTTCGGATGGCATCCAGCAGGTCAAGGTTCTTGATGTCTTTGATGACAAATCCGCTGGCGCCACCGAGGACGGCGCCGAGGAGGGCTTCGTCGTCGGAGAACGAGGTCAACATCAGGACGTGTGTGTTGGGATATAACGAGCGGACCTCCCGGCAGAGCTCGATCCCGTTGCCATCAGGCAAGCGCACATCCAACACTGCTACGTGCGGCGGAGCATCTGATATTGCGGCAAGGTTGGTTAGCGCCTCATGGACACTGCCGGCCTGGCCAACGACCTTGAGGTCTTCTTCTCCGCTGATGAGATCGACAAGTCCGCGTCGGACAAGTTCGTGATCATCAACGACAAACACATTGATCGCCACAGGCGCGACCTCCAAATCAATTGCTAAACGTTAGCAATATGTTCAGAAAGGCGCGCACCAGTTGCCGCGACAACGGCAGCGTGGAGGCGACCAGGCTGTCTGCCCAGTCTCTCGATTGGCCCGCTGATGCTTACTGCTGCAATGACTTTTCCATTCGGGCCGCGAACCGGTGCTGAGACCGATGCGACGCCGGCTTCGCGCTCGCCCATGCTCTGTGCCCATCCGCGTCGACGTACGGCAGCAAGTTGCGCTGCAGTGAAGCGCGCGTTGGTGAGGCCGCGATGGATGCGTTCGGAGTCCTCCCACGCAAGGAGTACCTGTGCCGCAGAGCCTGCCTGCATTGTTAACGCTGAACCAATAGGCACCGAATCGCGCAAGCCTGACACACGCTCTGCCACTGCTACGCAGATTCGCAGGTCGCCTTGTCTTCTGTACAACTGGGCGCTTTCCCCGGTTGCATCGCGCAAGGCGGCAAGTGCAGGAGCGGCCGCGGCTAAGAGGCGATCTTCACCGGCTGCCGCTGCAAGTTCGCTGGAGCGCGGGCCGAGTACGAAACGGCCACCGAGATCGCGAGTCACCAGACGGTGAAATTCCAGCGCCACGGCAAGACGATGGGCTGTCGGGCGGGCAATGCCCGTTGCGGCAACAAGTTGCGCCAATGTGTGGGGTCCGGACTCCAATGTCGTCAGGATCGCCACGGCTTTATCTAATACGCCAACTCCGCTATTCTTTCTGTCCACGATGTAATACTAGCATCTCAACGTATGAGATGTACAAGTGGTGAAGGCGAGGAGCGGTTATGGCAAAGACATTGGCCGAGAAGATATGGCAGGAGCACGTAGTGCGCAGTGTGCAGGACGAGCCGGACCTCATTTACATCGATCTCCATCTCATTCACGAAGTCACCAGCGCACAGGCTTTTGACGGTCTGCGACTTGCCGGCCGCAAAGTCCGTCGTCCTGATCTGACCATTGCCACCGAGGATCACAACACCCCGACGTTGAACATCGACAAGCCGATTGCCGACCCGGTCTCGCGTCTTCAAATTGAGACTCTGCGCGAAAATTGTGCGGAATTCGGCATCCGCATTCATTCCCTTGGCGACATCGACCAAGGAATCGTCCACGTCGTTGGACCACAACTCGGATTAACTCAGCCCGGCATGACAATTGTCTGCGGCGATTCGCATACGTCCACTCATGGCGCATTTGGTGCACTGGCTTTTGGCATTGGAACCAGTCAGGTCGAACACGTCCTTGCAACGCAGACCCTGCCCCTTGATCGCCCCAAAACAATGGCGATCAATGTGGAAGGCACTTTGCAGCCAGGAGTCACTGCCAAGGACATCATCTTGGCGATCATCGCCCAGATTGGAACCGGCGGGGGCCAGGGCTACGTTCTGGAATACCGCGGCAGCGCGATCCGTGCCCTGTCGATGGAAGGCCGCATGACCGTATGCAATATGTCGATTGAAGCTGGCGCTCGGGCAGGTTTGATTGCACCAGATCAGACCACCTTCGACTACATCAGAGGACGTGCCCACGCACCCGAGGATTGGGATGGAGCGGTTGCGTATTGGAGCACCTTGCAATCTGACCCGGACGCGAAATTCGACAGAGAAATCACCATTAATGCCGACACTTTGGCGCCCTATGTCACGTGGGGAACCAACCCGGCCCAGGGGCTTCCTCTGAGCGAGAGTGTTCCGGATCCTTCGAAAATCGAAGATCCAGAAGAGCGCGGTGCCGCAGAGCGAGCCTTGGAATACATGGACCTCAAGGCGGGTACGCCCATGAAGAAGATAGCCATTGACACTGTCTTCTTGGGTTCGTGCACCAACGGACGAATCGAAGACCTCCGCAGCGCGGCCTCGATCTTGGACGGCAAGCACATCGCTTCATCGCTTCGCATGTTGGTGGTTCCAGGATCTGCACGAGTCCGTTTGCAAGCCGAAGCCGAGGGACTGGACAAGATCTTCATTGCAGCAGGGGCCGAATGGCGAAACGCTGGCTGCTCGATGTGTCTGGGAATGAACCCTGACCAATTGGCACCGGGGGAGCGCTCGGCATCGACTAGCAACAGAAACTTCGAAGGCCGCCAAGGAAAAGGCGGCCGGACGCACTTAGTCAGCCCGCTTGTGGCTGCTGCTACCGCAATCCGCGGCACCTTGTCATCACCGGCAGATCTGTAGAGAGGCGAGAAACAATCATGGATAAATTCATCACTCACACTGGCACCGGTGTTCCACTGCGTCGAAGCAATGTCGATACCGATCAGATCATCCCGGCCGTCTGGCTGAAATTGGTTACTCGCACCGGCTACGAAGACGGCCTTTTTGCCGCCTGGCGCAAGGATCCCGAGTTCGTCCTCAACAAGGATGAGTACAAGAAGGCCACGATTCTTATTGCGGGCGTCGATTTTGGGACCGGTTCATCGCGCGAACATGCGGTCTGGGCGCTGCAGAACTACGGATTCAAGGTCGTCATCTCGCCCCGTTTTGCCGATATTTTCCGCGGCAACAGCCTCAAAGGTGGGCTTTTGACCGTGATTTTGCCGCAAGATGCGGTGGAAGCACTCTGGAAAGCGGTAGAAGCCAACCCGTCACTGGAAATAACGGTGAGTTTGGAGAATCGCACCGTCTCCTACGATGGCGTGAGCCTTGGTTTTGAGCTAGATGACTACACCCGCTGGCGTTTAATGGAGGGTCTGGACGATATCGGCCTCACCTTGAAGCAGACTGATTCCATCGACGAGTTTGAAAGCAAGCGCTCGCCGTTGAAACCAGCCACTTTGCCAGCGAGATAGGCTCACTTTTCACCTTCTTCGGAGCGATGGGCCGTCTAAGGGTGAACCCGTAAAGCAAAGTCTCTACCTTCCATTGAGAGATAAAAGCAGTGAATTTCACCATTTTTTCTCTCTTACTCGCGAAATAAATAAGTGCGACACGCGTGTTTGATGGTGGACTCGATTTGTATTAGTGCGTAAATTTCTAACCGTGTTAAGCAATTGCTTAACATTTACGCGTAAATATAAGGGGAATTTGATGAATAAGGCCCAATTCATTGCCTCGTTGACCCCACACTTCAACGACAGCAAGAAGGAAGCAGCACACGCTGTGGATATCATCTTTGATGCAATTACTCGCAACCTTGCTAAGGGTGAAGACGTAATGATCAACGATTTCGGTAAGTTCAAGAAAGTTGATCGCAAGGCCCGTAAGGGACGTAACCCATTCACCGGTGAGACGATCCAGATCAAGGCCAGCAAGAAGCCACGCTTCCTCCCTGCAAAGGGCTTGAAGGAAGTTATCTCAGGCGCCCGCAAACTTGAGCCAGCCCCAAAGCCAGCTCCTAAAGTTGTTGCAAAGCCTGTAGTAAAGGCCGCTCCTAAGAAGGCAGCGAAGAAGGTTGCCAAGAAAGCCGCTCCT
Organism: Candidatus Nanopelagicaceae bacterium; assembly: GCA_036504835.1. GTDB lineage: Bacteria > Actinomycetota > Actinomycetes > Nanopelagicales > Nanopelagicaceae > QYPT01. The sequence goes on from DASXUM010000111.1 coordinate 21,365, forward strand.
AAGAAGGCAGCGAAGAAAGTTGTAAAGAAGGCAGCGAAGAAAGTTGCTCCAAAGAAAGCCGCAAAGAAAGCAGCCCCTAAGAAGGCAGCGAAGAAAGTAGCAAAGAAGAAGTAGTTTCACATTGGGAAGCGGGGCTAGTCATTGGCTAGTCCCGCTTCGCTTTCTCTACTAGTACTCTTACGGGGTGGAGGCGAGCGGAATTAAGTACTCACCACCATCTGGCTATCCTCTTGGCACCAACCGCGCTTACAAAGTTTGCGCACGGATATTGATTCCCATTCTTAATGCCGTCAGTAAAACCGATTGGAAAGGCGCAGAGAATATTCCTGCGACCGGACCTGCGATAGTGGCAAGCAACCATGTCTCTTATGCCGATGTTCTCTTTCTTACTCAATTTCTCTACCTCAACGGTAGGGCACCGCGTTATATCGGCAAGAAGTCGCTCTTTGAAATTCCTATTGTAGGACGCATACTTTATGCAGCAGAGCAGATTCCGGTCGACCGAGAAAGCCAGGATGCAAGCAAGGCTCTCGATCATGCAGTTGCTTGTTTGATGGCAGGACATATTGTCGGTGTATATCCCGAAGGAACTCTGACCCGCGACGAGAATCTCTGGCCGATGGCGGCCAAAACTGGAATCGCGCGATTGGCAATCCTCACACAAGCACCGGTAATTCCCATCGCCGCGTGGGGTCCGCAAAAAGTTCTGCCTCCCTACAGCAAGCGTCTGCACTTCTGGCCGCGTACTAAGGTGATTTATCGCGCCGGGCCTCCCATTGATCTATCGCCTTGGTACGGAAAGATCGATGATCAACAAGCGCTTAGCGAAGCAACTGCCGAAGTAATGAAAACACTGACAACGATGTTGGAGGAAATTCGCGGAGAGAGCGCTCCCGAAATACCATTTGATCCGCGCCAATCTGATCTGCCGCGCACAGGCAACTTCAAGAAGAGGAAGAAGCAATGAGTCCGGTTACAGTTTTAGGTGCAGGTTCTTGGGGCACAACTATGGCTCAGGTGCTTTCGGATGCAGGCAATGATGTTTTGGTATGGGGTCGCAACAATGATGTGGTCGCCGAGATAAATACGCGTCATTCCAACGAGAAATACCTGCCGCACATTGTTCTTCCATCACAGTTGCGGGCAACAAGCGACATTAGTGAGGCAATGTCGCATTCCAGCACTTATGTTCTGGCAATTCCCGCCCAATCTCTGCGCTCAAAATTGGAGGAGTGGAAAGGCGGATTCTCCAAAGATGGCATCTTGATCAGCACCCTCAAAGGAATTGAGGTCGCCTCGCACTTTCGCATGACCGAGGTGATCCTGGATGTTCTCGAGGTGGATGCCGAGAAGGTTGCCATTATTACCGGGCCCAATCTGGCAACCGAATTGGCTCTGCGCCAGCCCGCCGCGGCCGTCGCCGCAGCGGCGACCTCCGAACTAGCCCACCGGGTTCAGCGCTTGTTCACCACTCCGTATTACCGCGTCTATACCTCTACAGATGTGCTGGGCTGCGAATTGGCAGGTGCTATCAAGAGCGTTATTGCCCTTGGTGTGGGAATCGCCGTCGGGATGGACCTGGGTGAGAACACGCAGGCGATGCTCATCACCCGCGGACTCAATGAAGTCGCGCGGCTGGGAGCGGCCCACGGGGCCGACCCACTGAGTGTGGCCGGCCTTGCCGGGCTAGGCGACTTGGTGGCCTCGTGTTCATCCCCGCTTTCGCGCAACCGCACCTTCGGAGAAGCCCTGGGGCGCGGCGGGACAATGGAATACGCGCGTGCCCACGTTGAGAGCACGGTGGAAGGCGTAGCCTCTGCGGGAGCCGTCGTTGAATTGGCTCACCGAGTTGGAGTCGAGGTTCCCGTGATCGAAGCCGTAGCTGATGTCGTAAGCGGAACTATTACTCCTGTCCAGGCACTGGATCGTCTGATGGAGATCAGCACCCGCGCAGAGGAATTCATTCAGTGACTACGGACAAGATAGTTGTAGCGATCCTCTGTGGTGGTCGCAGCAGCGAGCATGAGATTTCCTGCATCTCTGCCGGCGGGATCCTCGCCGCGATAAATCGCGATATGTATGAGCCTGTCTTGATCGGCATTACTCGCACTGCAGGTCGTTGGGTCCTAATCCCCGCCGATTACCCGCTTTCTATCGTGGATGGAGTTCTGCCAACCGTCCCCGAAGATGCACCGGTTGTGAACACTGATATCCACGGATTTTCGGTCAATGGAAAGTCTCTCCGCGTCGACGTCATCTTCCCCATGCTGCACGGGCCGTATGGCGAAGACGGCACGATTCAAGGGTTCTGCGAAATCGCCAATATTCCCTATGCGGGCAGTGGTGTTCTTGCCTCGGCTGTTGCGATGGACAAGTCATTTGCCAAGCCGATTTTTGCGGCGCACGGCATGCAGGTCGCCGAAGGAATGGTCATCACGAAAGAACAGTGGACCAGCAACCAAGCAGCATGCGAATCACTTCTGGCAAGTTTCACCTATCCGCTCTTTGTAAAACCTGCGAGGGGAGGGTCCAGCAGAGGCACTACAAAGGTGAAGGATCCCTCGACTCTCGCGCAGGCCATTGAAGAGGCACACCATTTCGATCGCAAGGCGCTCATAGAAGAAGGCGTTGATGGCAAAGAAGTCGAATGCGGCGTCCTGGAGATCAATGGACAGGTCATGACCTCTAACCCGGGCGAGATCATTATCGACAAGCGATTTGATTTCTATGACTTTGAATCCAAGTACCTTGATGTCGGGACCAGTGTCGCAGTGCCTGCGAATATTCCCGATGCGGCAAAGAAAGAAGTACAACGTCTGGCCGCGCTGGCATTTACATCTTTGGGTTGCGCCGGGCTTGCGCGAGTTGATTTCTTCTATCGCAGCGATGGCCAGATCGTCATCAACGAACTTAACACCATGCCCGGGTTCACCCCGACTTCAGTCTTTCCCACGTTGTGGGCGGAAAAGGGCGTCACGTATACCGACATCATTGACGAATTAATCAAGGGTGCGCTGACGCGCAAAAATGGTGTACTAGGTAACTAGGTACTTAGTAGCTGGTGACAGGGCAGGTGAGTGTGCGCGTGATTCCTGCGACCGCCTGCACTTTGGACAAGATCACGCGACCGAATTCCTCCATGCTGGGCGCTTCTGCGCGCATGATGACGTCGTAAGGACCGGTGACTCCCTCGGCAAGAGTGACTCCCGAGATGGCCGAAACCGCGTGCGCAACGCTTGATGCTTTCCCGACCTCGGTCTGGATCAAGATGTAGGCCTGGACTGACATGGGCGTTCCTTTCGTTGAACCTTCTATTGGTGAGACGGTACCGCATTTTTTACCTACCTGGCAGGGGTTTATTCTGCGCGTAGGCTGTCGGCATGGAATTCTCTGAGTCCGAGGTAATTGCCGAACTATCCACGATTTTCACTCGACATGATTCTCGCGTACTCATTGGTATCGGAGATGACGCGGCAGTTGTTGCCTCACCGTTGCAGAAAACCGTGATCACTACCGATATGGCAGTTGAGGGCGTGCACTTCCGACGAGAGTGGTCAACACCAGATGAGATCGGTCAAAAGATCACGGCGGCAAATCTCGCCGACGTGTTCGCCATGGGTGCTACCCCAGAACATCTGGTGGTCGCGATCTCATTGACGGGCCACGAAAGCATGGTCTGGATTAGAGAATTGGCGCGCGGAATTGAGATGGAGGCGCGCAGTTGTGATGTCCTTGTAGTCGGAGGAGATGTAGTGCG